>CP124529.1:2533333-2850000 GCA_029953615.1 Pseudomonas putida | reverse complement strand
CCTGGATACCAACATAGTTACCCAGCGACTTGGACATCTTCTTCACGCCGTCGAGCCCTTCGAGCAGCGGCATGGTCACGATGTTCTGCGCTTCCTGGCCATAGGCACGCTGCAGCTCACGCCCCATCAGCAGATTGAACTTCTGATCGGTCCCCCCCAGCTCGACATCCGCCTTGAGCGCCACCGAGTCATAGCCCTGCACCAGCGGGTACAGGAACTCGTGGATCGCGATCGGCTGGTTGGTGGTGTAGCGCTTGTCGAAGTCATCACGCTCGAGCATGCGCGCCACGGTGTACTGCGACGCCAGGCGAATGAAGTCGGCCGGGGTCAGCTTGTCCATCCAGGTGGAGTTGAAGGCGACCTCGGTCTTGGCCGGGTCGAGGATCTTGAACACCTGCTGCTTGTAGGTCTCGGCGTTATCCAGCACCTGCTCGCGGGTCAGCGGCGGGCGCGTCGCGCTCTTGCCGCTCGGGTCGCCGATCATGCCGGTGAAGTCACCGATCAGGAAGATGACCTGGTGCCCCAGATCCTGGAACTGGCGCAGCTTGTTGATCAGCACCGTGTGCCCAAGGTGCAGGTCAGGCGCGGTCGGGTCGAAGCCGGCCTTGATGCGCAGAGGCTGGCCGCGCTTGAGCTTCTCCACCAGTTCCGACTCGACCAGTACTTCTTCCGCACCGCGCTTGATAAGCGCCAGCTGCTCTTCAACCGACTTCATAGACAAACCCGCAAGGCTCAGATTCAGGGGGAGCCAACCATACAAGATCGGCCGTCAATTACAAGTTTCGCAAAGGAATGTGACCCGAACGCAGGCTTGCGGCGTCTACGCGCCCTTGCGTGAAAATGGATTTGGTTATATTTTATACAGTTATTTCATCTTCATCATGTCATTCATCTTTTCCATTTCACTTTTTCAAAGTCACCTTGCCCATGACCAACGAACCGCCTAAAGCGCCCCCGCTTTATCCGAAAAGCCATCTGTTGGCCGCCAGCGGCATCGCCGCCCTGCTCAGCCTGGCCCTGCTGGTGTTCCCCTCCAGCGAAGTGGAAGCCAAGAAAACCACCCTCAACCTCGAGCTGGAAAGCCCTGCCGAACAGTTGAAGGACGAATCCCGCGCTGCACCCCTGGTGCAGGCCGAAGGTGAGCAAGGCTCGCCATTCGCCCAGATCGAAGACGCCGCCCCCGAAACCCAGAAGGTCGAGCAGGAAGCCCCTGCCGCTGCACCGGTCGTCGAAGCCGCCAAGGCGCCCAGCCACCGCGAAGTCACCGTGGCCCGTGGCGATACCCTTTCGACCCTGTTCGCCAAGGTCGGCCTGCCGACCAATGCGGTGCACGACCTGCTGGCCAGCAACAAGCAGGCCAAGCAGTTCAGCCAGCTCAAGCATGGCCAGGTGCTGCAGTTCGAGCTCGACAAGGACGGCCAGCTGGCCAGCCTGCATAGCAAGGTCAGCAACCTCGAAACCATTCGCCTGACCAAGACCGACAAGGGCTATACCTTCAACCGCGAAATCAGCAAGCCGTTAGTACGTACCGCCTACGCCCACGGCGTGATCAAAAGTTCGCTGTCGGCCTCGGCCCAGCGCGCCGGTCTGTCCCACAGCATGACCATGGACATGGCCCGCGTGCTGGGTTACGACATCGATTTCGCCCAGGATATTCGCCCGGGCGATGAATTCGACGTGGTCTATGAGCAGAAGGTGATGGACGGCAAGGTCGTTGGTACCGGCAACATCCTGTCCGCGCGCTTCACCAACCGCGGCAAGACCTACACCGCCGTGCGTTATACCAACAAGCAGGGCAACACCAGCTACTACACCGCCGATGGCAACAGCCTGCGCAAGGCATTCATCCGTACCCCGGTCGATTTCGCCCGCATCAGCTCGCGTTTCTCCGCCGGCCGCAAGCACCCGATCCTGAACAAGATCCGTGCCCATAAAGGTGTCGACTACGCCGCCCCACGCGGCACGCCGATCAAGGCAGCCGGTGACGGCCGCATCGAGCTGGCCGGGCGCCGCGGTGGTTATGGCAACACAGTGATCATCCAGCACGGCAACCGCTACAAGACGCTGTACGGCCACATGCAGGGCTTTGCCAAGGGCATCAAGACCGGCAGCTCGGTCAAGCAGGGCCAGATCATCGGCTATATCGGCACTACCGGCCTGTCCACCGGCCCGCACTTGCACTACGAGTTCCAGGTAAACGGTGTGCACGTTGACCCGCTGAGCCAGAAGGTGCCGATGGCCGACCCGATCGCCAGAAACGAGCGCCAGCGTTTCCTGCAGCAGAGCCAGCCCCTGATCGCCCGCATGGATCAGGAAAAGGCCACCCTGCTCGCAGCGAACAAGCGCTAAGCCCATGGCGCTCTACCTGGGGGTGATGTCCGGCACCAGCCTCGATGGCCTGGACATTGCCCTGATCGATCAAGGCGAGCAGCTCGAACTGCTCGCCACCCATTACCTGCCCATGCCCGGCGACCTGCGCCGGGACCTGCTAAGCCTTTGCAGCAGCGGCCCTGACGAGATCGCCCGCGCCGCACTGGCAGAAAACCGCTGGGCCAGCCTGGCAGGCGAAGGCATCCGCCAGCTGCTGGCAAAGCAAGGGCTGCAGGCCGATGCCATTCGTGCCATCGGCAGCCACGGCCAGACCATCCGCCACGAACCCGCACGCGGTTTTACCGTGCAGATCGGCAACCCTGCGCTGTTGGCCGAGCTTACCGGCATCAGCGTGGTCGCTGACTTCCGCCGTCGCGATGTGGCGGCCGGTGGCCAAGGCGCGCCACTGGTGCCGGCCTTCCATGAAACCCTGTTCAGCCACCTCGGCCAGCGCCTGGCCATCCTCAACGTGGGCGGTTTCAGCAACCTCAGCCTGATCGAACACGACAAGCCAGTCCACGGCTTCGACTGCGGCCCGGGCAACGTGCTGCTGGACGCCTGGATCGAGCGCAAGCGCGGCCAGGCCTACGATGCGGATGGGGCCTGGGCTGCCTCGGGTGTGGTGCTGCCCGAATTGCTCAGCGCACTGCTAGCCGATCCGTTCTTCGCCGGTAGCGGCCCGAAGAGTACCGGCCGCGAAGTGTTCAACCTGGCTTGGCTGGATAGCCACCTGGCCCGCCTGCCCGCTTATCACGATGAGGATGTGCAGGCGACATTGCTGGAGCTGACCGCACGCAGCATCATCGACTCACTGCGCTATGCCCAGCAAGGCACCGAAGCCCTGCTGGTCTGCGGTGGCGGCGCGCGTAACGGCGCCCTCATGGCACGCCTCGGCCAGTTACTGCCCGACGCCCGTGTCGCCAGCACAGGCGCCCATGGTGTTGACCCGGACTGGGTCGAAGCCATGGCCTTCGCCTGGCTGGCCCACTGTTGCCTGGAAGGCATCGCCGCCAACCGCCCAAGCGTGACAGCGGCCAAGGGCCTGCGCGTACTCGGCGCAATCTACCCGGCCTGAGCACTACCCCGGAAAGCAAACGCCGCGCAATTGCGCGGCGTTTTCGTATGGCCAGGCCTCAGATCGAGAACGAGGAACCGCAGCCGCAGGTGGTAGCAGCATTCGGGTTCTTGATCACGAAGCGCGAACCTTCCAGGCCTTCCTGGTAATCCACTTCGGCGCCAGCCAGGTATTGGAAGCTCATCGGGTCAACCACTAGGGAAACACCCTCGCGCTCTACGATGGTATCGTCTTCGGCTACGTCTTCATCGAAGGTGAAGCCGTACTGGAAGCCCGAGCAGCCGCCACCGGTGACGAACACTCGCAGCTTCAGACGATCGTTGCCTTCCTCGGAAACCAGGTTCTTCACCTTTTGTGCAGCGCCGTGGGTGAATTCCAAAGCCGTGGGGGTGAAGGTTTCGACGCTCATGTTGATTCTCCCGGCGCGGTAGCCGCCATAAAACTCGATGACGCGCATTATCCGCTTTCCCGAGAAAATCGGTCAAGAATTGTGCGGCTTTAGTCGCGACATACAAAAAGGCCCGCACGACGCGGGCCTTTTAGAACGCTAGCTGCTTATGGCAACAAGCCTGCGTGGGACAGGCCCATGCGCTCATCCAGGCCGAACAGGATGTTGAGGTTCTGCACCGCCTGGCCGGACGCGCCCTTGACCAGGTTGTCGATCACCGACAACACCACCACCAGGTCGCCACCCTGCGGGCGATGAACGGCAATGCGGCAGACGTTGGCGCCGCGCACGCTGCGGGTCTCCGGATGGCTGCCAGCCGGCATGACGTCGACGAACGGTTCATCGGCGTAGCGCTTCTCGAACAGCGCCTGCAGGTCGACCGAGGTGTCGGCGACGGTAGCGTACAGGGTCGCGTGAATGCCACGGATCATCGGCGTCAGGTGCGGAACGAAGGTCAGGCCGATATCCTTGCCGGCGGCCAGGCGCAGCCCCTGGCTGATTTCCGGCAGGTGGCGATGACCCTTGACGGCGTAGGCCTTCATGCTTTCGCCAGCTTCGCAGAACAGCGAACCCACCGCCGCGCCACGGCCAGCGCCACTGACACCCGACTTGCAGTCGGCGATCAGGCGCGACGGGTCGGCCAGTCCAGACCTCCAGCAACGGCAGGAAGCCCAGCTGGGTGGCGGTCGGGTAGCAACCCGGCACTGCGATCAGGCGCGCTTGGCGAATCTTCTCGCGGTTGACTTCAGGCAGGCCGTACACCGCGTCCTTGAGCAGCTCTGGCGCACCGTGCGGCTGGCCGTACCACTTGCCCCACTCGGCGGCGTCCTGCAGGCGGAAGTCGGCCGACAGGTCGATCACCTTGGTACCGGCCGCCAGCAGCTCGCCGGCCAGGGCGTGGGCAACACCATGCGGGGTGGCGAAGAACACCACATCACAGGCGGCCAGGGTCTTGCTGTCCGGCACGCTGAATGCGAGCCCGTCATAGTGGCCGCGCAGGTTCGGGTACATGTCCGCCACTGCAACGCCTGCCTCGGAGCGCGAAGTGATGACCGCCACTTCAGCCTGTGGATGCTGTGCCAGCAGACGCAACAGTTCGACGCCGGTGTAACCCGTGCCGCCGACGATACCGACCTTGATCATAACGCTTGCCCCTTATCAACGAGCCGTCTGGAAAGCGCACGATAATAGGGGCGCAAGGCGCCTGTAACAACTCTCCGGGTGACCCTTCGGGCGCTTGACCACTACTATCTGACGACCGTGTATTACCTGAAGGAACTCCCCCATGCTTTACCTATGGATCAAAGCGCTGCATATCGTCAGCGTGGTCTGCTGGTTCGCAGGTCTTTTCTACCTGCCGCGGCTGTTCGTCTACCACGCCCAAAGCCAGGACAGCATCAGCCAGGAACGCTTCGTGACCATGGAGCGCAAGCTGTTTCGCGGCATCATGAACCCGGCGATGATCGCCACCTACGTGTTCGGCGCGTGGATGCTCTACCTCACGCCCGGCTGGCTCAGCCAGGGCTGGCTGCATGCCAAGCTGACCCTGGTCATCCTGCTGACTGTCTACCATCACATGTGCGGCGCACAGCGCAAACGCTTCGCCAGCGGCAGCAACACCCGCAGCCACGTCTACTACCGCTGGTTCAACGAAGTACCCGTGCTGTTCCTGCTGGGTATCGTAATTCTGGTGGTGGTCAAACCGTTCTGACATAGCCACCCGCTCAAGGAGCCTTGCCATGTCGCTACCTGCCTCCCTCGAACAACGCCTGCGCCTGCCTGTGGTTGCAGCACCGATGTTCCTGATCTCCAACCCCAGGCTGGTACTGGCCTGTTGCGCCAGCGGCGTGGTCGGCAGCTTCCCGGCCCTGAACCAGAGTGACAGCGCCGGCTTCAAGGCCTGGCTGGAGGAAATCGAGGCAGGCCTGGCACTGCTGCAGGCGCCAGCGCCTTACGCCGTCAACCTGATCGTCCACCCGACCAACCCGCGCCTGCAGGCCGACCTGGCCTTGTGCGTGGAACACCGCGTGCCGATCGTCATTACCAGCCTGGGCGCGGTCAAGGAACTGGTCGATGCCGTGCACGGTTACGGCGGCCTGGTGTTCCACGATGTCACCACCCGCCGCCACGCCGAGAAAGCCGCCGAAGCCGGTGTCGATGGCCTGATCGCCGTCGCCGCCGGCGCAGGCGGGCATGCCGGCACCTGGAGCCCGTTCGCCCTGGCCGCGGAAATTCGTCAGTTCTTCGACAGGACCCTGCTGCTGGCCGGCTGTCTCAACCACGGGCACGAGATCCTCGCCGCGCAAATGCTGGGCGCCGACCTTGCATACATGGGCACCCGCTTCATCGCCACGGCCGAAAGCCAGGCCCCGGGCGCCTACAAGCAGATGCTGCTCGATGCCCATGCCGCCGACATCATCCACACCCCGGCGGTGTCCGGCGTCCCTGCCAGCTTCCTGCGCCCGAGCCTGGAGCAGGCCGGCTACGACATGAACGCCCTCAAGGACGGCCACGAGCAAGGCAAGCTCAAGCCGCTCGACGACGAAGCCAAGGCCTGGAAGACCGTGTGGTCGGCGGGCCAGGGGGTCGGCGGTATCGACGACCTGCCCAGCGCCAGCGCGCTGATCGGGCGGCTGCATGACGAGTACCGGAACGCTCTGGAACGCTGCCAGGCCCTGCGCGCGTGTACCTTGTAGCAAAAGGCAACACCTTGCCCGGCCAAGCTGTACACTAGGCGCCCTCTTCAGCCCCCAGGAGCCCTGCATGACCCGTTACGCCATGATCACTGGTGCTTCCAGCGGCCTGGGCCTGGCCCTGGCGGAAGCCCTGGCGCGGCGCGGGCGCAACCTGATCCTGGTGGCACGCCAGCGTGAAACGCTGGAGCCAGTGGCCATCGAGCTAACCCAACGCTTCGGGGTCGAGGTGTTGTTCCGAGCCTGCGACCTCAGCCAGCCGTTACGCCTTTCGGGCTTCGTGCTGGAACTGGAAGAAGGCGAGCGGCGCATCGACCTGCTGGTCAATTGTGCCGGCCTGCGCACCTACGGGCCATTCCTGGCCCATGAGTGGGCCGACGAGCAGGACCTGCTGGAAGTCAACGTGCTGGCCCTGAGCCGCCTGTGCCACGCCATCGGTAACCTGATGGCGGTGCAGGGTGGCGGGCAGATCCTCAATGTCGCCGGGCTTGCCGGGGTGGCGCCTGGCCCGTGGATGGCCACCTATGCCGCCAGCAAGGCCTATGTGCTGAGCTTTTCCCAGGCCTTGCGTGAAGAACTCAAGCGCACCGGCATCAAGGTCTCGGTACTGTGCCCCGGCCCGGTGCGCTCCTCGCGCCGGCGCATTCCACGGCTGGATGGCAAGCCGCGCTGCCTAAGCCCTGAGGAAGTGGCGCTGTACACTGTGCGCGCGCTGGACAAGAACCGCGCACTGATCCTGCCCGGCCGGCGCAACCGCTGGCTGGCGTTCGCCCCGCGCCTGTTGCCGCGCTGGCTGGTGCGCAAGCTGGCCGGGGCGATCCACCGCCGCTATTGCCCGGTCGGCATGGAATAGCCACTGGGCGAGCGGCGCCCGGCTGAGTACACTCGGCCCGACCCTCACCATGGAGCAAGTGCTGTGGACGATTTATTCATCAAGATCATCAACCGGGAAATCCCTGGCGAAGATCATCTACGAGGACGACCAGGTTCTGGCGTTCCACGATATCGCCCCCCAGGCGCCGGTGCATTTTCTGGTCATTCCGAAAAAGCACATCCGCACCCTCAATGACTTGACCGAAGAAGACAAAGGCCTGGCTGGCCACATCTTGTTCACCGCCCAGCGCCTGGCCAAGGAACTTGGCTGCGAGGACGGCTTCCGCGTGGTCATGAACTGCAACGAGCAAGGCGGCCAGACCGTCTACCACATCCACATGCACGTGCTTGGCCAGCGCCAGATGCACTGGCCGCCGGGCTGATCCACGGCAAGCGACCCTGCCACTATTGCGGTAAACTGTCGGGCACATTCTTGCGGAGGTGCCCGATGGCTACCGAACGTCACTACTCGCCGCTTGACCGCTTGTTGCTGCAGGCCGATACCGCCATGCGCACCTTGCTGCCCTTCAGCGGCCAACCCGCCCGCCCGTCGCCGGCCATCGTACAGCCGGACGTCGACCTGGACGAGCAGCAGGCCCGCCATGTTGCCGGGCTGATGCGTATCAACCACACCGGTGAGGTCTGCGCCCAGGCGCTGTATCAGGGCCAGGCCCTGACCGCCAAGCTGCCTGAAGTACGCAAGGCCATGGAACACGCCGCCGAGGAAGAAGTGGACCACCTGGCCTGGTGCGAACAGCGTATTCGCCAGCTGAACAGCCACCCCAGCGTGCTCAACCCGTTGTTCTACGGCATGTCGTTCGGTATCGGCGCACTCGCCGGGCTGGTCAGCGACAAGGTCAGCCTGGGCTTCGTCGCCGCAACCGAGCACCAGGTGTGCAAGCACCTCGACGAACACCTTGAGCAAATCCCGCAGGAAGACGAAAAGTCCCGGGCCATCCTCGAACAGATGCGTGTCGATGAGGAACAGCACGCCGAGTCTGCACTGGAAGCCGGCGGTTATCGCTTCCCCGCCCCTGTCCGCTTTGGCATGAGCCTGTTGGCCAAGGTCATGACCAAGAGCACCTACCGTATCTGAAGACATCACCATGACGGACCGTTTCGACGCCAAGGACCTGGCGCGCGCCGTGCAAGCCGGCATTCTCCAGCCGGGCCAGGACCAGGCCCTGCTGGCCTTCCTGCGCCAGCAACCGGCACAACGTGGCAGCTTCCAGCTGGCCCATGTCGCTTTTTACTTTGGCGCCCTGCTCATCATGGCCGCAATGGGCTGGTTGCTCACCGAAGCCTGGATGCGCATCGGCGACTGGGCGCTGCTGGTCATCGCCAGCCTCTATATCCTGTTGCTCACGCTGTTCGCCGTTAACCTGCAACGGCGCGCCCAACCCGTCGCGGCCGGGGTACTGGCGGCGGTAGCGGTCAGCATCGTGCCGCTGGCGGTATTCGCCATCGAACGGCTGGCCGGCTGGTGGCCGATGGATGATGCGCAGGCCAGCTATCACCAGTACTACACCTACGTGCAGGGCGGCTGGCTGGCAATGGAAGCGGCCACAGTACTCGCCGGGTTGTTGATGCTGAGGCTGATTCCCTACCCGTTCATCGTCATGCCGATTGCCGTGGCCTTGTGGTTCATGTCGATGGACCTGAGCGAATGGTTCTTCGGTTCGCCATTCAGCTGGGAGCAACGCCGCGAGGTTTCGTTGTGGTTCGGGCTGGGGATGCTGGCCGTGTTCGTCGCAGTGGATGGTCGCACCCGTGAAGACTACGCCCACTGGGGTTACCTGGCCGGGCTGGCGGCATTCTGGGGCGGGCTGACGCTGGTGGACAGCGGCAGCGAGTTGGGCAAGGCCCTGTACTGCCTGATCAATATTGCCCTGATGGGTATGGCAGTGCTGTTGCGTCGGCCGGTGTTCATGGTGTTCGGGGCGTTGGGCGTGGCAGCTTACCTGGGGTATCTGTCGTACGAGGTATTTGCCGAGTCGCTGCTGTTCCCGGTGGTGGTAACCCTGATCGGGCTGGGGGTTATCGGGTTGGGGCTGGTTTACCAGAAGCGGCGGGAGCGGTTGAGCCGGGTGCTGCGCGGTTGTTTGCCGGGATGGGTGCGGGCTGCACTGCCTGCACTTCGTAGCTGAAATTGTCGGGGCCGCTCCGCGCCCCATCGCCGGCAAGCCAGCTCCCACCGCGACCGCATTGACCTCAAGCCATGTGCTATTCCTGTGGGAGCTGGCTTGCCGGCGATGGGCTGCAACGCAGCCCCAAACATTTACTGTTCAACCCAGCTCTACAATCTCGTACCCGTGGGTAATCTCAACCCCGGCACGCTCGAGCATGATCGAGGCCGAGCAATACTTCTCCGCCGACAGCTCCACCGCACGCTTGACCTGAGCCTCTTTCAGCCCACGCCCCTTCACCACGAAGTTCATGTGGATCTTGGTAAACACCTTCGGGTCTTCGCTCGCACGCTCCGCCTCAAGGAACGCCTCGCAGCTTTCCACCGCCTGGCGCGATTTCTTCAGAATGCTGACCACGTCGAAGCTGCTGCAACCACCCAGGCCCAGCAACAGCATTTCCATCGGGCGCACACCCAGGTTGCGGCCGCCGGCCTCGGGCGGGCCGTCCATCACGACGACATGGCCGCTCCCCGATTCGCCGAGGAACATCGCCTCACCGGCCCACTGGATACGTGCCTTCATCTACCCGGACTCCTGATATTCGGAAAAGGGTGTCAGCTTAGACCTTGTGCGGCCGTGGGAAAAGTACGAGTCGTGTCGGTTTAGTACCGAAACATCCTGTAGTGTCTGATAAGCTGGCGCCAAATGACTGGCGCACTCCGCCAGCCAACCTTTATAAAAAGCCTATGCGTCGTATCGAACAGGATTTCGTGATGGTTGCCTCCGCCCTACCCGCAAAGATCAAGAACATCGACAGGCTGCTGGCGCACTGCCAGCGCCGCCGCTATACCGCCAAAAGCAACATCATGTGCGCCGGCGACCGGGCCGAGACACTGTCGTTCATCATCAACGGTTCGGTCACCATCCTCATCGAAGACGATGAAGGCCATGAAATGATCATCGCCTACCTCAACAATGGCGACTTCTTCGGCGAGCTGGGCCTGTTCGAACCGGTCGAGGGTGACCAGCAGCGCAGTGCCTGGGTGCGCGCCAAGACCGAATGCGAAGTAGCCGAAATAAGTTACGAAAAGTTTCGAGAACTGGCGCGCCAGGACCCGGAAATCCTGTACGCCCTGGGCAGCCAGATGGCCCAGCGCCTGCGCAACACCACGCGCAAGGTCGGCGACCTGGCGTTCTTCGACGTCACCGGGCGCGTCGCCCGTTGCCTGCTGGAGCTGTGCAAGCAACCCGACGCCATGACCCACCCCGACGGCATGCAGATCAAGATCACCCGTCAGGAAATCGGCCGTATCGTCGGTTGCTCCCGGGAAATGGTCGGCCGCGTCCTCAAGGACCTGGAAGAACGCAGCCTGGTGCAGGTCAAAGGCAAGACCATGGTGGTCTACGGTACCCGCTAGTCCCTCGGCAGGTCGGCCAGCACTTTGGCATAGGCCTGCGACAGGCGCTCGAACCAGGGCGCCGCGGGTGCCACTTCGTGCAGGGCAATATGCGCATCGGCGCGGCAGCGCTGCTCCAGTTCGCAGCACTCGTTGAAGCGGTTGACCGCTGCCACCATCGCCTCCCGCTCGTTATCCAGCAGCAGCGCCCCGTGCACCAGCACCACCGGGCGCTTGCCGCCCAGCCCCTGGCGCCAGCGTTGGGCAGTGCCCACCAGTTTGCGACCATTGAGGTTGACGTTGTAGCGGCCGTCGCAGAAGGCCCCGTCGATTTCGCCGACCGACGCCACCCCGCCCCACTCGCGCAGCACCTCGCACAGCGGCAGGCACAGCCGCTCGTAGGCGTTTTCGATACGGCCATGGTCACCTTCGCTGCGCGGGGCGACATAGACCAGGGCGACGTTCACGGTGGCGTGCGACTGTGGCACCGGCTCGCCGCCGGTTTCGCGCAGCAGCACCGGCCAGCCGGCAATCGCCAGCTCCGCGCAGGCGGCTTCGAAGTTGTCCACACGGCTCATGCGCCGGGGCATGACCAGGGCGTGGTCGGTCGGGCGCCAGAACAGCACGCCACTGTCGCGCTCGCCGCGGCAGACGGCGGCCAGCAGTTCCTGTTCGGCGTGCAGGCCTTGTTCGACGGTCAGGGCAAGGGGGTGATCGGTCATTGATCCACCTTTGATATTGTTTTCAAGGGCCTCTTCGCGGGTGAACCCGCTCCCACAGGATAACCACGGTGTTCAAGACCTGTGGAGTACCTGTGGGAGCGGGTTCACCCGCGAATGGGGCCATAGCAGGCATATAAAAAAGCCGGCAACAACGCCGGCTTCGCTTGATCAGTCCAGTTGCTGAACAGTCTTCTTCACCTGGTCCGGGAAGAACAACCGTTGCAGTTCCAGCCCTGGCTGTTCGGCGCGCATGAACGCCTCACCCACCAGGAACGAATAGACCTCATTGATCGCCATCAGCTCCACATCGGCCCGGTTCAGGATGCCGCTCTCGGTAATCGCCAGGCGGTCACGCGGAATACGCGGCAGCAGATCGAGGGTGGTTTCCAGGCTGACCTCGAAGGTGTGCAGGTTGCGGTTGTTCACCCCCACCAGCGGTGTATCCAGGGTTTTCAAAGCGCGCTCCAGTTCATCGCCGTCATGCACTTCTACCAGCACGTCGAGACCGACATCCTTGGCCGTGGCCGCCAGTTCGGCCATTTTCACGTCATCCAGCGCCGACACGATCAGCAGCACACAGTCCGCACCAAGGGCCCGGGCTTCGACGATCTGGTACGGGTCGACCATGAAGTCCTTACGGATCACCGGCAGCGACACCGCGGCGCGGGCCTGCTGCAGGTACTCGTCGGCGCCCTGGAAGTAGTCCACGTCGGTCAGTACCGACAGGCAAGTCGCCCCGCCCTTCTCGTAGCTGACGGCGATTTCCGCCGGCACGAAGTTTTCGCGGATCACGCCCTTGCTTGGCGAAGCCTTCTTGATTTCGGCAATGACCGCCGGCTGCTTGCGCGCGGCTTGCTCGATCAGGGCTTTGGCAAAGCCACGCGGGGCGTCGGCAGCCTTGGCCAGGCCCTCCAGTTCGGCGAGGCTGACGCGCGCGCTGCGCTCGGCCACTTCCTGAAACTTGCGGGCAATGATCCTTTCCAGCACCGTCGGCACACTCATGCTTCGTTCTCCACCTTGAATACTGCAGTAAAGGCACCCAGCTCCTGCAGCTTCTCCCAGGCCAGCCCGGTGTGCAGTACGTCGTGGGCCAGTTCAACCCCGGCTTTCAGGCTCATGGCATGGTCGGCGGCATACAGCGCCGCGCCCGCATTGAGCACGATCATCTCGGCAGCCTTCTGGCCATTTTCGGTCTTGCGTCGGCCCAGCGCATCGCGAATCAGCTCCAGCGACGCCTGCGGGTTCTCGACGGCCAGACCGTGCAGGCTCTGGCTTTTCATGCCGAGGTCTTCCGGCTCAACCCAGTACTCGGTGATTTCGCCATGCTTCAATTCGGCGACGAAGGTCGGCGCGGCCAGGCTGAACTCGTCCAGGCCGTCCTTCGAGTGCACAACCAGCACGTGCTTGCTGCCCAGGCGCTGCAGTACTTCCGCCAACGGGCGGCACAGGGTCTGGGCGAATACACCGACCACCTGGTGCTTCACCCCGGCCGGATTCGTAAGCGGGCCGAGCATGTTGAACAGGGTACGCAGCCCCAGATCGCGACGCGGGCCTGCAGCGTGCTTCATGGCCGAGTGATGGCTTTGCGCGAACATGAAGCCGATGCCCAGGCTATCGATGCAGCGGGCCACCTGGGTGGGCGTCAGGTTAAGGTAGATACCGGCGGCTTCCAGCAGGTCGGCACTGCCGCTCTTGCCCGACACTGCGCGGTTGCCGTGCTTGGCCACGGTGCAACCCGCCGCCGCCAGAACAAACGACGAGGCGGTCGACACGTTGAAGATGTTGGCACCATCACCGCCGGTACCGACGATATCGACCACGCCATCGAGACTTTGCAGTTCGACCTTGTCAGCCAGCTCGCGCATCACCGACACCGCACCGACAATCTCGTCGATGCTTTCGCTCTTCATGCGCATGCCCATCAGAAAAGCACCGATCTGCGCTTCGCTGCACTGGCCGGTCATGATCTGGCGCATGACGTCGCGCATTTCTTCGGTGGACAGGTCCAGTTGGCCGACGATACGGCTCAACGCGCTCTTGATATCCATGTTCGATCCTTAGCGGCGGCCGCCGGTCTGCTTGAGGAAGTTGGCGAACAGTTCGTGGCCCTGTTCGGTCAGGATCGATTCGGGGTGGAACTGCACCCCTTCGATATTCAGTGTCTTGTGGCGCAAGCCCATGATCTCGTCGACCGAACCGTCGGCATGGGCGGTCCAGGCGGTCACTTCCAGGCACTCGGGCAGGGTTTCGCGCTTTACCACCAGCGAGTGGTAACGGGTCACGGTCAACGGGTTGTTGAGGCCGGCGAACGCACCCAGGTCACGGTGATATACCGGGCTGGTCTTGCCGTGCATCACCTGGCGGGCACGCACCACGTCACCGCCAAAGGCCTGACCGATGGACTGGTGGCCCAGGCACACGCCCAGGATTGGCAGCTTGCCGGCAAAATGCAGGATGGCCTCGATGGACACGCCCGCCTCGCTCGGCGTGCACGGGCCCGGAGATACGACGATGCGCTCGGGGTTGAGGGCTTCGATCTGGGCGATGGTCATTTCGTCATTGCGAATGACCTTGACCTCGGCACCCAGCTCGCCAAGGTACTGAACGACGTTGTAAGTAAATGAGTCGTAATTGTCGATCATCAGTAACATCGGGTTAAACCTCTTGAATCTACTGACTTCAGAATTCGAACCTTCCTGCCCCCGCCAACAGGCGCGGCTTGGCCACAGGGGGCGGTAGAGAGGAAGGCAAACGGGGGCGGGCCGGACGGGCCGGCAGGGGATAAAGTCAGGCGCGCCAACGCCAACGGGCGTGGGCCTTGATAACGCGCATCAAGAGTTTGCTGACGATCAACACAGGATAGGTCTCGCTCATACGTCACGGCACAGTAGCCTACCGGGGCGGCGGGCGCAATATGCCTGTAAACACGGGGAAACGAATGGACTTGGGAGGGATGCACTGCGATTTGCTATGGTCGATCGGGTTGTCCTTCATAACAACAAAGAAAAGGATGTTCACCGATGCGAAAAGCACCGTTATCGCGCTTTACCCTCGCCTCACTGGCACTGGCCTGCAGCCAGGCGTTCGCAGCGCCCTCGCCCTACTCCAACATGATCGTATTCGGCGACAGCCTCAGCGACTCGGGGCAGTTTGGCGGCATACGTTTCACCAACCGCGATGCCAACGGCAATTATGCACCCGTGTCACCCATGATCCTGGGCGGACGATTGGGCGTGGCCCCGGGTGCGCTGGGCCCCTCGACCTCGCCGATCAACCCCATCCTTGGGGTGCCTGATGGCAACAACTGGGCAGTCGGCGGTTACACCACCCAGCAGATCCCCTGGATTCGATCACCACCACATCCGAAACCATCATTCCACCAGGGCGCCCCGGCGCCGGGCTGATACTGCGAGAAAAGCCGGGCTACCTGGCCAACGGCCTGCGTGCCGACCCCAACGCGCTGTACTACCTGACCGGCGGCGGCAACGACTTCCTGCAAGGCCTGGTCAACAGTCCGGCTGATGCCGTAGCTGCAGGGGCCCGCCTGGCCGCCAGTGCCCAAGCCCTGCAGCAAGGTGGCGCCCGCTACATCATGGTCTGGCTGCTGCCCGATCTGGGGCAGACGCCGAACTTCAGCGGTACGCCGCAAGAGAACCCGCTGTCGCTGCTGTCCGGTGCCTTCAACCAGTCGCTGCTCGGCCAACTGCGACAGATCGATGCCGAAATCATTCCACTGAACATCCCGGTGCTACTGAGCGAAGCACTGGCCAGCCCCGAGCAGTTCGGCCTGGCCACCGGCCAGAATCTGGTCGGCACCTGTTACAGCGGTGAAGGCTGCGTGGAAAACCCGGTGTATGGCGCCAACGGCACCACGCCGGACCCGACCAAGCTGCTGTTCAACGACTCGGTGCACCCGACCATCGCCGGCCAGCAACTGATTGCCGACTACGGCTACTCGATCCTTTCCGCCCCGTGGGAACTTACCCTGCTGCCCGAAATGGCCCACGCCAGTGTGCGCGCCCACCAGGACGAATTGCGCAACCAGTGGCAGACACCCTGGCAGGCGGTGGGCCAGTGGCAAGCCTTTGTCGCCAACGGCGCCCAGGACCTGGACTTCGACGGCCAGCGCAGCGCAGCCAGCGGCGATGGGCGCGGCTACAACCTGACCCTGGGTGGCAGCTACCGCCTGAACGATGCCTGGCGCCTGGGCCTGGCCGGCGGCGTGTACCGGCAGAAACTGGAGGCCGGCGCACAGGACTCGGACTACAAGCTGGACAGCTACCTGGCCAGCGCCTTCGCCCAATACCGCCAGGACCGCTGGTGGGCCGATGCGGCGCTGACCGCCGGGCATCTTGATTACAGCGACCTCAAGCGCACCTTCGCCCTTGGCGTGAACGACCGCAGCGAAAAGGGTGACACCGATGGCGAGGCCTGGGCGATGTCGGGGCGGCTGGGCTACAACCTGGCGGCCGAGGGCAGCAGCTGGCAGCTGGCGCCGTTCATCAGCGCCGATTATGCGCGGGTGAAGGTGGATGGCTATGACGAGAAGAGCGGGCGCTCGACGGCACTGGGCTTCGATGATCAGGAACGTACCTCACGCCGTTTGGGCGTGGGGTTGCTGGGCAGTGTGCAGGTGCTGCCGAGTACCCGGCTGTTCGCCGAGGTGGCGCAGGAGCATGAATTCGAAGATGACCAGCAGGATGTGACAATGCACCTGACCAGCCTGCCGGCGAATGACTTCACCCTGACCGGGTATACGCCGCACAGCGACCAGACCCGGGCGAGCCTGGGGGTGAGCCATGAAGTGGTGGCGGGGGTGCATTTGCGCGGCAACTACAACTGGCGCAAGAGTGATGAGTTGACGCAGCAGGGAGTGAGTTTGGGCGTCAGCGTCGACTTTTGAATTGATGGGGCCGCTTTGCGGCCCTTCGCGGGCTCGCCCGCTCCCACAGGTACTGCACAGGCCTTGCAGCATGTGATCACCCTGTGGGAGCGGGCATCCCGCGAAGGGCTGCAAAGCAGCCCCGATCAACATTTATTTGGCCGAAGTCTGCTCAGCCAGCGCCACCGCGCGGAACATCGCCCGGCGCTTGTTGATGGTCTCTTCCCACTCCAGCGCCGGCACCGAGTCGGCAACGATGCCGCCCCCCGCCTGCACATGCAGCTCACCGTCCTTGATCACGGCAGTACGGATCGCAATGGCGGTATCCATGTTGCCATTCCATGCGAAGTAACCGACGGCGCCACCGTAAACCCCACGCTTGACCGGCTCCAGCTCGTCGATGATCTCCATCGCACGAATCTTCGGCGCACCCGAAAGCGTACCGGCCGGCAGGATCGCCCGCAGCGCGTCCATCGCCGTCAGCCCTTCGCGCAGCTGGCCGGTGACGTTGGAGACAATGTGCATCACGTTGGAGTAACGCTCGATCACCATCTTTTCGGTCAGGCGTACGCTGCCGGTCGAGGAAACGCGACCAACGTCGTTACGGCCCAGGTCGATCAGCATCAAATGCTCGGCAATTTCCTTGTCATCCGACAGCAGGTCGTCTTCCAGCGCGCGGTCGGCCTCTTCGGTAGCACCACGCGGGCGGGTGCCGGCAATCGGGCGAACGGTGACCAGGTTGTCCTCGACGCGCACCAGCACCTCGGGCGAGCTGCCGACCACATGGAAGTCACCAAAGTTGAAGAAGTACATGTACGGCGTCGGGTTGAAGCAGCGCAGCGCGCGATACAGGTCGATTGGCGCAGCCTTGAAGTCGATCGACATGCGCTGCGACGGCACCACCTGCATGCAGTCACCGGCCAGGATGTATTCCTTGATACGGCCGACGGCGTTCTCGTAATCCTCGCGGGTGTAACTGGAACGGAACTCCGGTTCGCCAGCCTGCGGGCCACTCAGGTCCAGGCCACGGCGTGGGGTGATCGGCTGACGCAGGGTTTCCAGCAGGCCTTGCAGGCGCGCCTGGCCCTGTTCGAAAGCCTGCTCTTGAGCCGGGTCGACCAGCACGATCGCGTGCATCTTGCCCGCCAGGTTGTCGAACACCACCACCGCATCGGACACCATCAGCAGGATATCCGGCACGCCCAGCGGGTCCGGGTTGGGGCTGGCGCCCAGGCGCTTTTCCACATAGCGCACGCAGTCGTAGCCGAAGTAGCCGACCAGGCCGCCGTTGAAGCGCGGCAGGCCGGGGATATCGGCAACCTTGTAACGGTCCTTGAAGGTTTCGACGAAGGCCAGCGGGTCTTCGACATCGTGGCTTTCCACCTCCACGCCATCCCGCAGGATGCTGACGTGGTAACCGTGCACACGCATCACGGTGCGCGACGGCAGGCCAATCATCGAGTAACGGCCCCACTTCTCGCCGCCCTGCACCGATTCGAGCAGGTACGAGTTGGGCTGGTCGGCCAGTTTCAGGTAGATCGACAGCGGCGTGTCAAAGTCGGCCAGGGTTTCGCAGGCCAGGGGAATGCGGTTGTAGCCGGCAGCGGCCAGGCGCAGGAATTCTTCGCGGGTCATGGGTAGCCTCGTGGCAAGCAGCAATAGGTCAGGCAAACGGACGGGCCGGCACGCGCCGGCAGGCTGAAGTCAGGCGCGCCAACGCCAACGGGCCAGGGCCTTGATGACTTTCATCCAGAATTTGCCGGTAACCGCCACGGTGGACTCTCTGTCTTGTGAGGCTTGAAGGTCCGCCAACGTTATCCCAGTGGCCAGGTCTGCGCAACCGGGCAGCAATGCGCGCAGGTCGTCGATCACCAGGCTGGGGGCTTCGTCGTGGATCGGCCGGCCATGGTTGTAGCCGTAGGTCAGGCCCACGCACTGCACGCCAGCCGCCTTGGCCGCCAGCACATCGCTGCGCGAATCGCCGACGAACAGCGACTGTTGCGGGGTAACGCCGGCCATCTGCATGACGAACAGCAGTGCCGCCGGGTCGGGCTTTTTCTGTGGCAGGGTGTCGCCGCCGATGATCCAGCGGAAGTAGCTGCCAATCTTCATCTGGTCCAGCAACGGGCCAACGAAGCGCTCGGGCTTGTTGGTGATCAGCGCCATCTCCACGCCCCGCTTGCGCAGCCAGCGCAGGGCGTCCTGCACTCCGGGGTAGACCACGGTCAGTTCGTGGCTTTCGGCATAGGCGTCCATGAACAGCGCCAGCGCCCGGTCGGCCAGCGCATCGTCCACACCGGCGTGGTCGATGCCACCGGCCAGCGCCCGGCGCACCAGCACCTGGGCGCCGTTGCCCACCCAGTGGCGCACCGCTTCCAGGCCGGCGGGCGGGCGCCCCAGTTCGAGCAGCATGCGGTCCACGGCGGCTGCCAGGTCTGGCACGGAATCGATCAGGGTACCGTCCAGATCGAACATCACCAGCCTGGGCAGCGTCCCCGGGAACAGCTGCTCGAAGCCGCTCATGGGCGGGCCTGAGCCAGTTCGGCGCGCATCCTGGCGATGACTTCCTGGTAGTCCGGGGCGTTGAAGATCGCCGAGCCGGCCACGAAGGTGTCGGCGCCAGCGGCAGCGATCTCGCGGATGTTGTTGACGTTGACGCCGCCGTCGATTTCCAGGCGGATGTCACGGCCACTGGCGTCGATCAGCGCACGCGCCTCGCGCAGCTTGTCGAGGGTACCAGGGATGAACTTCTGCCCGCCGAAGCCCGGGTTGACGCTCATCAGCAGCACCATGTCGACCTTGTCCATCACGTATTTCAGGGCTTCCAGGCTGGTGGCCGGGTTGAACACCAGGCCGGCCTTGCAGCCACCGTCCTTGATCAGCTGCAGCGAGCGGTCGATGTGCTGCGAGGCTTCCGGGTGGAAGGTGATGTAGGTGGCACCCGCTTCGATGAAATCACCGATGATGCGGTCGACGGGGCTGACCATCAGGTGCACGTCGATCGGGGCGGTGACGCCGTACTTGCGCAGGGCGGTGCAGACCATCGGGCCGATGGTCAGGTTGGGGACGTAGTGGTTGTCCATGACATCGAAGTGGACGATGTCGGCACCCGCGGCCAGTACCTTGTCGACGTCCTCGCCCAGGCGGGCGAAATCGGCAGAGAGAATGGAGGGGGCAATAGCGTAGGGCTGCATGGCGCACCTGTTGGCAGAATCACGGTGGCGCGCATTGTAACCCAGGGAAGTGGATGAAGGCTGATTAGCATCAACCTGTGCCGGCCTCTTCGCGGCTAAAGCCGCTCCCACAAGGACCGCGCAGGCCTCGAAAGCTGCACAAATCCTGTGGGAGCGGCTTTAGCCGCGAAGAGGCCAGTTCAGGCAACACCCCTTCAACCAGGCTGCTGGGTCCTCAGCTTCTCGCTACGCCCACGCAACCACTCCAGGGTCAGCAGCAACACCACCGAGAAGGCAATCAGCAAGGTCGCAGCCGCCGCAATGGTCGGGCTCAGGTTTTCACGAATGCCACTGAACATCTGCCGCGGCAGGGTGGCCTGTTCCGGCCCGGCCAGGAACAGGGTCACCACCACTTCGTCAAACGACGTGGCAAAGGCGAACAACGCCCCCGAAATCACCCCGGGCGCGATCAGCGGCAGGGTCACCCGGCGGAAGGCCAGCAGCGGCGAGGCACCCAGGCTGGCCGCCGCGCGCACCAGGTTGTAGTTGAAGCCCTGCAAGGTCGCCGACACGGTAATGATGACGAACGGCACACCCAGTACCGCATGCACCAGGATCAGCGAGGTGAAGCTGTTGCCCATGCCCAGCGGGGCGAAGAACAGGTAGCTGGCTACACCGATGATCACCACCGGCACCACCATCGGCGAAATCACCAGCGCCATCACCAGCGACTTGCCCGGGAAGTCGCCACGGGTCAGGCCGATGGCTGCCAGGGTGCCGAACACCATGGCCAGCACCGTGGCCGCCGGGGCGACGATGATGCTGTTCTTCAAGGCCCGCATCCATTCGGCCGAGGCGAAGAAGTCCTGGTACCACTGCAGCGAGAAGCCCTGCAGCGGGTATACCAGGAAACTGCCACTGTTGAACGACAGCGGCACGATCACCAGCACCGGCAGTATGAGGAACAGCAGGATCAGGCCGCAAAGAATGCGCAGGCTGTAGAACCACACCCGCTCCACGGGCGACATGTAAGGGCTCAGCATGACAAGGCTCCTCAGCTCAGGCGCAGGCGGCTGGCGCCGACCAGCCAGCTATAGATCAGGTACAACAGCACGGTCGCCAGCAGCAACAGCCCGCCCAGCGCGGTGGCCATGCCCCAGTTGATGCTGGTGTTGGTATAGAAGGCCACGAAGTAGCTGACCATCTGGTCGTTCGGGCTGCCCAGCAGTGCCGGGGTGATGTAGTAGCCGATGGCCAGGATGAACACCAGCAGGCAACCGGCGCCAACACCGGCGTAGGTCTGCGGGAAGTACACCCGCCAGAAGCTGGCGAACGGGTGGCAGCCCAGCGAGATCGCCGCACGCATGTAGCTGGGCGAAATACCCTTCATCACGCTGTACAG
This sequence comes from Pseudomonas putida, assembly GCA_029953615.1. NCBI lineage: Bacteria > Pseudomonadati > Pseudomonadota > Gammaproteobacteria > Pseudomonadales > Pseudomonadaceae > Pseudomonas > Pseudomonas putida. Next base: position 2,828,839 of record CP124529.1, on the reverse strand, counting down.
CGGCAGGATCATGAACGGCAGCAGGATGTGCACCATCGAGATGTACACGCCGGTGCGGTTGAACACCAGTTCCAGCGGTTGGTCGATGATGCCCATGGCCATCAGCGCGCTGTTGATCAGGCCACCCGACTGCAGCAGCACGATCCACGCCGCCACCCGCACCAGGATCGAGGTCCAGAACGGCAGCAGCACCAGGATCATCAGCAGGTTGCTTTGCCGGGTCGGCAGGTTGGCCAGCAGGTAGGCCAGCGGATAGGCCAGCACCAGGCAGATGGCGGTAATCACCACACCCATCCACAGGGTGCGGGCGAAGATGTCCAGGTAGATGGCCTGGTCCGGGGTGGCTTTGGCCAGTTCGCCAAGGTCATCGATACGGTGGTCGAGCGAAGCCAGCAGGTAGAAAGAGGTGACCGTGCTGGTGTTGCGGCGGATCGCCTGCCAGTAGGCCGGGTCGCCCCAACGCTCGTCGAGCGCCTGCAAGGCATCTTTATAGGAAGCGGGCTCGCTCTTGAACGGTAGCGCCCGCGCGGTCTTGGCCAACAGGCTGCGGTAGCCGGCCAGCTCCATGTTCAGGCGCTTGGACAGGTCGCCCAGGGTCTGCTTCTTGCGCGATTCGGCCAGGTCCTGGCTCAACGCCTTGTACACGTCCTCGCCCGGCAAGCTCTTGCCATCCCACTGGGTGATGACGCCCACCGTGCGCGGCAGGCCGCCAACCACTTCCGGGTTGCCGACGCTCTTGTACAGCAGCGCCGCGATGGGCACCAGGAACACCAACAGAAGAAACAGCGCCAGCGGCGCGATCAATGCCTGCGCCTTCCAGCGGTTGACCCGCTCGGCGTGCTTGAGGCGCTGCTTGAGACTTGGACCTGCGCCTTCTTTGAGGGGCACTGCAATGGCCATGGCGAACTCCGCGATACGAACTGAAAATGGGGCTGCTGCGCAGCCCATCGCCGGCAAGCCCGGCTCCCACAGGTACTGCACTGATTTCGAGACTTCCGATCCCTGTGGGAGCTGCCCCCTGCAGGTACTGCACTGGCCTCGGGGATGGCGCGGTCCCTGTGGGAGCTGGCTTGCCGGCGATGGGCCGCAAAGCGGCCCCCCGCACTGGTCGTTTACTTCTTCGCCGCCCAGGCGTTGAAGCGTTGCTCCAGCTGCTCGCTGTTGTCGGCCCAGAAGGCCACGTCGATCTGCACCTGGTTGGCAATGTTCTCAGGCGTGGTCGGCATGTCCTTCTTCACTTCATCCGACAACAGGCTCACGGCCTTGGAATTGGCCGGGCCGTAGGCGATGTTCTCGGAGTAGGTCTTCTGCTGCTCAGGCTGTACGCTGAAGGCAATGAATTTCTTCGCTTCCTCGACATTCTTGGCGCCTTTCGGGATGGCCCAGGCGTCGAAGTCATAGATGCCGCCGTTCCACACCACCTTCAGGTTGCTTTCTTTCTGCACTGCAGCGATGCGACCGTTGTAGGCCGAGCTCATGACCACGTCACCCGAGGCCAGGTACTGTGGCGGCTGGGCGCCGGCTTCCCACCACTGGATGCTTGGCTTGAGTTCGTCGAGCTTCTTGAAGGCGCGGTCCACGCCCTCTTTGGTGCCTAGCACCTGGTACACATCCTTCGGCGCCACTCCGTCGGCCATCAAGGCGAATTCCAGGGTGTACTTGGCGCCCTTGCGCAGGCCGCGCTTGCCCGGGAATTTCTTGGTGTCCCAGAAATCGGCCCAGCTGGTCGGTGCGGTCTTCAGCTTGTCGGCGTTGTAGGCCAACACCGTGGACCATACGAAGAAGCCCACACCGCAGGGCTGGATGGCACCCGGCACATAGTCACCCTCATTGCCGAACAGGGCCGGGTCGAGCTCTTCGAACATCCCCTCGTCACAGCCGCGGGCCAGTTCTGGCGACTCCACTTCCACCAGGTTCCACGACACGCTCTTGGTGTCGACCATCGCTTTGACCTTGGCCATTTCGCCGTTGTACTCGCCTGCGACGATCTTGCCCTTGCCGGCCTTTTCCCACGGCTCGTAGAACGCCTTGACCTGGGCTGCCTTGTTGGCGCCACCGAACGAGACCACGGTAAGGTCTGCGGCCATGGCCTGGCCGGCGGCGAACAGCCCCAGGGCCAGGGCGGTCAGTTTCAACTGCTTGCGCATTATTATTCTCTCCACAGTACAGGGTTGGTGAAGCAATCCATCAATGGGCTTCGGCAATCGGATCGAGCGCGCGGGCGTGCTCCACCTCCCAGCCCAGCGGTACCACATCGCCCACGGCCAGGGCCGGGTCGAGCTCGGCAATCGGCTGTTTCACGAAGAAGTCGCCCTTGCCGCAAACTTCCAGGCGCACCCGCACGTGGTCGCCCAGGTAAATGAATTCGGCCACCCGGCCCGAGAAACGGTTCACGCAGCTTTCGCTGTGGCCGTTCAGGCGCACGCGCTCCGGGCGGATCGACAGGGTCACCGGCTCGCCGGCCTGGCCGACATTCACCGCCAGCGCCTCGACCCGCTCGCCACGCGGCAACTGCACCTGGCAGCGCTTGCCATCACTGGCGAGCAAAGTGCCGTTGATGCGGTTGTTCTCGCCGATGAAGTTGGCGACGAAGGTGTTGCAGGGTTCTTCGTACAGCGTGCGCGGGTCGGCGATCTGCTGGATTTCGCCTTGATGGAACACCGCCACGCGGTCGGACATGGTCAGCGCTTCACCCTGGTCGTGGGTCACGTACACCACGGTCACGCCCAGGCGCTGGTGAATGTGCTTGATCTCCATCTGCATGTGTTCACGCAGCTGCTTGTCGAGGGCGCCCAGCGGTTCGTCCATCAGCACCAGCTGCGGCTCGAACACCAGTGCCCGGGCCAGGGCCACCCGCTGCTGCTGGCCGCCGGACAGCTGGCCGGGGTAGCGCTTGGCGAAGGCGTCGAGCTGGACCATGTTCAGCACCCGCTTGACCCGTTCGCTGATGTCGGTCTTGCTCAGGTTGCGCACGGTCAGCGGGAAGGCCAGGTTCTCCGCCACGGTCATGTGCGGGAACAGCGCGTAGTTCTGAAACACCATGCCGATATCGCGCTTGTGTGGCGGCACGTTGTTGATCGACCGCCCGGCCAGCTGGATTTCACCGGCGGTAGGGGTTTCGAAGCCGGCCAGCATCATCAGGCTGGTGGTCTTGCCCGACCCGGACGGGCCGAGCAGGGTGAGGAACTCGCCCTTGCGAATATTCAGATTGAGGTCTTTGACGATCAGCGACTCGCCGTCGTAGCTCTTCTGCACACCACGGAAGCTGACCAGCGTTTCGCTGGTTGCAGCGTTCGACTTCGCCTCGCTCATGCCTGCACCTTCTTGTTGGATGACTGCGTAGGCAAAGACTAGACAAGCGGCAAGCGCCGGGAAATCGGGGGCTGCTGAGAGAATGCCATCATCCGGATGGAAGATTTTTTGTAGGGATTCCCCTACAACGATGGCGGGTTTGGAATGCTCATCCGCGCCACCCGCCAAACCTGTGGTAGCGGGCTTGCCCGCGAAGGGGCCGGTTCAGCCATGGAGATCGGCAGGTCAGGCCCTTTCGCGGGCACGCCCGCTCCCACAGGGGCCTCGGTAAGTTCAAAGAGCAGGCATGTCGCAATCAGACCAGCTTGTGCTCCATGGCGTACTTCACCAGCTCGGCCAGCGAGTTCACTTTCAGCTTCTGCATCAGGCGCGCCTTGTGGGTGCTGATGGTCTTGCTGGACAGCGCCAGCTGCTGAGCGATGTCGTTGACGTTGGCGCCCTGGGCCAGGCGTTCGAACACCGAAAACTCCCGCTCCGACAGCAGCGTATGCAAGGGCCGCGACTCGGTCAGGCCTACTTCGAAAACCATACGGTCAGCCAGCGCCGGGTCGATATAGCGCCCGCCAGCGGCAACCCGGCGAATCGCGGTCAGCAACAGCGCCGGGTCGCTGTCCTTGGTGGCATAACCCGCCGCCCCGGCCTTCAGCGCCCGCGCCGCCATCTGCGCTTCATCGTGCATCGACAGCATCAGGATTGCCGGCGCATCGTGCAACGCACGGATCCGCGGGATCGCTTCCAGGCCGTTCACGCCCGGCATAGAGATATCCAGCAACACCACTTCGCACGGCGTGTGGCGCAGGGTTTCCAGCAACTGCTCGCCATTACCGGCCTCCCCCGCCACCTGCATGTCCTTGGCCAGGCCAATCAACTGCTTGATGCCCTCACGGACAATGGTGTGGTCTTCGGCCACCAGCACTCGAATCACGATCGCTCTCCTACTCCAACGGTATGGCAACGCTCAGGCTGGTGCCTTCGCCCGGTTCACTTTCCAGCGCCATGCTGCCGCCCAGCATCAGCACCCGCTCGCGCACCCCTACCAGGCCAAACGAGGTGGGCCGGGGCTGGTCACGGCAAAAGCCCTGGCCGTCATCGCTGACAGTCATGCGCAATTGCCCGTGCTCACGCACCAGTTCGATCTCCACGCTGTGCGCCTGGGCATGGCGCATCACATTGGTCAGCGCCTCCTGGAGGATACGGAACAGCCCGGTGGCCTTGGCATCGCTCAATGCTGGCAGATTATCCGGTACTTGCACCAGGCAGGGGATTTGCGTACGTGCCTCGAAACGCCGTGCCTGCCATTCGATGGCCGAAGCGATGCCGGCATCGAGAATCGGCGGGCGCAAGGCGGTGGCCACGTCGCGCACCAACTGGAACAGTTGGGCGATCAGGCGCTTCATGCTGGCCAGGCGCTCGTTCAGGCCCGGGTCCAGCTCGGCAAAAGCCAGCTCGCACATCGACACCTCCAGTTTCAGCACGGTCAGCATCTGCCCCAGTTCATCGTGCACTTCCCGGGCGATACGGGCCTTTTCTTCCTCCCGCACACTCTCGAGGTGGGCCGACAATTCGCGCAACTGCTCTTGGGACCTGGCCAGGGCCAGCTCGGCCCGCTTGCCCTGGGTGATGTCCCACACCACGCCGTCCCAAACCACCTGGCCGTTGCCCAGGCGCCGGGTACTGGCCTTGATGTCGGCCCAGCGCTGCTCCCCCTGGCGGGTGAGGATGCGCCCCTGCCAGGACCAGTCCTGGTCGCTGGCCAGGGCCAGGTCCTGCACCCGGTGGTAATCGGCGCGGTCGTCGGGATGTACCAGATTGCGCAGGCCCATCTGCGGGTGCTGGATCTCGCTGGGCGCGTAACCCACCAAGGCCTCGCTGCCCTCGCTGATGTAGGGGAACTCCAGATCGCCTTCGGCCGGGTCGCGCTCCAGGCGGAACACCAGCCCCGGCACGTTGCCGGCAATGCCCTTGAGCCGCGCCTCGCTTTCGCGCAGGGCCGCCAGGGCGCGATGGCGCTCGGTGACATCGGCGAGGTAGACCACCAGGTATTCGGAATCACGAAAGCGCAGAAAACTCAAACGACAGCTCGACCGGAAGCAGGCTGTGGTCAGCCCGCAGGCACTGCGTCTCGAACTGGCCGACACCGCCCGCCCCGGTGCGCGCGCCCTTCCACAGCTCCAGCCAGCGGTCCATGCTCAGGCCGGGTTCAAAGTCGCTCAGCGGCCGCTCCAGCAGCGCGCCTTCGCCGTAACCCAACATGCGCTCGGCGGCATGGTTGGCGTAGCGCACGTGGCTGTCCCAGTTGACCCAGAGGATGCCTACCGTGCTCTGATCGATGGCGAACTGGCTCAGGCGCAATGCTTCTTCGCGCACCTGCCGCTCCACCAGGCTCTCTCGCGTCGCCAGCAGGCTGCGCTCCAGCTGGCGCTGCTGCCGACGCTGCCATACCAGGGTGGCCAGTGCGCACAACAGCAGCATGCCCGACAGCAAGGCCAGGTTCTGCCAGAAACCGGTCGACTCGCTCAGCCGTGGGTATTTTGGCTGCAGCCAACGCTGGTGCAGTTGCTCCAGCTCCTTGGCCGGCAGCGCCTGCAGGCCACGCTCGAGCACATCGGCCAGCAGCGGCCAGTCGCGCCGCGAACCGATGCGCAACAGCTGCGGGAGGCCGATATCACCGACCACGGCCAGCTCGCCGAACTCGCTCTCGCGCGACAGGCGGCTGAGCTGGGCTTCGTCCAGCACGGCGAAACTGGCCTGACCACCCACCACCAGCTGCAGGGCCTCGCGCTCGTTGGGCACCCCTTGCAGGTTGAGGTTGCTGTAGTTGCCACGCAGGTAGTCCGCCAGCTGGCTGGGCATGCGTACCGCCACCCGCTGCTCGGCCTCGAGCGTTTCCAGGTCCACGGCCATGGTCCCGGTGCGCGGCCCAACCACCAGTTGCGGCACACGCATGTAAGGGTCGCTGAACAGCCACAGACGCAGGCTGGCGGGGGTCTGGGTAAGCCCTGGGGCAAAGTCGATTTCGCCGGCCTGCAGAGCATGCTCGAGGCTGGCCTGGTCGGCGAAGTTGCGCCAGGTAAGGTCCAGCCGCAGCGCCTGCGCCAGGCTGCTGACCAGCTCCACGTTGGCCCCGTACAGCTGCTGCAAGCGCCGGTCGAACTGAGCGTAGGGGGCCTGCAATACAAGGCCGACACGCAGGCTGCGGTGTGTATCCAGCCATTGCTGCTGGGCCGGTTCCAAGGCAACTGTGGGCACCGCCTCGGGGCTGGCCAATGCAATCAAGGGCAGCCACAAGCAGCCGATAACCAACAGGCGACGCATTCGCTTCATCTACACGCTCGTCTTGGCAAAGCGGCCATGCAGCATGGCCGTCACGGGCAAATACTATTAGGCTGCCGGTATCATTCTGGCCCTGGGTTGACTCATGTCCACACTTTATCGCACGACGCTGGCAATGTGCTGCCTGGCCTCGATCCTTCCACTCGGCGCCCTGGCCGCCGATGTCGAAAAACCCTCCACCGCCACCGAGGCCCCCCCTGCCCAAGCCCCTCGCCCACCGCTGCTGGAGCGTAGCCAGGAGGATGCCCAGGCACTCGAGCGGCTGGTGCCCAAGGCCGAGCAGCAAACCCTGCAGGCCGGCGCCGACAACTTCCTGGCCCTGTGGAAACCGGCCAACGACAGCGATCCGCAGGGGGCGGTCATCATCGTCCCGGGGGCTGGCGAAACGGCTGACTGGCCGAATGCGGTCGGCCCGCTGCGGCAGAAGTTTCCCGATATCGGCTGGCACAGCCTGAGCATCAGCCTGCCCGACCTGCTCGCCGACACCCCGCAGGCGCGGGTCGAGGCCAGGCCGGCTGCCCAGCCGGAGCCAGACAAGGGCGAAAGCGCCCCGGCCAAGGACGTGCCAGCCGATGCCAATGCCAACGTCGCCCAAGCTACGGCGGCCGATGCAGACACCGCAGAGAGTACCGACGCCAAACAGGCCAGCGAGCAAACCGACCCGGCCGATGCCGAGCGCGTTTTTGCCCGCCTGGATGCCGCGGTGGCCTTTGCCCAGCAGCACAACGCCCGCAGCATCGTGCTGATTGGCCACGGCAGCGGCGCATATTGGGCGGCCCGCTACCTGAGCGAGAAACAGCCACCGCCGGTGCAAAAACTGGTGATGGTCGCCGCGCAGACCCCAGCGCGGGTGGAGCATGACCTGGAAAGCCTGGCCCCGACCTTGAAAGTGCCGACTGCCGACATCTACTACGCCACCCGCAGCGCTGACCGCAATGCCGCCGCGCAGCGCCTGCAGGCCAGCAAGCGGCAGAAGGACAGCCAGTACCGGCAGTTGTCGCTGATTGCCATGCCGGGGAACAAGGCGGCCGAGCAGGAACAACTGTTCCGCCGGGTGCGAGGGTGGATGAGCCTGTAAGAGCGGCCTTGCGTCGCGATGGGGCGCGTAGCGGCCCCAAGTAGTCAGCTTCGCAGCAGATATCGCTGGGGCCGCTTTGCGGCCCTTTCGCGACGCAAGGCCGCTCCTACAGGTACCGCGCAGGGCATCAAAGCCCCCGCCGCTTGCGGATCATGGCATAAGCCTGATGCAACTCCCGGGTCCGCTCGGTCGCTTCACGCACCTGCGCCTCGCTGGCACCGGTGCCAGCCAGCTTGTCCGGGTGGTGCCGGCTGACCAGCCGACGATACGCCTGCTTGACCTTGTCGCCATCGGTGTCTGCCTCGACCGCCAGCAAGCGCAACGCCGCCGCATAGGTCATGGCCACCCCTTCCGGCCCCGCCTTGCGCGGCTCATACTCCAGCGACATGGCCTGCACCTGTCGCCGGCTCAGGCCCAGTTTCTGCCCCCAGTCCAGCAACAGTTCACGCTCTTTGTTGCCCATCTTGCCGTCAGCCCAGACCATGCGCCAACAGGCACGCAGGGTGCCTTCGGCGGCATGCGGCTGCTGGCGAATGCGCCGCAAGTGCCCACCCAGCCGGTCCTTGCCCGCCTTGCCACGGTTGAACGCGGCTATCGCGCGTAGCCGGGCCGCTTCGGTCAGGTCCAGGCGCACCATCTCCTGGCGCGCCTGCTGGATATGCTGCTCACCCACCCGGCCATCGCACTTGGCCAGGCGCCCGAGCATCACGAACAGCAACTCGTCGTCCCGCAAGGCCGGGCGCCCGCTGAGGCGTTCGCGCATGTCCTCCCAGCCTTGCAAACGCAGGCGGCGATCAATGGCCTGCCCCAGCAACGCGCCGAGCAAAGCCCCGGGGATGCTGGCAACGGCAAAGCCGGCACCGGCACCAATCACCGTGCTTGGCCACCACATGTCAGGCGCGCTCGCCAATCAGGCGCTCGGCCTCGGCCAGGCGTTCGAGCGTACCGACGTCCACCCAGTGCCCACGGTAGTGCTCGCCACTGACCTGGCCCTCAGCCATGGCCTGGCGCAGCAACGGCGCCAGCTTGAAGGCACCGGGCTGGCAGCCTTCGAACAGCGCCGGGTGCAACACCGAAAGGCCGCTGAAGGTCAACGTGCCAGGCGCATCGTCACCATCGACCACCCGCTCGCCCACCAGGCGGAAGTCGCCGCGGCCATGATGGCCAGGGTTATCGACCAGCACCAGATGAGCCAGGCCTTGCGGGGGGGCCTGCAGGCGCGCGAAATCGTAGTCGGTCCAGATATCGCCGTTCACCAGCAGGAACGGCGCATCTCCCAGCAGTGGCAGGGCCTTGAAGATGCCGCCGCCGGTTTCCAGCGGCTCGCCTTCGGGCGAATAGCGAATGCTCATGCCGAAACGGCTGCCGTCGCCCAGGTGGTCCTCGATCTGCTGGCCGAGCCAGGCATGGTTGATCACCACCTCGGTGACGCCCGCCGCAGCCAGCGCTCGCAGGTGGTACTCGATCAGTGGCTGGCCGGCGACAGCGACCAGCGGTTTGGGGGTGTGCAGGGTCAGCGGGCGCATGCGCTCGCCTTTGCCCGCAGCCAGAATCATTGCCTTCATGCACGCGCTCCGGCCTGCAACTCGGCAATCAGCTCACCCAGCTCCGCCAATTCGGGCCGACGGCTGATCACTTCTTTTATATAGGCGAAGAAGCGCGGCACGTCGCCCAGGTAGCGGGGTTTGCCGTCACGGTGGCAAATACGGGCGAAGATACCGATCACCTTCAGGTGGCGCTGCACACCCATCAGGTCGCTGGCACGCTGGAACGCTTCGAAGTCGGCCTGCACCGGGATCCCGGCAGCCTGCGCCTGCTGCCAGTAATCGCGCAACCAGCCCTCGACACGCGCCTGCGGCCAGCTGAGGAAGGCGTCCTTGAACAGGCAGGTGATGTCGTAGGTGACCGGGCCGTACACGGCATCCTGGAAGTCCAGCACGCCGGGGTTGGGCGTGCTCTGCATCAGGTTGCGCGGCATGTAGTCGCGGTGCACCAGCACCTTGGGCTGGGCCAGGGCGCTGTCGATCAGCATCTGGCTGATACGCTGCCAGCTGGTTTGCTGCGCTTCGCTGAAGGTAACGCCAAGTTCACGCCCCACGTACCACTCGGGAAACAGTTCGACCTCGCGGCGCAGCAGGGCGTCGTCATAGCTCGGCAACTCGGCGTCCATTGGCAGACGCTGAAACTTGAGCAACGCGTCGATGGCGTCGGCGAACAGGCCGTCGGCATTGTCCGCATCAATGATATCAAGGTATGTCTGGTGGCCCAGGTCACCCAGCAGCAGGAAGCCACGCTCCAGGTCCTGGGCGTGGATCAGCGGTACATGCACGTTGGCGCTGGCCAGCAGGTGGTCGATGGCGACGAACGGTCGGCAGTTTTCCTGCGGCGGTGGCGCATCCATGATCACGAAGCTGTGGCCAGCGCCCTGCCAGCGGAAATAACGGCGGAAGCTGGCGTCGCTGCTGGCCGCAGTCAGGCTGCCTGCGGGCACCTCGCCCCAGGCGTTTTTACGGAAAAGATCATTGAGCTGCTCATCGAGCCAGACCGTCAGTTGTTGCAGGCGTACATCGTGTTCAGGCATTACAAGGGTCTCCGACGGCCCTAGCCGTCAAGCGGGTCATGCTTTATTATCCAGCATCTTTTTCAGACCATCGAGAGGCGTGCGGCCCCACACGCGGGCAGATGGCACGCAGGAAGCCCGGACTAATAAGATGGCATTGAAATCCCCCGCGTTTCGTAGAAAGTTTCCGTTGCTGGTAACCGGCGGTCTGCTGGCCCTGCAACCTCTGGCCACGTCTTACGTGGTGGCAGCCGAACAGTTCGACTGCCAAGTGTCCGCCTCCGGTGGTTGGGACTGCAAGCCCAAGACCCCAGTCAACAACCTGCCGCCGCGCCCGGTGCACGAGGGTGCTGCCGTCAGCACCGGCACCGAAGCCGCGAGCGAAGGCGAAACTGCCGACCGGCCGATGCTGGTCACCGAGGCCAAAGGCCGTGCCCTGAAGTCGCGCAGCGAAGACTACAGCCACCTGGACTGGGTTCCGCGTGAAAAGCTCACTGCCGCGCAGCTGGCCGAAACCGGCCCGTACTGCGGTGGCGCGTACATCGAGCCAACCCGCCCGGGTATGGCCGACACCACGCCGAAGGACGAGTCGCCGACCTACATCAACGCCAAGGTGTCCAAGTACCAGCAGGAGCAGCAGATCGCTACCCTCGCCGGTGACGTGGTGATGCGCCAGGGCAGCATGCAGGCCGAAGCCGACGAGGCCAACCTCTACCAGACCGAAAACCGTGGCGAGCTCAAGGGCAACGTCAAGATCCGTGACAACGGTTCGCTGGTGGTCGGTGACGAGGCACAGATCCAGCTCGACACGGGCGAAGCCCAGGTCGACAACGCCGAATACGTGATGCACAAGTCGCACATCCGCGGCAGTGCCCTGTACGCCAAGCGTGGCGAAAACGCCATCATCCGCCTCAAGGACGGTACGTACACCACCTGCGAACCGGGCAGCAACGCCTGGCAGCTGAAGGGCAACAACATCACCCTGAACCCGGCCACCGGTTTCGGTACCGCGACCAACGTTACGCTGCGGGTCAAGGATTTCCCGGTGTTCTACACACCGTACATCTACTTCCCGATCGACGACCGTCGCCAGTCCGGCTTCCTGCCGCCATCGTTCAGCAGCACCAGCGACACCGGCTTCATGCTGGTCACGCCGTACTACTTCAACCTGGCGCCGAACTACGATGCCACGTTGTACCCGCGCTACATGACCAAGCGCGGCCTGCTGATGGAAGGCGAGTTCCGTTACCTGACACCTTCCAGCGAAGGCCAGTTCGGTGGCGCGTACCTCAACGACAAGAACGACGACCGCAAAGACCAGACTGACTACAAAGAACAGCGCTGGATGGTCAACTGGCAGCACAAGGGCGGGCTGGACGAGCGCCTGATGGCAGAGGTGGACTACACCGACATCAGCGACCCGTTCTACTTCCAGGACCTGGAATCCGATCAGATCGGTATTGAAACCCAGGACCTGCTGAACCAGCAGGGTGCTCTGACCTATCGTGGTGACAGCTATACCGCACGGTTGAACGTGCATGCCTACGAGATGGCGACCATCTCGAAGATCACGCCGTATGATCGCCTGCCGCAGATTACCTTCAATGGCAAGCTGCCGTTTGAGCCGGGTGGGCTGAACCTCAGCTATGAAACTGAAGCCGTTCGCTTTGATCGTGACCTGAAAGACGATCTGGTCTTCAACGAAGACGGCCTGCCGGATACGACTGCAGGCGTCGTCAGGGATCCGGTCACTGGAGCAGTGCTAGGCGGCCGTCGACTGGATCAGAACGTTTCCGGCATCGCTCGCGCCAACGGCAACCGTTTCAACATCGCGCCGTCGATCAGCCTGCCGATGGAAGCCAGCTACGGTTTCCTGACCCCCAAGCTGAAGTACGCGTACACCCACTACGATCTGGACCTGGACAGCCAGGGCAAAGCCCAGGCAATCGCACAGTCGGCCAACCCGGCGTACGGCAGCTACAACAGTTCGCTGAACCGCGACATCCCGATCTTCAGCGTGGACAGCGGGCTCTACTTCGACCGCAATACCTCGTTGTTCGGCAACAATTACAAGCAGACCCTCGAACCGCGCATGTACTACCTGTACGTCCCGTACGAGGACCAGAAGGACATTCCGCTGTTCGACTCGGGTGAAACCCTGTTCAGCTACGACTCGCTATTCCGTGACAACCGCTTCAGCGGTACCGACCGTATCGGTGACGAGAACAAGCTGTCGCTGGGTGTGACCACCCGCTGGATCGAAGAAAACGGCTTCGAACGCCAGAACTTCAGCATCGGTCAGGCGTACTACTTCAAGGACCGCAAGGTCCAGTTGCCAGGCATCAACTACCGTACCCGTGACGATGCAAAGTCCGATGTATCGCCGTACGCGCTGGTGTACAACTACTTCTTCAACCGCGACTGGCGCTTCAATTCGGACTTCAACTGGGACCCGGACAGCCGCAGCACCCGCTCGGGCAGCGCGATGTTCCACTACCAGCCTGAAGACAACCCGAACAAGGTGGTCAACCTCGGTTATCGCTACCGTAACGACACCATCTCCTACGACTCCACGACCGGTACCTGGAAAGTGGGCGGTGGCGACTATGGCGTCCCAGGCAGCGAGAACTACATCAAGGACTACTACAAGATCCAGCAGCATGACTTCTCGGTCATCTGGCCGATCGTTCCGCAGTGGAGCGTCATCGCTCGCTGGCAGCATGACTACAACCGCAACCGAACCCTGGAAGCCATGGGCGGTTTCGAGTACGACAACTGCTGCTGGAAGCTGCGCCTGATCAACCGCTACTGGATCGACTACGACGACTTCAGCCAGGCCCTCCCGGCTAACGAAAAGGGCGACCACGGCATCTTCCTTCAGATCGTCCTGAAAGGCCTCGGTGGTGTAGTCGGCAACAAGGTCGAGTCTTTCCTCGACCAAGGCATTCAAGGTTACCGTGAACGTGAAGACCAAGCTTATTGATCGACTGCGCCCGGCGTTGCTGGGCGTTGCATTGCTGAGTGGCGCGGTGCATGCCGCGGTACAACCTCTTGATCGCGTGGTGGCCATCGTCGACAACGACGTGGTCATGCAAAGCCAGCTGGACCAGCGCGTCCGCGAGGTTCAGCAAACCATCGCCAAGCGCGGCGGCGGCATGCCGCCCGCCGGCGCGCTGGACCAGCAGGTGCTGGAGCGCCTGATCGTCGAGAACCTGCAGTTGCAGATCGGCGAGCGCTCCGGCATCCGCATCACCGACGAAGAACTGAACCAGGCCATGGGCACCATTGCCCAGCGCAACGGCATGTCGCTGGAGCAGTTCCACGCCGCCCTGGCCCGTGACGGCCTGTCGTTCGACGACGCCCGTGAGCAGGTCAAGCGCGAGATGATCATCAGCCGCGTGCGTCAGCGCCGCGTGGCCGAGCGCATCCAGGTGTCCGAGCAGGAAGTGAAGAACTTCCTCAACTCCGACCTCGGCAAGATGCAGATGTCGGAAGAATACCGCCTGGCCAACATCCTGATCCCGACCCCGGAAGCGGCCAACTCGGAAGCCATCCAGGCCGCCGCACGCCAGGTTGGCGATGTGTACCAGCAGCTCAAGCAGGGCGCGGACTTCGGCCAGCTGGCCATTGCCCGCTCCGCCAGCGAAAACGCCCTGGAAGGCGGCGAGATGGGCTGGCGTAAGGCCGGCCAGCTGCCGCCAGACTTCGCCAAGATGCTTAGCAGCATGGCGGTAGGCGACATCACCCAGCCAATTCGCATCCCCAACGGCTTCATCATCCTCAAGCTCGAGGAGAAGCGTGGTGGCAGCGAGAACGTGCTGCGTGACGAAGTGCATGTGCGCCACATTCTGATCAAGCCAAGCGAAATCCGCAGCGATGCGGCCACCGAGCAACTGGCCGAGCGCCTTTACGATCGCATCAAGAACGGCGAAGACTTCGGCGAGCTGGCCAAGAGCTTCTCGGAAGACCCGGGTTCGGCGCTCAACGGCGGCGACCTCAACTGGGTTGACCCGAACAGCCTGGTACCGGAGTTCCGCGAGCAGATGGCCAACGCCGCCCAAGGCGAAGTCACTCGCCCGTTCAAGACCCAGTACGGCTGGCATGTCCTGGAAGTGCTGGGCCGTCGTGCCACCGACAGCACCGAGCAGGCGCGTGAGCAGCAGGCCATGAACGTACTGCGCAACCGCAAGTACGATGAAGAGCTGCAGACCTGGCTGCGCCAGATCCGCGACGAGGCCTACGTTGAAATCAAGCTGCCTGGCGCTGACCAGGCCGCCCAGTGAAGCCGCTGCGCTTCGCCGTCACCCCCGGCGAGCCGGCCGGCATAGGCCCCGACCTGTGCCTGCTGCTCGCCGCAGACGCCCAGCCCCACCCCCTGATCGCCATCACCAGCCGTGACCTGCTCGCCGAGCGGGCCACACAGCTGGGGCTGGCCGTCAACCTGCTGCCGGTAGCGCCGGGCCAATGGCCCGAGCAGCCGGCGCCAGCGGGTAGCCTGTACGTCTGGGATACCACCCTGGCGGCCCCGGTAGTACCAGGCCAGCTCGACAAAGCCAATGCGGCGTTCGTGCTGGAAACCCTGACCCGTGCCGGGCAAGGCTGCCTGGACGGACATTTCGCCGGGATGATCACCGCCCCGGTACACAAGGGCGTGATCAACGAAAGCGGTATCGCCTTCTCCGGGCATACCGAATTCCTCGCCGAACTCACCCACACCGCGCAAGTGGTGATGATGCTGGCTACCCGTGGCCTGCGCGTGGCCCTGGTAACCACGCACCTGCCGCTGCGCGACATTGCCGACGCCATCACTGCCGAGCGCGTCGAGCGTGTAACCCGTATCCTGCATGCCGACATGCGCGACAAGTTCGGCATTGCCAACCCGCGCATCCTGGTATGTGGCCTCAACCCGCACGCGGGCGAGGGCGGCCACCTGGGCCGCGAGGAAATCGACATCATCGAGCCGACCCTGGCCCGCCTGCGTACCGAAGGCATGGACCTGCGCGGACCACTGCCGGCCGATACCCTGTTTACCCCCAAATATCTGGAGCACTGCGACGCGGTGCTGGCGATGTACCACGACCAGGGCCTGCCCGTACTCAAGTACAAAGGCTTCGGTGCTGCGGTCAACGTGACCCTGGGCCTGCCGATCATCCGCACCTCGGTTGACCACGGCACCGCCCTGGACCTGGCCGGCACCGGCAAGGTCGACACCGGCAGCCTGCGCGTCGCGCTGGAAACCGCCTACCAGATGGCCGAGAACCGACCATGAACGAGCAATACCAACACCGGGCGCGCAAGCGCTTCGGCCAGAACTTCCTGCATGACGCCGGCATCATCGACCGCATCCTGCGTGCCATCAACGCCAAGGCTGGCGAACACCTGCTGGAAATCGGCCCGGGCCAGGGCGCCCTGACCGAAGGCCTGCTGGGTAGCGGCGCACAGCTGGACGTGGTGGAGCTGGACAAGGACCTGGTGCCGATCCTGCAGCACAAGTTCGCTGGCCGTAGCAATTTCCGCCTGCACCAGGGCGACGCCCTGAAGTTCGACTTCAACCAGCTGGGCGTGCCACCGCGCAGCCTCAAGGTGGTGGGCAACCTGCCCTACAACATCTCCACCCCACTGATCTTCCACCTGCTCAGCCATGCCGGGCTGATTCGCGACATGCACTTCATGCTGCAGAAGGAAGTGGTCGAGCGCATGGCCGCCGGCCCTGGCGGTGGTGACTGGGGGCGCTTGTCGATCATGGTGCAATACCACTGCCGCGTGGAGCACCTGTTCAATGTAGGCCCAGGTGCCTTCAACCCGCCGCCGAAAGTGGACTCGGCCATCGTCCGCCTGGTACCGCACGAAGTGCTGCCACACCCGGCCAAAGACGCAAAGCTGCTGGAGCAGGTGGTACGCGAAGCCTTCAACCAGCGCCGCAAGACCCTGCGCAACACCATGAAAGGCCTGCTCGACAGTGCCGCCATCGAGGCTGCAGGTGTGGACGGCAGCCTGCGCCCTGAACAGCTGGACCTGGCGGCCTTCGTGCGCCTGGCTGACCAGTTGGCCGATCAGCCCAAAGCCTGATTCAAGCTGATCCGCCCCCTTCGCGGGCACGCACCGCTCCCACAGGTAAAGCCCCCCTTCAAATGTGGTGGGATCCTGTGGGAGCGGGCGGGCCCGCGAAGAGGCCAGCACAGACAACACTAATCCCCAAGCCCCTGCACCGCTGGCCCTCCCCCCTCTCAATGGCCTAGACTGCATTATTGCGTCAGTTCGCCCAAGGCCCTTGCATGTCCGACCCCCGCTATCAGATCGACGTCAGCGTCGTGACCCGTTACCTCAAAGAACAATCCGACCCCGAAAACAGTCGTTTCGCTTTCGCCTACACCATTACTGTGCAGAACAATGGCTCGCTCAAGGCCAAGCTGCTGTCGCGCCACTGGCTGATCACCAACGGTGACGGCGAGGTCGAGGAAGTGCGCGGCGCCGGTGTAGTCGGCCAACAGCCCAACATCGATCCGGGCCAGAGCCACACCTACAGCAGTGGCGCGGTTATCAGCACCCGCGTGGGCACCATGCAGGGCAGCTACCAGATGTTCGCCGAAGACGGCAAACGCTTCGATGCCGAGATCGCCCCCTTCCGCCTGGCGGTGCCCGGGGCGCTGCACTGATGGCTACCTACGCTGTCGGTGACCTGCAGGGCTGCCTGCAGCCACTCAAGTGCCTGCTCGACCGGGTCAGCTTCAACCCCGCCGTCGACCGCCTGTGGCTGGTCGGCGACCTGGTCAACCGCGGCCCCGAGTCACTGGAAACCCTGCGCTTCCTTTATTCGATCCGCCAGTCGCTGGTGTGCGTGCTGGGCAACCATGACCTGCACCTGCTGGCTGCCTGGCACGACGTCGAACGCCTGAAGAAAAGCGACACCCTGCGCGAGATCATCGAAGCACCGGATGCCGACCAGCTGCTTGACTGGCTGCGCCAGCAAAAGCTGCTGCATTACGACGAACCTCGCGGCATTGCCCTGGTTCACGCAGGCATTCCACCACAATGGACCTTGGGCAAAGCCCTGGAGCTGGCCGCCGAGGTCGAGGAAGTGCTGCGCGACGACGAACGCCTGAAACTGTACCTGGACGGCATGTACGGCAACGAGCCGAACAAGTGGAGCAAGAACCTCAGTGGCATAGAACGCCTGCGGGTCATCACCAACTACTTCACACGCATGCGCTTCTGCACCGCCGAGGGCAAGCTCGACCTCAAAAGCAAGGAAGGCCTGGAGACCGCGCCCAAAGGTTACAAGCCCTGGTACGCACACAAAGGCCGCCGCTCACGCCACGTGAAGATCATCTTTGGCCACTGGGCCGCCCTGCAAGGCCAGGTCGACGAGCCCGACGTCATTGCCCTGGACACCGGCTGCGTGTGGGGCGGCGCCATGACCCTGTACAACGTCGACAGCGGCGAATACCACCACTGTGATTGCGCCGACGACGGCCCCCTGCGCCAACCGGCACAACCCACTACACTTAACGACCACACCTGAAGGAAGTAGTACCCATGAGCGAATTCAAGCGCATCCCTCCCGAGCAGGCCTTGGAGCTTCGCAAGAAAGAAGGTGCGGTCGTCGTCGACATTCGCGACCCCCAGGCTTTCGCCGCCGGCCATATCAGCGGTGCCAAGCATCTGGATAACCATTCCGTTGCCGAGTTCATCCGCAATGCCGACCTCGACGCCCCAACCCTGGTGGTGTGCTACCACGGCAATTCCAGCCAGAGCGCTGCCGCCTACCTGGTGAACCAGGGCTTCTCCGACGTGTACAGCGTGGACGGCGGCTTTGAGCTGTGGCGCACCACTTACCCGGCCGAGACCGCCCAGGGCACTGCCGAATAAATTTTTCATTTCCACTGCAGCCCGCGCCACGTGCGGGCTTGCGGCTTATCTGACGAACGGTCGTTCGCAACTTCTCCGCCCCTCGCCCTTGACCTTGCGGATAACCAACTATTCTTAAGCGCAGGCCATCCAAAAAAGGGGAGAGCCGGTACACCGGCGTGCGGGTCATCGGTAGCGTTACAGGGTGTTCTGGGGGGTATACAGCAGCCGGCCAACCCGGTTGCATGCCAGCATCAGCTGACTGATCCGGCGTCGTCTCCACGTATCGAGCGAGGTGACGTCATGAGTATTTTTAGCCACTTCCAACAACGTTTCGAGTCTACGCGCCAGGAAGAACTCTCGCTGCAGGAGTACCTCGAGCTGTGCAAAGAGGATCGCAGTGCCTACGCATCGGCGGCCGAACGGCTGTTGCTGGCCATCGGTGAGCCGGAGCTGATCGACACCTCAACCAACTCCAGACTGTCGCGTATCTTCTCCAACAAGGTTATTCGCCGCTATCCGGCCTTTGCCGACTTCCATGGCATGGAAGAGTGCATCGACCAGATCGTGTCCTACTTCCGCCACGCCGCCCAAGGCCTGGAGGAAAAGAAACAGATCCTCTACCTGCTGGGCCCGGTGGGCGGCGGTAAGTCGTCGCTGGCCGAAAAACTCAAGCAGCTGATGGAAAAGGTACCGTTCTACGCCATCAAGGGCTCGCCGGTGTTCGAGTCGCCCTTGGGGCTGTTCAACGCCACCGAAGACGGGGCCATCCTCGAGGAAGAGTTCGGCATCCCGCGGCGCTACCTGAACACCATCATGTCGCCCTGGGCCACCAAGCGCCTGCAGGAGTTCGGCGGCGACATCAGCAAGTTCAAGGTGGTGAAGCTGTACCCGTCGATCCTCAACCAGATCGCTATCGCCAAGACTGAACCCGGCGACGAGAACAACCAGGATATTTCGGCCCTGGTCGGCAAGGTCGATATCCGCAAGCTCGAGGAATTCCCGCAGAACGACGCCGACGCCTATGCCTATTCGGGTGCGCTGTGCCGGGCCAACCAGGGCCTGATGGAATTCGTCGAGATGTTCAAGGCCCCGATCAAGGTCCTGCACCCGTTGCTCACCGCCACCCAGGAAGGCAACTACAACAGTACCGAAGGCCTCGGCGCCATCCCCTACTCCGGGATTCTGCTGGCCCACTCCAACGAATCGGAGTGGCACACCTTCCGTAACAACAAGAACAACGAGGCGTTCATCGACCGGATCTACATCGTCAAGGTGCCGTATTGCCTGCGCGTCAGCGACGAAATCAAGATCTACGACAAGCTGCTGATCAACAGCTCGCTGGCCAAGGCCCACTGCGCGCCAGACACGCTGAAGATGCTCGCCCAGTTCACTGTGCTGTCGCGGCTGAAAGAGCCGGAAAACTCCAACATCTACTCGAAGATGCGGGTGTACGACGGGGAGAATCTCAAGGACACCGATCCAAAGGCCAAGTCGATTCAGGAATACCGCGATGCCGCCGGCGTCGACGAAGGCATGAACGGCCTGTCGACCCGCTTCGCCTTCAAGATCCTGTCCAAGGTGTTCAACTTCGACCCGCATGAAGTGGCCGCCAACCCGGTGCACCTGCTGTATGTGCTGGAGCAGCAGATCGAGCAGGAACAGTTCCCGGCCGAAGTGCGCGAACG
Organism: Pseudomonas putida; assembly: GCA_029953615.1. Lineage (NCBI taxonomy): Bacteria > Pseudomonadati > Pseudomonadota > Gammaproteobacteria > Pseudomonadales > Pseudomonadaceae > Pseudomonas > Pseudomonas putida. The sequence continues at coordinate 2,809,020 of CP124529.1, read as the reverse complement.
CTACCTGCGCTACCTGAAGGAGTACCTGGCGCCACGCTACATCGAGTTCATCGGCAAGGAAATCCAGACCGCCTACCTGGAGTCCTACAGCGAATACGGCCAGAACATCTTCGACCGCTACGTGCTGTACGCCGACTTCTGGATCCAGGACCAGGAATACCGCGATCCGGAAACCGGCGAAATCCTCAACCGTATCGCCCTCAACGAAGAACTGGAGAAGATCGAGAAACCGGCCGGCATCAGCAACCCGAAAGATTTCCGCAACGAAATCGTCAACTTCGTGCTGCGCGCCCGTGCCAACAACAATGGCAAGAATCCGAGCTGGCTGAGCTACGAAAAATTGCGGGTGGTGATCGAGAAGAAAATGTTCTCCAACACCGAGGACCTGCTGCCAGTCATCAGCTTCAACGCCAAGGCAAGCAAGGAGGACCAACAGAAACACAACGACTTCGTCACGCGCATGGTGGAACGTGGCTACACCGACAAACAGGTTCGTCTGCTGTCGGAATGGTACCTGCGGGTCAGGAAATCGCAATAAAGCGACAAGCTACCCACCGCGCGCCCAGCGGCTGCTACGCCAGCCCTGGGCGCCGGCAGCTGCTTTGCTGCCTTTACGTGCAGCAGTTCGTAGCTTGAAGCGTGCAGCTGTTCCCAGCTACCGGAGGGACCATGAGCTACGTTATAGATCGACGCCTGAACGGCAAGAACAAGAGCACGGTGAACCGCCAGCGCTTCCTGCGGCGGTACCGCGAACATATCAAGAAAGCCGTCGAAGAGGCGGTGAGCCGCCGTTCCATCATGGACATGGAACATGGCGAGCAGATCAGCATTCCGGGGCGCGACATCGACGAACCGGTGCTGCACCATGGTCGCGGGGGCAAGCAGACCATCGTGCACCCAGGCAACAAGGAGTTCACCGCCGGTGAACACATCCCCAGGCCACAGGGCGGCGGAGGTGGCAGCGGCCGTGGCAAGGCCGGCAACTCCGGCGAGGGCATGGACGACTTCGTCTTCCAGATCACTCAGGAAGAATTCCTCGAGTTCATGTTCGAGGACCTCGAGCTGCCCAACCTGGTCAAACGTCACCTGACCGGGGCCGACACCTTCAAGACCGTGCGCGCCGGTATCGCCAACGAAGGCAACCCGTCACGCATCAACATCGTGCGCACCCTGCGTTCGGCCCATGCCCGGCGCATCGCCCTGACCGGCAGCAGCCGCGCACTGCTGCGCGAAGCGCAGAAGGAACTCGCCCGCCTGAAGGTCGAGGAACCGGATAATTTCACCGATATCCAGGAGGTCGAACACGAGATCGAACGCCTGAAGGCACGTATAAACCGCCTGCCCTTCCTCGACACCTTCGATCTCAAGTACAACCTGCTGGTCAAGCAGCCCAACCCCAGCTCCAAGGCGGTGATGTTCTGCCTGATGGATGTGTCCGGCTCGATGACCCAGGCCACCAAAGACATCGCCAAACGCTTTTTCATTCTGCTGTACCTGTTCCTCAAGCGTAACTACGATCGCATCGAAGTGGTATTCATCCGCCACCACACCAGCGCCCGTGAAGTCGACGAGGAAGAATTCTTCTATTCGCGGGAAACCGGCGGCACCATCGTTTCCAGCGCGCTCAAGCTGATGCAGGAGGTCATGGCCGAACGCTACCCGGCCAGCGACTGGAACATCTACGCCGCCCAGGCCTCCGACGGCGACAACTGGAACGACGATTCGCCGATCTGCCGCGACATCCTGGCCAAGCAGATCATGCCGCATGTGCAGTACTACACTTACGTTGAAATCACCCCGCGTGAACACCAGGCGCTGTGGTACGAATACGAGCGCATCGGCGAAGCCTTCCCCGACACGTTCGCCCAGCAGCAGTTGGTATCGGCCGGTGACATCTACCCGGTCTTCCGTGAACTCTTCCAGCGCAGGTTAGCCACATGACCGCCAGAGCACAGAGACGCCAACCTATTTCCACCGGGTCCGAGTGGACGTTCGAACTGATCCAGACCTACGACCGGGAAATCAGCCGCCTGGCCGAGCGATACGCCCTGGACACCTACCCCAACCAGATCGAGGTGATTACCGCCGAGCAGATGATGGACGCCTACGCCTCGGTCGGCATGCCGCTGGGTTATCACCATTGGTCCTACGGCAAACAGTTCCTCAGCACGGAAAAATCTTACAGCCGTGGCCAGATGGGCCTGGCCTACGAGATCGTGATCAACTCCGACCCATGCATCGCCTACCTGATGGAAGAAAACACCATGTGCATGCAGGCACTGGTGATCGCCCATGCCTGCTACGGCCATAACAGCTTCTTCAAGGGCAACTACCTGTTCCGCACCTGGACCGACGCCAGCTCGATCATCGACTACCTGGTGTTCGCCAAGCAGTACATCGCCCAGTGCGAAGAGCGCCATGGCATCGATGCCGTGGAAGACCTGATCGACTCCTGCCATGCCCTGATGAATTACGGCGTCGACCGTTACAAACGGCCTTATCCGATTTCCGCCGAAGAGGAGCGGCGGCGGCAAAAAGAGCGCGAGGAGCACCTGCAGCGGCAGATCAATGACCTGTGGCGGACCATTCCGAAGAGTGCCGACAAGGGCAGCGAGCGCGATGATGCGCGCTTCCCCGCCGAACCGCAGGAAAACATCCTGTATTTCATCGAGAAGAACGCCCCGCTGCTGGAACCCTGGCAACGTGAAGTGGTGCGCATCGTGCGCAAGATCGCCCAGTATTTCTATCCACAGCGCCAAACCCAGGTGATGAACGAAGGCTGGGCGACGTTCTGGCACTACACACTGATGAACGACCTGTACGACGAGGGGCTGATCACCGAAGGCTTCATGATGGAGTTCCTGCAGTCGCATACCAGCGTGGTGTTCCAACCCGGCTTCGACAGCCCCTACTACAACGGCATCAACCCCTACGCACTGGGCTTTGCGATGTACACCGACATCCGCCGCATGTGCGAAAACCCGACCGAGGAAGATCGCCGCTGGTTCCCCGACATTGCCGGCAGTGACTGGTTATCTACCATCAAGTTCGCCATGAGCAGCTTCAAGGACGAGAGCTTCATCCTGCAGTACCTGTCGCCCAAGGTCATGCGCGATCTCAAGCTGTTCAGCATCCTCGATGACGACCAGCGCGACGACCTGTATGTACCTGCCATCCACGATGAGGCCGGCTACCGGACCATTCGTGAACTGCTGGCGGCGCAGTACAACCTGGGCAACCGCGAACCGAATGTGCAGATCTGGAGCGTCGACCGCCGCGGCGACCGCTCGCTGACCTTGCGTCACCAGCAACACAACCGCAAACCGCTGGGCGACTCGACCGATGAAGTGCTCAAGCACCTGCACCGCCTGTGGGGCTTCGACATCCATCTGGAGACCGTGCAGGGCGAGCAGGTAATGAAGACCCACCACATGCCACCGCGCGGCGAGCACGGCGAAAGCGCCGACTATGGCCGCATGGACCTGGCTGTCATCCACCACCTCTAGTGCCACGCCATAACTGCCGACAGGGTATCCTGTCGGCAGTTATGGAGAGTTGCCCATGCACATCTACAAAGTTGGCGGCGCCGTGCGCGATCGCCTGCTCGGCCGCCCTGTCAGCGATATCGACTGGCTGGTGGTCGGCGCCACGGTCGAGGAAATGCACGCCAAGGGCTTTCGACCGGTTGGTACTGATTTCCCGGTGTTCCTGCACCCGAAGACCGGCGAGGAATACGCCCTGGCGCGCACCGAGCGCAAGAGCGGGCGTGGCTATGGCGGCTTCACCTTCCACGCCAGCCCCGATGTGACCCTGGAAGAAGACCTGATCCGCCGTGACCTGACCATCAATGCGATTGCCGAGGACGAGGCGGGTAAGGTGTACGACCCTTATCATGGCCAAGACGATCTCGATAACCGCCTGTTGCGCCATGTTTCCCCGGCGTTCGCCGAAGATCCCCTTCGCGTACTGCGTGTTGCGCGCTTTGCTGCCCGTTATGCAGCACTGGGTTTCCGGGTTGCCGATGAGACACTTGAGCTGATGCGTCAGATCAGCGCCTCTGGTGAACTGCAGGCGCTGACCGCCGAACGCAGCTGGAAGGAATTCGAGCGGGCGTTGATGGAGGCGCAGCCACAGGTGTTCTTCCAGGTGCTGCATGCTTGTGGCGCCCTGCAAGAGCTGTTGCCTGAGCTTGGTAATGCCCCCCAGGCCCTGGCGGCACTGGAACAGGCGGCACTGCACGAACAGCCCCTGCATGTACGCTGGGCCTGCTTGTTGCGGGCGCTACCAGCAGCCGCGATAAAAGCCGTCAACCAGCGCTTCAAGGCACCTCGAGAGTGCCAGGAGCTGGCGTTGCTGACGGGCGAGTGCCTGGCGCAGGGCAACCAGGCGCTGGAACTGCCTGCCACTACACTGCTGGAGCTGTTGCAGAAGTTCGATGTGTACCGGCGACCACAGCGGTTCGAGGACTTCCTGATCGCTTGCGAGATGACAGCGCTGGGCGAGGGCAAGTCGGGTTATCCACAAGCCGATTACTTGCGCGGGGCAGCGGCGGCGGCGCGGGCGGTGGATGTGAAGCCGTTGGTGCAGGCAGGCCTGACTGGCCAGGCCTTGGGTGAGGCGCTCAAAAGTGAGCGGTTGAAAGCGCTCGAGGCTTACAAGGTGGGTTGAACATACCGGCCCTTTCGCGGCTAAAGCCGCTCCCACAGGGATTGCACAACGCTTGGCATCATGCGGTCCCTGTGGGAGCGGCTTTAGCCGCGAAAGGGCCGGTACAGGCTTATGCCGGAGTCAGCTGCAACCCACGCCATTCAAAGGCAACCGGCGCCAGCACCTGATCGATCCGCGCCTCCTGCCACAGCTGCGCCATTGTCTTGCCTACCCCCGGATGCACCAGTTGCGGCGCCAGCAGCGACAGCGGCCAAAGCACAAAGGCGTTCTTCAGGATCTCGGCCCGAGGCAACACCAGCCCGTCGAAGGTGCCGTGCAAACCGTCATACATCAGCACGTCGATATCCAGCGGCAGCCCCTTGCGGTCCGGCGCGTAGCGGCCATTGTCGGCCTCGATGAACTTCAGCCGGCGGTCCAGCTCGATCAACGGCAAGGCAGTCTGCCCGGTCACCACAAAGTTGATGAACGGCCCGCTCTTGATACCCACCGCCTGGCTTTCGAACGCCGGCGAACAGCGCATGTCGGTCAGGATGCCCGCCAACGCATCGAGCCCGGCGCACAAGTGCGCCTCGCGGTCGATGTTGCTGCCCAGGCCCAGGTAAACCGTGCTCAGAGACATCCGCGCTCGATCTCCACGCCAACACCACCACGGGCCGCAGGCACCGCTCCCGGCTTGGTCAGTTTCAAGCGCACCCACGGGATGTGGAACTCCTCCATCAACGTCGCCACCAGGCGCTCGGCAAAGGTTTCCACCAACTCGAAACGGGCCTGCTCGGCAAACGCCTGGATACGCGCCGACACGCTGGCATAGTCCAGCGCCAGGTTCAGGTCGTCGCCGGCCGCTGCCGGGCGGTTGTCCCAGGCAAAGCTCAGGTCCAGGCGCAAGCACTGGCGAATATCCCGCTCCCAGTCATAGGCACCGATGACGGTATCGACTTCCAGGCCTTCGATGAACACTCTGTCCAAGCACTTCTCTCCACAGCACGACAAGGGCGACTGGCGCCGTTAGAATCAGGGCGTCCTCGCCCGGAATAGTTAGCATGTTTTGGTTACTGGCGTTGCTCGCCTACCTGCTCGGCTCGCTGTCCTTCGCCATCGTCCTCAGCCGCCTTACGGGCAGCCCGGACCCGCGTTCCAGCGGCTCAGGCAATGCTGGCGCCACCAACATGCTACGCCTGGCAGGCCGCAAACTGGCGATCCTGACCCTGCTTGGCGACCTGTGCAAGGGCCTGTTGCCGGTGTTGCTCGCCCGCCTTGCCGGGCTGGACCTGCACGCGCAGGCCTGGGTCGGCGTGTGCGCGGTGCTGGGCCACCTGTTCCCGCTGTACTTCTGCTTCCGGGGCGGCAAGGGCGTGGCGACGGCCGCCGGCATGCTCATGGGCCTGTACTTACCGGCCGCACTGCTGGCCATCGGCGCCTGGCTGCTGACCTTCTACCTTACCCGCACCAGCTCGCTGGCGGCGCTGATCGCCACACCACTGACCTTGCCATTGCTGGCCTGGCGCGAGCCCGAGGCCCTGCTCCCGATCACCGTGTTGACGGTGATGATCGTGTGGCGCCACCGCAGCAACCTGCGCGACCTGTTCGCCGGACGCGAACGACACTTCTGACGCTCAAACCGGCGGCAACTGCTCCATCGGCCAGCGCGCCTGCACGCTGATAGCCAGGTCCTGCTGCTGCCCGGCCAACAACCGCTGGCAGCCCGCGTAGGCGATCATCGCGCCGTTGTCGGTGCAAAACTGCGGACGCGCGTAGTACACGTTGCCCTTGATGCTGCCGAGCATGTCCTCGAGCGACGCGCGCAGGGCCTTGTTGGCACTGACGCCACCGGCAATCACCAGGCGCTTGAGGCCGGTCTGCTTGAGCGCCCGCTTGCACTTGATGGTCAAAGTCTCCACCACCGCCTGCTGGAATGCCAGCGACAGGTCGCAACGGGTTTGTTCACTGTCGTCGCCGGCATCGCGGCACTGTTGCCAAGTGTTCAGGGCAAAGGTTTTCAGGCCGCTGAAGCTGAACTCCAGGCCCGGGCGGTCGGTCATCGGCCGCGGGAACACGAAGCGGCCAGGAACGCCGCGCTCGGCCAGGCGGGCGATTTCCGGGCCACCGGGGTAGTTCAGGCCGATCAGCTTGGCGGTCTTGTCGAACGCTTCGCCGGCGGCGTCATCCAGGCTCTCGCCCAGCAGCTCGTACTGGCCGATGCCATCGACCCGCACCAGCTGGGTATGGCCGCCGGAAACCAACAAAGCGACGAACGGGAACTGCGGCGGGTTTTCTTCCAGCATGGGCGCCAGCAGGTGGCCTTCCATGTGATGCACGCCAATCGCCGGGATGTCCCAGGCAAAGGCCAGCGCCTGGGCGCAGGAAGCCCCCACCAGCAATGCACCGACCAGGCCCGGGCCCGCGGTGTAGGCAATGGCGTCGATCTCGGTGGCGACGCAGCCAGCCTCGTCCAGCACCTGACGGATGAGCGGCAGCATGCGCTTGACATGGTCACGCGAGGCAAGCTCTGGCACCACACCGCCGAACACGCGGTGCAGGTCGATCTGGCTGAACAGCGCGTCGGCCAACAAACCGCGCTCGCTGTCGTATAATGCGACGCCAGTTTCGTCGCAGGATGTTTCCAATCCCAGTACTAGCATGGGTTCGTCCCTTGTGGGGGCTGAATTCGAAGCCGCGCATGATAGTCCCCGTGTCGGATGCCGACCAGCGGTTTTCGATCAGAGGCTTTGCATTCCGGCTTGCTAAGGGTTAACATCCGCAACCCTTGAAAACCGACGTTCTCCAGCACACCTTTGTTTTGCCAGGAGCACGTCTACCCCGGTAATGAATTAAGGTAGCCCTGGATGCCAGCCGTCAAAGTTAAAGAGAACGAACCCTTCGACGTAGCTCTGCGTCGTTTCAAGCGCTCCTGCGAAAAAGCCGGTGTACTGGCTGAAGTTCGTAGCCGCGAGTTTTACGAGAAGCCGACCGCCGAGCGTAAGCGCAAAGCAGCTGCTGCTGTTAAGCGTCACGCCAAGAAAGTTCAGCGCGAACAGCGCCGCGCCGTTCGTCTGTACTAATACAGGCGTTCTTCGCAAAGCTTCTGCCCTGCCCGGTTAACCGCCGGGCGATGGCAGTGGTCGATTCAAACTTGAGCAGCTAGCTCAAGGCCCTGCACAAGCCTCGCGCGAACTGCACATGGGCAACCTGCCTGAAACGTCAGAGCTGGTCCTTCTTGCTGTATGACCAGACGTGCACGTCCGACTGACGAGCCCTCAGGGGCTGGCGACGAGCACACATTCCCTCGCACTTCCCCAAGCGGCACTCGCCCCATTCGGCGCGTGAGCGATTAGACTTGCCAGTTGCCAGATGACGAGACTGCCATGGCCGGGCTGATTCCCCAGAGTTTCATTGACGACCTTATCAACCGCCTCGACATCGTCGATGTGGTGAGTTCGCGCGTCCAGCTGAAAAAAACCGGCAAGAACTACTCCGCCTGCTGCCCGTTCCACAAGGAAAAGACCCCTTCCTTCACGGTCAGCCCCGACAAGCAGTTCTACTACTGCTTCGGCTGCGGCGCCGGCGGTAACGCCCTGGGCTTCGTCATGGACCACGACAACCTGGACTTCCCCCAGGCCGTCGAGGAACTGGCCCGCGCCGCCGGCATGGAAGTGCCCCGCGAGCAAGGCCGCCGCGACCACAAGCCGCGCCAGCCAACCGATTCGCCGCTGTACCCGCTACTGGACGCCGCCTCGGAGTTCTACCGCCAGGCCTTGCGCAGCCACCCGACCCGCAAGGCGGCAGTGGACTACCTCAAGGGCCGCGGCCTGTCCGGGGAAATCGCCCGTGACTTTGGCCTGGGCTTCGCCCCGCCAGGCTGGGACAACCTGCTCAAGCACCTGGGCGCCGACACCCTGCAGCAGAAGGTGATGATCGATGCCGGCCTGCTGATCGAGAACGCCGAAAGCGGCAAGCGCTACGACCGCTTCCGCGACCGGGTGATGTTCCCGATCCGCGACAGCCGCGGGCGCATCATCGCCTTCGGTGGCCGGGTGCTCGGCGACGACAAGCCCAAGTACCTGAACTCCCCGGAAACCCCGGTGTTCCACAAGGGCCAGGAACTGTACGGCCTGTACGAGGCCCGCAAGCACAACCGCAACCTCGACGAAATCATCGTCGTCGAAGGCTACATGGACGTCATTGCCCTGGCCCAGCAGGGCCTGCGCAACGCCGTGGCCACGCTCGGCACCGCCACCAGCGAAGAGCACCTCAAGCGCCTGTTCCGCGTGGTACCCAGCGTGCTGTTCTGCTTCGACGGCGACCAGGCCGGGCGCAAGGCCGCCTGGCGCGCCCTGGAATCGACCCTGTCGAACCTGCAGGACGGGCGCCGCGCACGCTTCCTGTTCCTGCCCGAAGGCGAAGACCCGGACAGCCTGGTGCGCGCCGAAGGCACCGACGCCTTCATGGCCCGCATCAACCAGCACGCCCAGCCGCTGGCCGACTACTTCTTCGAGCAACTGAGCGTCGAAGCCGACCCGCGTTCGCTGGAAGGCAAGGCGCACATGGCGACCCTGGCCGCACCGTTGATCGAAAAGATACCCGGTGCCAACCTGCGCCAGCTGATGCGCAACCGCCTGAAGGAAATTACCGGCCTCGACCCGCAGCAGGTCGAGCAGCTGGCGCAACACGCCCCGGCCACCAGCAGCGTGCCGGACTACGACCCTGGCTACGACTACGACGCCATGGCCAGTTTCACCCCCGATTACGGCGACATGCCGCAGCACGACTTCGCCCCCGTTCATCAGGAGCAGGAGTGGAAGCCGAACAAGGGCGCTGGCAAGAAGCAGTGGAGCGACAAACCCTGGGACAAGAACCGCAAGGGCGGCAAGCCATGGCAGCAACGTGACGAAGCGCCGCCGCGCGTACCGGCCCCGGTCGAGCCGCCTACCCTGGCCGCTCTGCGCACCCTGCTGCACCACCCGCTGCTGGCCAGCAAGGTGGAGGATGCCAGCCACTTCGCCGACGAAGAGCATCTGTACAGCCAGCTGCTGGTGGCACTGATCGAAGCCGCTCAGAAAAATCCTGGGCTAAGCTCAATGCAGTTGATCGCACGTTGGCACGGCACCGAACAGGGGCGCCTGCTGCGGGCCCTGGCGGAAAAGGAATGGCTGATCGTCGCCGACAACCTTGAACAACAGTTTTTCGACACTATAACTAGCTTGTCCGCCCGCCAACGCGAGCGCAGCCTGGAACAACTGCTCAGGAAATCACGTCAAAGCGAATTGACCAGCGAGGAAAAAACCCAGCTCCTCGCCCTGCTGAGCCGGAATGTTCCCGCACAAACGCCGACCTCATCTGGCGCGTGAGGCCCATGCTCGGGTATAATCCTCGGCTTGTTTTTTGCCCGCCAAGACCTTCAGTGGATAGGGTGTTATGTCCGGAAAAGCGCAACAGCAGTCTCGTATCAAAGAGTTGATCACCCGCGGTCGTGAGCAGGGCTACCTGACTTACGCGGAGGTCAACGACCACCTGCCTGAGGATATTTCAGATCCGGAACAGGTGGAAGACATCATCCGCATGATCAACGACATGGGGATCAACGTATTCGAGAGTGCTCCGGATGCGGATGCCCTTCTGTTGGCGGAAGCCGACACCGACGAAGCCGCGGCCGAAGAAGCCGCTGCTGCGTTGGCGGCAGTTGAAACCGATATCGGCCGCACGACCGACCCGGTGCGCATGTACATGCGCGAAATGGGTACCGTCGAGCTGCTGACCCGCGAAGGCGAAATCGAAATCGCCAAGCGTATCGAGGAAGGCATCCGTGAAGTCATGGGCGCCATCGCCCACTTCCCGGGCACTGTCGACTACATTCTCGGCGAGTACGACCGTGTCACCACCGAAGGTGGCCGTCTGTCCGACGTTTCTCAGCGGTTACATCGACCCTGACGACAATATCGCCGCGCCGACCGAAGAAGTGCCGATCCCGGGCGCCAAGGCCGCTGCCGCGAAGGAAGAGACCGACGACGACGAGGAAGAGTCCGAAAGCGGTGACGACGAGGAAGAGGCCGAAAGCGGCCCGGACCCGGAAGTCGCCCGTCAGCGCTTCGGTGCGGTCAACGACCAGCTTCAGGCCACCAACAAGGTCCTGAAGAAAAACGGTCGTGCCCACAAGGAAAGCGTCGAGGCCCTGCAGGCCTTGGCCGACCTGTTCATGCCGATCAAGCTGGTACCCAAGCAGTTCGAAGTACTGGTAGAGCGTGTTCGTGACGCCTTGAACCGCCTGCGCCAGCAGGAACGCGCCATCATGCAGCTGTGCGTGCGTGACGCCCGCATGCCGCGTGCCGACTTCCTGCGCATGTTCCCGAGCAACGAAACCGACCAGACCTGGAGCGGTGACCTGGCCAAGCGCAACACCAAGTGGGCTGCCGCCCTGGGTGAAAAGGACGCTGCCATTGTCGCTTGCCAGCAGAAGCTGATCGACCTTGAGACCGAAACCGGCCTGACCGTTGCCGAGATCAAGGAAATCAACCGTCGCATGTCGATCGGTGAAGCCAAGGCCCGCCGCGCCAAGAAAGAAATGGTCGAGGCGAACCTGCGTCTGGTGATCTCCATCGCCAAGAAGTACACCAACCGTGGCCTGCAGTTCCTCGACCTGATCCAGGAAGGCAACATCGGTTTGATGAAAGCGGTGGACAAGTTCGAATACCGTCGCGGCTACAAGTTCTCGACCTACGCCACCTGGTGGATTCGCCAGGCGATCACTCGCTCGATCGCCGACCAGGCGCGCACCATCCGTATTCCGGTGCACATGATCGAGACGATCAACAAGCTCAACCGCATTTCCCGCCAGATGCTGCAGGAAATGGGTCGCGAACCGACCCCGGAAGAGCTGGGCGAGCGCATGGAAATGCCTGAGGACAAGATCCGCAAGGTGCTGAAGATCGCCAAAGAGCCGATCTCCATGGAAACCCCGATCGGTGACGACGAAGATTCGCACCTGGGCGACTTCATCGAGGACTCGACCATGCAGTCCCCGATCGACGTGGCTACGGTCGAAAGCCTCAAGGAAGCCACCCGTGACGTGCTCTCGGGCCTGACCGCACGCGAAGCCAAGGTGCTGCGCATGCGTTTCGGTATCGACATGAACACCGACCACACCCTTGAAGAGGTGGGCAAGCAGTTCGACGTGACCCGCGAGCGGATCCGTCAGATCGAAGCGAAGGCGTTGCGCAAACTGCGCCACCCGACTCGCAGCGAGCATCTGCGCTCCTTCCTCGACGAGTGATGACAAAACCCCGGCCCAGGCCGGGGTTTTTCTTTTCCGCTTGCACTGCCTGTTCTGGCCTCATCGCCGGCAAGCCAGCTCCCACAGGTACTGCACATGGCTAGAGGTCAATGCGGTCGAGGTGGGAGCTGGCTTGGCCGGCGATGGGCTGTGCAGCAGCCCCATTTCCTCGCGACCTACCCCTTCCGACAGCCAGAACACAAAGCCGCCCTTCCACTGCACAGCTGCAGCAATGCCCGTCTACACTCGATTCAGACCCCCTGAATGCGAGGCCGCTATGCATCCGATGCCGGCCATCCTGTTGCTGCTCCTGTTTTTGTGGAACACAACGGCCGGCGCCCTGACCCTGACAGACGAGGAGAAAGCCTGGCTGGCTGCCCATCCGCAGCTGAGCCTGGGTGTAGACGCCTCTTGGCCACCGTTCGAGTTTCGCGACCAGGAGGGCCGGTACCAGGGATTGGCCGCCGATTACATCGCCACGATCCAGCAACGCCTGGGTGTGACGCTCAAACCGGTCGAACCCAGCAGTTGGACCGAGGTACTGGCGCAGGCTCGCGAAAGCCGTATCGACCTACTGCCCGGCATCATGTCCACCCCCGAACGCCAAGGCTATCTGGCCTTCACCCGGCCGTACCTCGACTTCCCCATCGTCATCCTCGCCCACAAAGGCGGCGCACAACCGCGCAACCTGAAGGACCTGTACGGCCTGAAGATCGCTGTAGTCGAAAACTACGCTCCGCACGAACTGCTTCGCACCCACCACCCGGACCTCAACCTGGTTGCCCTGCCCAACGTAAGCTCCACCCTGCAAGCCTTGGCCACCGACGAAGTGGACGCGGTGGTCGGTGATCTTGCTTCAAGCATCTGGAGCCTGCGTCAGCTCAAGCTCGATGGCCTTTACGTCAGCGGCGAAACGCCCTATCGCTACCAGCTGGCCATGGCCGCCCCACGCGACAAGAAGGTGCTGGTCGGCATTCTCGACAAAGTGATGGCGGACATGAGCAGCGCCGAAGTCAGCCAGATCCAGCAACGCTGGGTGGGCAATGTGGTCGACCAACGGCTGTTCTGGTCCGACCTGCTGGTTTATGGCCTGCCCGCGGTACTGGCTTTGATAGCCGTGCTGGCGGTGGTCATCCGCATCAATCGCCGGCTCAGTTCGGAAATTTCCCGGCGCATCGCTCTCGAACAGGAACTGCGCAGCAGCGAATACCACTACCGCAGCCTGATCGAGAGCCTGTCTGCCATTGCCTGGGAGGCCGACGCGAACGATTTCACCTACAGCTACGTCTCGCCCCACGCCGAAGGCTTGCTTGGCTATCCACTGGGCGACTGGCTCAAACCCGGCTTCTGGCGCAGTATCCTGCACCCGGAGGATGCCCTCTGGGCCCAGGCCTACTGCGACAGCGAAACCGCCGCCGGGCGCGACCACAGCCTCGACTACCGCGTGATCCGCGCCGATGGCCAGCCATTGTGGGTACGTAACATCGTCAGCATGATCGAGCATGGCCACCAGCCGGTGATGCGTGGGCTGATGATCGATATCAGCGAGACCAAGCGCACCGAAGACGCCCTGCGCCTGTCCGAGCAGAAGTTCGCCTCGGTGTTCCAGCAGTGCCCGGACATCCTGCTGATCGCCCGCCATAGCGACGGCTGCCTGCTGGAAGTGAACGAAGCCTTCGAAGAGCAGATAGGCCTCTCTCCGGGGCAGGTCATCGGCCGTACTGCCACCGATCTCAACCTATGGGGCGTCGAAGACACTGGCCCGCGGCTGCTCGAACGCCTGCATCAGGGTGGCATCCGCAACATGGAAATGAGCTTCCGTCGCAGCAACGGCCAATTGTTCACCGGCCTGACCTCGGCCGAGACCTTCGAGCTCGACGGCAAGCTCGCGCTGGTGGTGGCGGTACGAGACATCAGCCAGCTCAAGGAAACACAGGAGCAGCTGCAAACCTCGGAAGAGAAATTCGCCAAGGCCTTCCACGCCTCGCCCGACGGCCTGCTACTGTCGCGCCAGAGCGACGGCTTGCTGCTCGAAGTGAACGAGGGCTTCTGCCGCCTCACCGGCTATGACCTCAGCCCGACGCTTGACCAGACCTCGCTGGACCTGGGCATCTGGGTCGATCTCAATGAACGCAAACGGCTGGTCGAACAACTCAAGCGCGACGGCTTCGTACGCGACTTCACCTGCCACCTGCGCCGCAGCGACGGTCAGATTCGCCTGTGCGAGCTCTCGGCACGGCCGCTGCCGATTGCTGGCGACGACTGCATGCTGACCATCGCGCGTGACATCACCGAGCGCCACCTGATGCAGGAAAAGCTGCAACTGGCCGCCACCGTGTTCGAGAACACCGCCGAAGGCGTGCTGATTACCGACATCGACCAGCGCATCAGTGCCGTCAACCGCGCCTTCAGCGAAATCACCGGCTACAGCGAGATCGAAGCCCTCGGCCAGACCCCGCGCCTGCTCGCCTCCGGCCAGCACGACAGCGCGTTCTATGCCGCCATGTGGCACCAACTGACGGCTGAAGGCCACTGGCAAGGCGAGATCTACAACAAGCGCAAGAACGGCGAACTGTACCCCGGCTGGCTGACCATCAGCGCCGTGCGTAACAACGAACGCGAGATCACCCACTTCGTCGCCGTGTTCGCCGACATCTCCAGCCTCAAGCATGCCCAGGCCAAGCTTGACTACCAGGCCCACCACGACCCGCTGACCGGCCTGCCCAACCGCGCCCTGTTCGAGAACCGTCTGCAGGCTGCCCTGACCTGCTCGCAGGTGTCCAACCGCAAGGGCGCGGTGCTGTTCCTTGACCTTGACCGTTTCAAGCACATCAATGACAGCCTCGGCCACCCGGTCGGCGACCTGCTGCTCAAGGGCATTGCCCAACGCCTGAAGGAGCAGGTGCGTGATGTCGACACCGTGGCCCGCCTGGGCGGCGACGAATTCATCATCCTGCTGCCCGGCCTGCACAAACCCAGTGACGCCAGCGCCATCGCCAACAAGCTGCTGACCTGCTTCAACGCGCCGTTCCAGGCTGGCGAGCACGAGTTCTTCACCAGCGCCAGCATCGGCATCAGCCTTTATCCACAGGACGGCACTGACGTTGCCACACTGATTCGCAACGCCGACGCCGCCATGTACCGCTCCAAGGCCAAGGGTCGTAACCGCGTCGAAGCCTACACCCTCGACCTCACCGCCCAGGCCAGCGAACGCATCGCCCTGGAGCATGAGCTGCGTCGCGCCATCGAACGCAATGAACTGAGCCTGTGCTTCCAGCCCAAACTCAGCCTCAAGACCCAGAGCCTGGTCGGCGCCGAAGCGCTGATCCGCTGGAGCCACCCGACCTTTGGTGAAGTGCCGCCAGAGCACTTCATCCACCTGGCGGAAGAGAACGGCACCATCCTCCAGATCGGCGACTGGGTGCTGGAACAGGCCTGCCGACAGATGCAGGCCTGGAAGATGCACTACGACCCCTTCGGCCCGCTGTCGATCAACCTCGCCGGCGCCCAGCTGCGCCACCCCCACCTTGCCCGGCGCATCGAACAGTTGCTGAAGCACTACCAGCTAAAGGCTGGCGACCTGCAGTTGGAAATCACCGAAAACTTCATCATGAGCCAGGCAGAGGAAGCCCTGGCCGTGCTCTACCAGCTGAAGAAACTCGGCGTGCAGCTGGCCATCGATGACTTTGGCACTGGTTACTCCTCGCTGAGTTACCTCAAGCGCCTGCCGCTGGACATCCTCAAGATCGACAAGTCATTCATCCGCGGCCTGCCCGACGATCCCCACGACGCCGCCATCGCCAGGGCGATCATCGCCCTGGGCCGCAGCATGCAGCTGACCATCATTGCCGAGGGTGTGGAAAACCAGGCCCAGCAACGCTTCCTCGCGGCTGAAGGCTGCGAGCAGATCCAGGGTTACATCGTCAGCCTGCCCCTGCCCCCGGAGGAGTTCGCGGCGACGTTTCTTCGTATAGCACTATCCGATCTTTCGGATGGCACCGGTGCGAAACCCTCGTTATAATCCGGCCACTTACTGAGGGCCTATAGCTCAGTCGGTTAGAGCAGAGGACTCATAATCCTTTGGTCCACGGTTCGAGTCCGTGTGGGCCCACCAACTTACAAGCCGCGCACTGCGCGGCTTTGTCGTTTCTGGCCGCCCCTGCCATTTCCCACCTTACTTACTTTCACAATCCCTGGATGTGTCCACAATGTGTCCACGCATGCCTGCCAGAGGGTTGAGATTGACCACATCGGCCAGATGCCCAGGGCTGAACTTCTGAGTCATGGCTAACGTGGCATGGCAAATCACCCGCTGCAGAGTCAGGATGTTCCCGCCATTTCGCATGTAGTGGCTGGCGAAGGTGTGCCGGAGTACATGCGTCAGCTGGCCATCGGGTAGATCGAGCTGGAGCTGTTCGACCACTTTCCGAAAGATGTTGTAACCAGGTCGGAACGGCAGCGCAGCGTGCAGGCGTTTCTCGAAGTCAGCGGTGATAGGAACATCGCTTCGGTCGCCAGCTGTCCAAGCTCAAGGCATCCCTGGGCAACCCGCTTGAGCAGATCACCAGCATCGTCTTCATCGGGGATTCGATCACCTGGGCAGCGGTAACGGCACCGAGCAAGGTGTCACCGAACCCCGCGACAGAACACTGTCCGATCCCCGGGACTGGTTTGGCACCGGATCGTACGTCAACGTGTTCAAGCGCTATATCGGCGAGCGGTACGCCTTCGGGGCAGAACCGGTCCTGTCGAACTGGCCCGCCAGCCCAAGCGGCGAATCCACGGTTGAATACACCGTGCCGGTCACGCTGTTCCCACGCGGTGGCGCCTTCACCCTCACCACCGTTGGGCCATCGATGTCCAACACGGTGGCCCTGACCGCCGGAGGCGCACTCACAGGAGCCCAGTACCAGTTGGCAGATGGCAACAGCGCCGGGACCAGCTCCCACACGATCAGCTTCCGCTTCACGGGTACCGGCTTCACTCTGTCGTTCGGGGTGGTGGGGGATGCGCTGGACTATGAGCTGATTGTGGACGGGGCCAGCCAAGGCGTGTTCACCACCACCGAGGGCGAAGATGGATTGACCTACGGTAACGACCGTCGACGGGCGCATACCTTTGGCTACGTTCGGGACAAAGTGGTGGAGCTGCGCACCAAGCGCAGGGCCTCGCAAACCACTGGCAGCAAGGTGTTCCGGCCGGAAGCCATCATCATCAACAAGAAGATCCGGATTACCAACCAGGGCATCAACGGCGCCAGCTCCAGGACCTACCGCGTCAACAACCTGCCACCCACTGGCGCAGGCTTTGGGGACGGCGTCGCGGTAGGCACCCAGGACAACTACGTGTTTTGCCAGATCGGTACCAACGACCGGATCCGATCTGTGCAGTTTGCAAGCGGCGTGAACGAGTACGCCTACAACCTCGGACTGCTCCTGGATGTACTGCAGCCGATGGCTGATGTGATCCTGATGTGTGCCAACCCAGCTGCCGATGAGAACCCCGAGACGTTTTCCTTCACGATGCAGGATGTCCGGGGGACTATTTACCGGGCTGCTCAGTCCCGCAAGCTGGACATGGTCGACAACTACACGGCTCTGTCAGCTGTAGATATCAACGTCCTGGCGAACGATGGTCTGCATCCTAACAGCCTCGGGTACTCCCTGATGGCTAGGAACATCGTCAACGCGCTGGAGTCTGCGTAACTCAAAGCCCGCTTCATGCGGGCTTATTTATAGTTCATCTTCGCCGCAGCAACCTGACAAGGTCGTCATCTTCTGCCATTAGGCCTATGTCAAAATGCGCTTTTTTCAACGTCTACGCCCATTGCGCGCGACAGTGCGAGAAGCCGCTTATACAGCGAATCAATCTCCGCAGCCAAACCACGCATACTTCTTGCGTTCGTTTCCATTTTCATCTTTCGTGCCTGGTGCATAATAAAAGTATCCTCAAGATCCTTTGGGTCCTTCCCAGAGACCGTTAGCTTTAAAACCTGCTCCTGGCCTAACCTAATGGCCTCTAAGGTCTCTTCGTTATTTAGTTTAATCATAGCCACCATACCCTTCATGCGCATATATATACGCACTAGAGTCTCTGAAACTTCAGACGGCAAGTTAGCCATGCAACTTGGCGCAGAATCATAAACAACAAAAATATTTTCGCCTAACGGAAAAACCAAAAGGTGCGGGGCGTCGTCGGGTAGAGCCTCAAGATCGGGGGCGTACTCTTCTTTATAAATTTTCCACGCCGTCTGAATTTCCACAAGCATAAGACGTAAAGTCTGCGTTGTAACCTTAACCTCCTCCGATTCAGCTTTTTGCAACGCATATTCATGGGCTTTCTTGGTAGCTTTAAAACCGAACCATCCGGCTATACCTCCCCCTACCAAAGCCGATATCGCTTCCTTTGAGAGCACTCTTGGGAAAAACGAGGCGAGCCAATCTAAGACACAGATCAAGAAATACTGAAAATCATGCATTTGAGAACCCTAAGACTGGCCATCCTTATTCTCGCACCCCTTCGACAAAGAAGCCGCCAGCTCTGGCACTTCGTCTTTCATGCGCTGCATATTACAGGTGTTAATAATCGCTTCAATAACCCTAACCTGTTGGTAATGAATAGTTTGATAGCCTGTCGTCGCATCGATAAAATCTACCTCCTCGTCGCGTACAAGCCGAACACCCTCCTCATAACCAGCAAACTCCATTGCTAAGAGCATATAGCTCTTTGCACAACGAAATGCAGAGATTGCCTGGCGAGTAGTTGACCCTGCCGTACGCTGGGCCAATTTCTCGCCATTCAACATATATGTAACCTTAATGCTTTTTTTTGCTAACTGCTTTTGTACATCAAAGACACCAAAATGCGTAAAAATATCATCTACTATCTTTGAGAACTGAAGATACTTCGGAAGCGCCTCAATAAGATCAGTGCTTGTCAAGACCCCTATCAACAATTCCCGGGCCCGCTTTAAATCTGCTATACGTTGACTGATGAACTTAGCTCTTAACATTGGGATACCATCAGCAGCCTCTCCACTGAACAGAACAGCATGCAAGCGCGGATTGACTTTATAGGAAGCAGTGAATTCTCCCAAGAATTCTAATGGCCCAATTTGCGCGTAGTATGCAGAGAACTCCCTTCTATGCATATAAAACAAGTCATAATTATTTTTCTTCTCTGCAATTATTATTTGCTTGGCGGTCTGTGCTGTAGAGTGAAGCTTTGTAACAAGTGCGGCTGCTGGTATCGACAATGACAGCAATCCAATTGGAAGTGCACTCAAGGTTATAAAATTCTTAAATCCTTCCTGACTAAGCTCTAACGAAGATCCAGACCAAACAAAATATCCAAATTCAAAAAAAAGAATTATTGGGACCAAAATAGATAGCCAAAACAACCCCTGCTTCGCAAGCCCTTCACTTGAATGCAATGAGACCGTTCGACTAATTGCCAAAAACGAAACACTTTTATGCAAGGCAATGCTAATTATCAGAACTGCCAAAGAAATGGGCAAAAGCACAAGGCCGACGATGGCGAAGACGTTAAGCACAGATCAAGCTCCTGGCGTGAATTCCTAGATGCCTGATACTTACAGGCTGGCCCTATGATAGTACGGGCGGCGCTCCTATCTGCTATAGAGAAAAATCCTATCGTCGAAAAAATTCGCCTTGAAAATCACTTATCCCCCTCCCGCCGACGCGGTCTGCGTCGCGAAATAGTGCAAAGGCCAGCCCAGGTGCAAGCTAGCCCCGGGGCAGGCCCAGCGCGGGCCGCGTAGAGCACCAGGGCATTGCACACTGTGCAAAGAACTGAAGCCCTATGCAGCCCGGTACAGTCGGATGTGTCCACAATGTGTCCACACCGAAATCTAAAACCCTTCCCCAATAAAATCGGATATTCAATAAAATCAGGTAGATCAAGGGTTTTCCCAATGGCTATGGGTGATTTTTTCGGGCTCATAATCCTTTGGTCCACGGTTCGAGTCCGTGTGGGCCCACCAACTTACAAGCCGCGCACTGCGCGGCTTTAAGCTTTTCAGGGTTGTGCATCTGGGTCAGCCGCGGCCTTGGCTCGCTATCATTCAGGTTTACTCTACATTGCGATCAGCTTGGCACAGGCATCGGTAACCGAACCTACAACCGGAAACCGATGCAGACGCAGCCATGCCTGGAAGCTTGTAGCCCTTGAGTTACGTGCTCATCAACCTAGCAAGCCAGGCTTGAGAATTAGACAGTGAGCCGAATAGGCGGCATTATCGGCTCACTGCATGAGCCGAATAGGCTCGTTAATCGGCTCACAGATGAACAACCCTTATGAATGACCCGCTCTGGATCTGGCTGCAGCCCGACTGGCCGCACTTCAGTTGGCAAGCCGAAGCGCTCGCCCCGCTGTTGCGAGCCTGCAGCGAGGCTCAGGGTCGTTTGTTGGGAATGCTCAGTGCGGTGGGCAGTGACACCGAAGTGCAGAGCAGCCTGGATGCCATGCTACAGAACATCGTCACCTCTTCAGCCATCGAGGGCGAGCAACTGAATGTCGGTTCGGTGCGCTCATCACTGGCGCGGCGCTTGGGGCTGAGCGAAGAAGGTCGCACCACCTCGCGCTCCGAAGGCCTGGCGGAACTGCTGCTCGATGCCACCCGCCTGCATCAACAACCACTAGACAAACAGCGACTGTTCACCTGGCACCGTTGGCTATTCCCCACTGATGAGCAATTGCTGACTCGACCGCTACACATCGGTGCACTGCGTGGCGAAGAGCCCATGCAGGTCGTTTCAGGTCGGGTCGACCGCCCCACCGTACATTTCGAAGCCCCTCCTCGCGCAGGATTGGAAGCGCAACTGACGGACTTTCTCGCCTGGTTCGAGAGCAGCCGCAACGATGCCAGCCTTGACCCCTTTCTGCGCGCCGGTATTGCACATTTCTGGTTCGTAACACTGCACCCCTTCGATGACGGCAACGGTCGCCTCACGCGCGCTATCACCGACCAGGCATTGGCTCAGGGCGAAAAGCATGCCATTCGCTTTTACGCGATGTCAGCGAGCATCCTCGACGACCGCGCTGGTTACTACCGCATCCTCGAAGCCAGTCAGAAAGGCAACTTGGACATCACCGCCTGGCTGCAGTGGTTTCTCAAGACATTGCTCAACAGCCTGGAGCAGGCCCTCGCTCGTATCGACCGCGTACTGGTCAAGGCGCGCTTCTGGCAGGCACACCGCAGCCAAACCCTATCGGCGGAACAGATCAAAGTGCTGAACCGCCTGCTCGATGGCGGCGAAAAGGGTTTCGAGGACGGAATCAGCGCGGCGCAATACCAAGCCGTGGCCAAGGTCTCCAAGGCCACCGCGACCCGTCACCTGAGCGACCTGATGGAGAAGGGCTGCATCGAGCGGCTGCCCGGTGGTGGGCGCAGCACCCGTTACCAGATAGCACGCTGAGCACCTAAGTCGACCAAGTCAGGCCCCTAGTGCCTCATCGCGCCCTAGGACTATGGTCACGCCCCCCTTGAGCCATTGAAATCAATTAGCCATTATCCGAAGCAGTGCCAGGCAACTGGATTTCGGCACACCTGTGCACCCAGCCATCAAGCAGCTCTACTCAAGGAAGAAAATGGATTACACCCCAATAGTCTCTCAGGTCTGGGGCATGCTGACCTGGTTCATCCCAGCAGCTCTGCTGATCGGCCTACTCAAATCGCCCTGGGCCAAGGGGCAGATCGGTGAACTGCTGGTACGCCTGTTCGCCCATTGGCAACTGGACAAACAGATCTATCGCCGTCTGCACAACGTCACTCTGAACACGCCGGACGGCACCACGCAGATCGACCACGTATTCCTCTCGACCTACGGCATCTTCGTACTGGAAACGAAGAACATGAGCGGCTGGATCTTCGGCAGTGAAAAGCAGGCGCAGTGGACGCAGAAGCTCTACAAGCGCACCTTCAAATTCCAGAACCCGCTGCGGCAGAACTACAAACACCTCAAAGCGCTGGAAGCCACTCTTGGCGTCAATCCCGAGCACCTGCACTCGGTCATCACCTTCGTCGGCGGCAGCACCTTCAAAACCGAAGCACCGGCCAATGTGACCCAGGGCATCGGCTTTATCCGCTATATCCAGTCATTCCAGCAACCAGTATTCAGCGAGGCTGAAGTCGACGCCATGCTGCACGCCCTGCAAACCGGCCGCCGCGCACCGACCCTCGCCACCCACCGCGAGCATGTGCAAAACCTTAAGCGCCGTAGTGATCCGACAGCCGAGCGGCAATGCCCGAAATGCGGTAGTGCGCTGCTGATTCGTACCGTGAAATCAGGGACGAAAGCGGGCCAGCAGTTTTGGGGATGTTCAGCATTTCCTAAGTGCAGAATGATGCAAAATATTTGAAGCAGAGGGAGCTGCCCTGTTTGCCGGAGTTCCCACCGGCGGTCTTATCGCCAGAGGAGTTGGCGCGCTGGGGAATGCCACTAACGGAATTCAATATCTCAGCATGGCCAACTGTCTACCCTTGCCCTGCTTACCGCAGGCTGGCTAGGCTAGCGGGCCAACCGTAGAGACTCGCCATGTCGGACTCCCGCTCCATCACGCTGGATGAAATCGATCGCCAGCTGATCGCCCTGCTGCAGATCAACGCCCGCGAAAGCGTCGCCACCCTCGCCCGCCAGTTGGGTATCGCCCGCACCACCGTCAACTCGCGCCTGGAGCGGCTGGAGAAGAACAAGGTCATCTCCGGCTATGGCGTGCGCCTGGGCCAGCGGGTGATGGGGGGTGGGCTGCAGGCGTATGTGGGGATCAAGGTGCAGCCGCGCTCGGGCAAGGAAGTGGTGCGGCGCCTGAGTGCCATGGGCCAGGTGCAGCAGCTGTGCGCGGTGAGCGGCGAGTTCGACTATGTGGCCTGGCTGCGTACGGATTCGCCCGAGCAACTGGACCAGTTGCTCGATCAGATCGGCAGTGTCGACGGGGTGGAAAAGACCACCACGTCGATCATTCTCAGCAGCAAGGTGGACCGCGGGCAGCCGCTCTGAACCTGGCTGGCGGGCAGGCTTCCCGACCCTTGTCATGACATCTTTGTTGCCAGTGAGATCGAGCGCCGCCCGCGCGGCGCTTCGCGGGCTCGCCCGCTCCCACAGGGTCCGATGCTGGGCTTGATTAGCAGCCCCCTGCTCGTCATAAAGCTAACTGGTTTATCTATTTCGACGAAACCAACTACATTCAGACAACACTCTGCACCTTAATAACGAACACCCCACTCCCTAAAATGGCCACCAGGCATCTCCTATACTCAGGCTCCGCCCGCTGCGCAGCCTCTCTGGCAAGGTCACTCCATGAACAAGAAAAACCGCCACCCCGCCGACGGTAAAAAGCCAATCACCATCTTCGGCCCGGATTTCCCCTTCGCCTTCGACGACTGGCTGGAACACCCCGCAGGCCTGGGCAGCATCCCGGCCGAGCGCCATGGTGAGGAAGTGGCCATCGTGGGCGCCGGTATCGCCGGCCTGGTGGCGGCCTACGAGCTGATGAAGCTGGGCCTCAAGCCGGTGGTGTACGAAGCCTCCAAGCTGGGTGGCCGGTTGCGCTCGCAAGCCTTCAACGGCACCGACGGGATCATCGCCGAACTGGGTGGCATGCGCTTCCCGGTTTCATCCACCGCCTTCTACCACTACGTGGACAAGCTGGGCCTGGAGACCAAACCGTTCCCTAACCCGCTCACCCCCGCTTCGGGCAGCACGGTAATCGACCTGGAAGGCCAGACCTACTACGCCGAAAAACCCACCGACCTGCCCAAGCTGTTCCACGAAGTGGCCGACGCCTGGGCCGACGCGCTGGAAAGCGGTGCCCAGTTCGCCGACATCCAGCAGGCCATCCGCGACCGCGACGTACCACGCCTGAAAGCGCTGTGGAACAAGCTGGTACCGCTGTGGGACGACCGCACCTTCTACGACTTTGTCGCCACCTCGCGCTCGTTCGCCCAGCTGAGCTTCCAGCACCGCGAAGTGTTCGGCCAGGTCGGTTTCGGCACCGGCGGCTGGGACTCGGACTTCCCCAACTCGATGCTGGAAATCTTCCGCGTGGTGATGACCAACTGCGACGACCACCAGCACCTGGTGGTCGGCGGTGTGGAGCAGGTACCGCAAGGCATCTGGCGCCATGTGCCGGAGCGCTGCGTGCACTGGCCGGAAGGTACCAGCCTGAGCGCTCTGCATGGCGGCGCGCCGCGTACCGGGGTCAAGCGCATCGCCCGCGCCGCCGATGGCCGCCTGGCGGTCACCGACAACTGGGGCGACACCCGCCACTACAGCGCCGTGCTCGCCACCTGCCAGACCTGGCTGCTGACCACCCAGATCGACTGCGAAGAATCGCTGTTCTCGCAAAAGATGTGGATGGCCCTGGACCGCACCCGCTACATGCAGTCGTCGAAAACCTTCGTCATGGTCGACCGACCGTTCTGGAAGGACAAGGACCCGGAAACCGGCCGCGATCTGATGAGCATGACCCTCACCGATCGCCTCACCCGCGGCACCTACCTGTTCGACAACGGCAACGACAAGCCCGGGGTGATCTGCCTGTCGTACTCGTGGATGAGCGACGCGCTGAAAATGCTGCCGCACCCGGTGGAAAAACGCGTGCAGCTGGCGCTGGATGCACTGAAGAAGATCTACCCGAAGACCGATATCGCCGGGCACATCATCGGCGACCCGATCACCGTTTCCTGGGAAGCCGACCCGCACTTCCTCGGCGCCTTCAAGGGCGCGCTGCCGGGTCACTACCGCTACAACCAGCGCATGTATGCGCACTTCATGCAGCAGGACATGCCTGCCGAGCAGCGCGGCATGTTCATCGCCGGTGACGACGTGTCGTGGACCCCGGCCTGGGTGGAAGGCGCAGTACAGACATCGTTGAATGCGGTGTGGGGTATCATGAACCACTTCGGTGGCCGCACTCACCCGGACAACCCCGGCCCAGGCGACGTGTTCGACGAGATCGGCCCGATCGCCCTGCCGGACTGAGACAAGGAGGCACCATGCGCATCGCTCTGTTCCAGGGCGCACCCAAGCCACTGGACGTGCCCGGTAACCTGCAACGGTTACGCCACCAGGCACAACTGGCGGCCGAACGCGGCGCCCGATTGCTGGTGTGCCCGGAAATGTTCCTGACCGGCTACAACATCGGCCTGGCCCAGGTCGAGCGCCTGGCCGAGGCCGTCGATGGCCCCGCGGCCATGGAAGTGGTGGAAATCGCCCAGGCGCACCGCATCGCCATCGTCTACGGCTACCCGGAGCGTGGCGACGATGGCGCAATCTACAACAGTGTGCAGCTGATCGATGCGCACGGCCGCTGCCTGGGCAACTATCGCAAGACCCACCTGTTCGGCGAGCTGGACCGCTCGATGTTCAGCCCAGGCTCCGATCACTTTCCGGTGGTGGAGCTCGATGGCTGGAAGGTCGGCCTGCTGATCTGCTACGACATCGAGTTCCCGGAAAACGCCCGGCGCCTGGCGCTGGACGGTGCCGAGCTGATCCTGGTACCGACCGCGAACATGACGCCCTACGACTTCATCTGCCAGGTGACCGTGAGAGCGCGGGCGCAGGAGAACCAGTGCTACCTGGTGTATGCCAACTACTGTGGCTCGGAAGGCGAGATCCAGTATTGTGGGCAGAGCAGCATCATCGGCCCGGATGGCAGCCTGCTGGCCATGGCCGGGCGGGATGAGTGCCAGTTGCTGGCGGAGCTGGAGCATGAGCGGGTGGTGCAGGGGCGGGAGGTGTTTCCTTACCTCACCGATTTGCGCCAGGAGTTGCATCTGCGCAAAGACTGATGGCCCTTTCGCGGGCACGCCCGCTCCCACAAGTATCGCGCAGGTATGAAATGCAGCGCAGACCCTGTGGGAGCGGGCGTGCCCGCGAAGAGGCCGGACCTGCAAACAAATGAGTTAGCATGGACAGCAGTTACCGGAGCTCCCATGCCTGACGCCACCCGCCACCTCACCCTCGCCAACGGCCTGCAGCTGACCCTGCGCCACGCCCCGCGCCTTAAGCGCTCGGCCGCCGCACTGCGGGTGCATGCGGGCAGCCACGACGCGCCTGGCAAGTGGCCCGGTCTGGCACACTTCCTGGAGCACCTGTTCTTTCTCGGCACCCCGCGCTTTCCCCTGGACGACGGCCTGATGCGCTACGTGCAGGCCCTCGGCGGCCAGGTCAATGCCAGCACCCGCGAACGCACCACCGACTTTTTCTTCGAGGTTCCACCCAGCGCTCTGGCCGGGGGCCTGGAGCGCCTGTGCCAGATGTTGGCCGAGCCAGACCTGGGCATCGAACGCCAACGCCGCGAACGTGAAGTCATCCATGCAGAGTTCATTGCCTGGTCGCGCAGCCCGCAGGCCCAGCAACAGTTCGCCTTGCTGCAAGCCGCGGCGCCCGGCCATCCACTGGGCGCTTTTCATGCCGGGAACCGATATACCCTGGCCTTGCAGGACCCAGCCTTCCAGCAAGCGCTGCGTGGCTTCCACCAGCGTTTCTACCAGGGCGGCCAGGTCACCCTGAGCCTGTGCGGCCCGCAATCGCTGGACGAACTGGAAAGGCTGGGCCGGCAGCATGCCGGGCTGTTCGCAACGGGAGCGCGGGTGCCACAAGCGCTGCCACTGCCTTTATCGGCGACCGATACGCAACGGCTCTTCAGTCACGAAAACCTGCCGGCAGGCGCCGAGCAGGCCCTGGAGTTGCTGATCGCCTGCCTCAACGATAGCCGCCCAGGCACTTGGCTGGATGCGCTTCGCCAACGTGGCTGGCTGCAAGGTTTCAAGGCCGAGGCGCTGTATGCCTTTGCCGGGCAGTTGCTGTGGCACATTGACCTGAAGCTCAGCGAGGACGCCAGCGCGGACGAAGCGGATGCGCTGTTGCAGGGTTGGTTCGGCTTCATCCGCCAGGCCGCGCCTGAGCACTTGAATACCGAGTTCGCACTGCTGCAGCAACGCCGCGAACGCAGCGCCAGCGCGCTTGAGCTTGCCCGCCGGGACAGCGCCGGCCAGCCGTTTGCAGGTCTGGATCCTCAAAGCCTGCAAACGCTCGATGCCCTGCTGGAAGGCCTGTCGGTCCGCGAGTACGGGCATTGGCAACTGCCCGCTGTCGACCCCTTGCTACTGGCGGAGGTGCCTGATGCCAGGCAGAAGCCGCTGCCAGCGGCACTGAAGGTCAGCGACCAGCTGCCTGGCGCCCGTCAATACGCGGTGCTGTACCTGCGCTGGCATGTCCCTTCACCCTTGCGCCAACGCCTGCATGCGCTGCTCGAACGCGCCCTGCACCCCATGCAGGAGCGCTGCGAGCGCGTATCGGTGCAGTTGCAGTTCAGTGCCGCTGGCGAATACTGGCAGCTGCGCTGCGCCGGGCTACCGGCTGCGGTATTGCGCACTGTGGAACAGGCCTTGGCGCTCATGCTCAAGCCCCCGGCAGCCAGTTGGCAGCCCTGTTCGGCGCAGCCTCCGGCACTGATCCCGATCCGCGCCCTGCTCAAGCAGCTGCCCGACGCCGTGCTGGGCGCCACGCCGGCAGCTGTGCCGGATTGCACCTTGGCACAGACCGAACTCGACAGACTGTGGCAGCAGGCACGCTGGCACGGCCTGGCGGCAGGCTTCGACGATGCTGCCCTGAATGCATTGGGCACTGTGCTGCAGCGCTGCCCTGGCCAAGGCTCGGCGCCTGGCCCTCTGCCCACCTGGGCCAACCACCGTTGGCAACATGCCGAAGTACCCGGTAGCGAACATGCCCTGCTACTGTTCTGCCCACTACCGGCGGCCATGGAAGCCGCAGGCCGTCTGCTCGCCCAGTTGCTGCAAGGGCCGGTCTACCAACGGCTGCGGGTAGAACTGCAACTCGGCTATGCGGTATTCAGTACCTTTCGTCAGGTCGAGGGGGTCGGTGGCCTGCTGTTCGGGGTCCAGTCGCCTCACGCCAGCCAGGTACAGATACTCGACCACTTGCTCACCTTGCTACGCCAGGGCGTCACCTTCGATCCGGCCGCTCGCCAGGCCCTGGCCGGGCAATTCGATGAACCGGCAATGGGCAACGCCGAAGTCGCCGAATGGGCGTGGCAGACATACCTGGCCACACAACCCGGCAGGCTGGATGCGCTGCGCAGGTCTATCCTGAATGCGCGGCAGACGGATCTGGACCACCTGCTGAGCCACCTGCTCGGTACAGGTTCTACCTGGCTATGCCTGGCCAACGCTGCCGCACCAGATGCTTCCTGGATGGGTTGAAACACATGATTGTTACGAAAACCGCAACGGAGTTTTCGAATAATTAACCTTTCGGTACAAATTTTTCTTGTAAGATAGCGCAATCCCAGCCAGGGGAACCTCCAGCCAATGGCGGTACCCAAGTAGTAGCTGACAAACCCACCCCTCATCCGGAAGGAGTAATTCCATGTGGACCAAACCTGCATACACTGATCTGCGCATCGGCTTCGAAGTCACCATGTACTTCGCCAACCGCTAAGCCCGGCTTACGGTTCAACGCCTCGGCCTGCCGGGGCGTTTTCGTTTTTTCGCTACGGTTTTCTGCAGAGAGAGTGGCCATGTACATCCAGGTTCTCGGTTCCGCCGCCGGCGGCGGGTTCCCGCAGTGGAACTGCAACTGCGTCAACTGCAAAGGGCTTGCGCGACGGTACCTTGCGGGCCACGCCGCGCACCCAGTCGTCCATCGCCCTGTCCGACGACGGCGTGCATTGGGTGCTGTGCAATGCCTCGCCCGACATTCGCGCCCAGCTTCAGGCTTTTGCGCCGATGCAGCCGGCCCGCGCCCTGCGCGACACCGGCATCAACGCCATCATCCTGCTGGACAGCCAGATCGACCATACCACCGGCCTGCTCAGCCTGCGCGAAGGTTGCCCGCACCAGGTGTGGTGCACCGAAATGGTCCACCAGGACCTGACCACCGGTTTCCCGCTGTTCAACATGCTCAGCCACTGGAACGGCGGCCTGCAATGGAACCGCATCGAACTGGAAGGCAGCTTCGTCATCGACGCCTGCCCCAACCTGCGCTTCACCCCGTTCCCCCTGCGCAGCGCCGCGCCGCCTTATTCGCCGCACCGCTTCGACCCGCACCCGGGCGACAACCTTGGGCTGCTGGTCGAGGACACCCGCACCGGCGGCAAGCTGTTCTACGCCCCGGGCCTGGGCCAGGTGGACGACAAGCTGCTGACGATGATGCACGGCGCCGACTGCCTGCTGGTCGATGGCACCCTGTGGGAAGATGATGAAATGCAGCGCCGTGGCGTGGGCACCCGTACCGGTCGCGAGATGGGCCACCTGGCGCAGAACGGCCGCGGCGGCATGCTGGAAGTGCTGGATGGCTTCCCACGGCAGCGCAAGGTACTTATCCACATCAACAATACCAACCCGATTCTCGATGAAGACTCGCCCGAGCGTGCCGAAGTGCTGCGCCGGGGTGTGGAAGTGGCCTTCGATGGCATGAGTATCGAGTTGTAAGTACAGCCCTTGAGGTGACACAAACCCTGTGGGAGCGGGCATGCCCGCGAAAAATCCAACACGGTGTATGGCACCGGCTTCGCCGGTGTTCGCGGGCATGCCCGCTCCCACAGGGGGCGAGGTGAGCCGAGACTCAGCTATACAGGAGCCAGCCGAATGAGCGACGCACTGCCAATGTCCCCTGCCGAATTCGAGCAGGCCCTGCGCGCCAAGGGCGCCTACTACCACATCCATCACCCATACCACGTGGCGATGTACCAAGGCCGCGCCAGCCGCGAACAGATCCAGGGCTGGGTGGCGAACCGCTTTTACTACCAGGTCAACATCCCGATGAAGGATGCCGCGATCCTGGCCAACTGCCCGGACCGCGAAGTGCGCCGCGAGTGGATCCAGCGCCTGCTCGACCACGATGGCGCGCCCGGCGAGGACGGTGGTATCGAAGCCTGGCTGCGCCTGGGCCAGGCCGTGGGCCTGGACCCGGACCAGCTGCGCTCCCAGGAACTGGTATTGCCCGGCGTGCGTTTTGCCGTGGACGCCTACGTCAACTTCGCCCGCCGCGCCAGCTGGCAGGAAGCGGCCAGCAGCTCGCTGACCGAGCTGTTTGCCCCGCAGATCCACCAGTCGCGCCTGGACAGCTGGCCGCAGCACTACCCCTGGATCGACCCGGCCGGCTACGAGTACTTCCGCACCCGCCTGGGCCAGGCCCGGCGTGACGTGGAGCACGGCCTGGCGATTACCCTGCAGCACTACACCACCCGCGCGGGCCAGGAGCGTATGCTGGAGATACTGCAGTTCAAGCTGGATATCCTGTGGAGCATGCTCGACGCCATGAGCATGGCCTACGAGCTGAACCGCCCGCCCTATCATTCCGTCACCCAGGAACGGGTGTGGCACAAAGGGATCACCCTATGAGTTTCAACCGTAATCAAGTGCCGAACTGGCGCCCCGGCTATCGCTTTCAGTACGAGCCGGCGCAAAAGGGCCATGTGCTGCTGTACCCAGAGGGCATGATCAAGCTCAACGACAGCGCGGCCCTGATCGGCGGCCTGATCGACGGCCAGCGCGACGTTGCCGCGATCATCAGCGAACTCGAACAACAGTTCCCCGGTGTCCCGGAAGTGGCCGATGACATCGAGCAGTTCATGGAGGTGGCCCGTGCCGAACACTGGATCGTCCTCGCCTGAGTTACCGCCTACGCCGGCAGTAGGCTTGCCGCTGTGGCTGCTGGCCGAGCTGACCTACCGTTGCCCGCTGCAGTGCCCGTACTGCTCCAACCCGTTGGACTTCGCCGCCCAGGGCCAGGAGCTGAGCACCGCGCAGTGGTTCAAGGTGATGGCCGAAGCCCGGGAAATGGGTGCCGCGCAAATCGGCTTTTCCGGCGGCGAACCGCTGGTCCGCCAGGACCTCGCCGAACTGATCGGCGAGGCCCGCCGGCTGGGCTACTACACCAACCTGATCACCTCGGGCATCGGCCTGACCGAGGCGCGCATCGCCGACTTCAAGAAAGCCGGCCTGGACCATATCCAGATCAGCTTCCAGGCCAGTGACGAGCAGGTGAACAACCTGCTGGCCGGCTCGAAGAAGGCCTTTGCGCAAAAGCTGGAAATGGCCCGTGCAGTGAAAGCCCATGGTTACCCGATGGTGCTCAACTTCGTCACCCACCGGCACAACATTGACAAGATCGACCGCATCATCGAGCTGTGCATCGCCCTGGAGGCCGACTTCGTCGAACTCGCCACCTGCCAGTTCTACGGCTGGGCCCACCTCAACCGGCTGGGCCTGTTGCCGACCCGCGCGCAGCTCGAGCGAGCTGAACGCATTACCAACGAATACCGGGAAAGGCTCAAGGCCGAGGGCAACCCGTGCAAGCTGATCTTCGTCACCCCGGACTACTACGAGGAGCGCCCCAAGGCGTGCATGAATGGCTGGGGCAGCCTGTTCCTCACCATCACCCCGGACGGCACTGCCCTGCCCTGCCACGGCGCACGCCAGTTGCCGGTGCAGTTTCCCAACGTGCGCGACCACGACCTGCACCACATCTGGTACGACTCGTTCGGCTTCAACCGCTTCCGTGGCTATGAGTGGATGCCCGAACCCTGCCGCTCCTGCGACGAGAAAGAAAAGGACTTCGGCGGCTGCCGCTGCCAGGCCTTCATGCTCACCGGCGATGCCAGCAATGCCGACCCGGTGTGCGCCAAGTCGGCAGACCACGGCATCATCCTCAAGGCCCGCGAAGAGTCGGAAAGCGCCCAGCTCACCATTGAACAGATGACCTTCCGCAATGAACGAAACTCCCGTGTCATCGCCCGCGGCTGAGTTCAGCGCGGCCCAGGCTGTTGCCGCAGGCACCGACTTCGCCGAACTCAAGGTCAGCGCCGCGGGGCTGTTCTGGAACGAGTTCCGCCCGGCCGATGGTGCCTGTCGCATCTGGCACTGGCAGCACCAGCAGGCCCGCTGCCTGACACCCGATGGCTTCAGTGTGCGTAGCCGGGTCTACGAATACGGCGGTGGCAGTTTTTGCCTGGGTGGCGACGGGCTGCTGTTCGTCAACGAAAAGGACCAACAGGTCTATACCCAGGCCCTGGACGGCGCGGTACCGCGTGCCCTGACCGAGGATGCCAGCTGCCGCTACGGCGATGTGCAGTGGCACGACGGCCTGCTGGCTGGCAGTCGAGGAGCAGCATGGCGAAGGGGTCGAGCATCGCCTGGTCGCCCTGAGTGAGCAGGCCCGCGAAGTGCTCGCCGAGGGCGCCGACTTCTATGCTTCGCCTACGGTGAGTGGCGACGGCCAGCGCCTGGCGTGGGTCGAATGGGACCGCCCGGCTCAACCCTGGACCTTCACCAGGCTGATGTGCCGCACACGTGATGCCAGTGGTCACTGGGGGCCGGCGCAATGTATTGCCAGCGCTGACGAGTCGCTACAGCAGCCGCGCTTCGATAGTGAAGGCCGACTTTACTGCCTGTCCGACCGCAATGGCTTCTGGCAGCCCTGGGGCGAGGTCGATGGCTGTTGGCAGGCCTTGCCTGCCGAACCCGCGGACCACGCTGCAGCCCCCTGGCAACTGGGCGCCAGTACCTGGTTGGCGTTGGGGCCGCAAAGCTATCTGGCCAGCTGGTTCGAAAACGGCTTCGGGCAGCTGGGGCTGCGCACTGCCGATGGCCGCCTGGAGCGTTTCGCCAGCGCCTACACGCGCTTTCGCAGCCTGGCCATGGATACCGGACACCTGTACGCGATAGCCGCCTCGCCGATCAGCCCGCCGGCGGTCATCGCCATTGCCCGCAGCAACCACGAGGTCAGCGTATTGGCTGGTGGCGCCGAAGTGCTGCCGGCAAGACATATCAGCCTGCCGCAGTCGTTCCACTACGGCAGTGGCGGCCATTGCGCCCATGGCTTCTTTTACCCGGCAGCCCGGTCGCAAGGGGCCTCGCCGCTGGTGGTGTTCATCCATGGCGGGCCGACCTCGGCCTGTTATCCCGTGCTCGACCCACGCATCCAGTACTGGACCCAGCGCGGCTTCGCCGTCGCCGACCTCAACTACCGGGGCAGCACCGGCTATGGCCGTGAATACCGCCAGGCCTTGCACCTGCGCTGGGGCGAAAGCGATGTGGCCGATGCTTGCGCGGCGGTGGAACACCTGGCAGGTCGTGGGCTGATCGACGGCCGCAAGGCGTTCATCCGTGGCGGTAGCGCGGGCGGCTACACTACCCTCTGTGCCTTGGCGTTCCATGATGTGTTCCGCGCCGGCGCCAGCCTGTACGGGGTCAGCGACCCGGTTGCCCTGGGCAGGGCCACCCACAAGTTCGAAGGGGACTACCTGGACTGGTTGATCGGCGACCCGCTGCAGGACGCCGAGCGCTATCGCCAGCGTACACCGCTGCTGCATGCGGGGCAGATCAAGGTGCCGGTGATTTTCTTCCAGGGCGAACTGGATGCAGTGGTGGTGCCAGAGCAGACGCGGTCGATGCTGGAAGCGCTGCAGGCTAACGGGATCGAGGCTGAAGGGCACTTCTATGCGGGGGAGCGACATGGGTTCCGCAAGGCGGAGAACCTGGCGCATGCGCTGGAAGAAGAGTGGAAATTCTATTGCAGGGTGTTAGGGGGCTGAGCATCTGAGTCTGCTTTGCAGCCGAATCGCCGGCAAGCCAGCTCCCACAGGTATTTACACAGGCCTTGAGCGCTGTGCAGTCCTGTGGGAGCCCGGCTTGCCGGCGATGAGACCCTGATAGGCTAGCGCTTGGCGATGATATACACCGCATGCACGATCCCCGGAATGTACCCCAGCAAGGTCAGCAGGATATTCAGCCAGAACGCCCCGCCAAACCCAACCTGCAGGAATACGCCGAGCGGCGGCAGGATGATGGCGATGATGATGCGTATGAAGTCCATGCGAGTCTCTCCTGAAGGGGTTACATCAGAGACTAGCTGCCCACCGTAGAGGTTCAACAGGCAAAAAAAAACGCCCCGGGCCGAATGAAACAGGCCAGGGGCGATGCGCAGGAACGCCAGACGGTTCGTAAAATTCGGATCAGGCCGGTACTTCCCGGCGGGCCTGCTGCCAGGTGTGCAGGCGGGCGAAGGCACGGGCCAGGCGCAGCAGCATTTCGTCGATGTTGCCCTTGCTCACGGTCAGCGCCGGCGAAAAGCGCACCACATCCGCCTGCGGTGCGTTGAGCAGCAGGCCTTCGTGCAGGGCCGCCGCCACCAGCTCGCGGGCCAGGTTCTCCTTCAGCTGCAGGGCCCACAGCAGGCCTTGCCCGCGCACTTCGCCCTGGCCATAACGCCCGGCTAGCCGGCCAAGGCCCTCACGCAGGTGGCGGCCGTTGTCCTGCACTTGGGCGAAGA
This sequence comes from Pseudomonas putida, assembly GCA_029953615.1. Taxonomy (NCBI): domain Bacteria; kingdom Pseudomonadati; phylum Pseudomonadota; class Gammaproteobacteria; order Pseudomonadales; family Pseudomonadaceae; genus Pseudomonas; species Pseudomonas putida. The sequence continues at coordinate 2,774,769 of CP124529.1, read as the reverse complement.
AGCCAGGCTCCAGCACGGTATCCAGCACGGCCAGGCCGGCGGCGCACATCAGCGCATTGCCATGGTGGCTGCCTTCCAGTTCGCCAGGCTCGGCGCAGCACGCCGTGCCCCGGGCCAGCAAGGCCGCCAGCGGCACGCCACCACCCAGACCCTTGCCCAAGGTGATGATGTCGGCACGCACGCCGTAGGTTGCTTCGGCCAGTAGCGCGCCACAGCGGCCGATGCCGGTCTGCACCTCGTCGAGGATCAGCAGGATGCCCAGTTCGCGGCACAGCGTTTCCACACCCTTGAGGTACTCCTGCGTGGCCGGAATGACACCCGCCTCGCCCTGGATAGGCTCGAGCATGATCGCCACGGTGCGTGAGTCCACCTCGGCATGCAGCGCCGCCAGGTCGTTGAACGGCACCTTGCTGAAGCCCGGCAGGCCCGGCTCGCAGCGGTTGCACGGCAGCGGGTCGGACGCCGACAACGCGCCCAGGCTTCGGCCATGGCAGGCCTGGCTGGCGGTGATGATGTGATAGGCGCCGTTGCGGTGCAGCTGGCCCCACTTGCGCGCCAGCTTGATCGCGCCCTCGCAGGCTTCGGCACCGCTGTTGAGCAGGTAAGCCTGGTCGCTGCCGGTGCTCTGGCACAGGCGGTTGACCAGCCCCAGCAGCCCATGGCTGTGAAAGCCCGAGCCCGGGTTGATCAACGCCTGGGCCTGGGTGCTCAGCGCCTTCACCAGCACACTGGGGCTGTGGCCCAGGCTGTTGACCGCACCACCCTGGGTGAAGTCCAGGTAGGCGTGCCCTTCGTTGTCCCACAACCAGGAGCCTTGGCCACGCACGAACACTTGCGCTGCGCGTTCGGTGCCGGGCATCAGGCGCTCACGCGACAGCTGCGGCGCTTCCGGCACGATCACCGGCGCACGCTTGGGCTCGGCGACGGCGGCAGGGGCCGGGCGGCGCAGGTTGAACAGGTTCATCAGGGCTCCAACCAGTCACGGCAGAGGGCGGCCACGGTGCGGTCTGGGTGCCGGCACTCGATATTTTGCCTTGCCTATCAAAAGTGTTTTTCATTCGGGGTAACAATCGACCGATTCATCGCTGTAACCCGCTGGAATACGGCGATAGACTAGGCTTCGCGAGGGTGTACGACCATTTCGTTTTTTCAGCATTTTCGATAAGCATTACTTATGGATTTTCGCCAACTGCGTTATTTCGTCGCGGTGTATGAAGAAGGCCACGTGGGCCGCGCCGCCGAGCGCCTGTCGCTGTCCCAACCGGCTCTTTCCCAGCAGATCCGCCAACTGGAGCACAGCCTTGACCTGAGCCTGTTCGAGCGCAGCAACAAACGCCTGCTGCCGACGCTGGCCGCCCATACCCTGTACAACCACGCCCTGCCGCTGCTCGACGGCCTGCAGCGCGCCCACGAGGCCATGCGCAACTTCAAGGGCCAGTCCCTACGTACGCTGGCCATCGGCGTGCTGCAGACCGTGCGGCCAAGCCTGGTGCCGCAACTGCTCGAACGCCTGCGCAGGGCACAGCCGCACCTGGTGGTGCAGATCTACGAATTGTCGGGGCTGGAGATCGAACGGCGCTTGCTCAACGGCAGCCTGGATATCGGCATCAGCTACCTGCCGCCACGCCAGCCGGGGCTGCATGGCCTGCTGCTGTACGAAGATGAGCTGCAACTGGTGATCCCCGCTACCCACCCGCTGAAAGACTTCAAGAAGGTGTCCATCCGCCAGGCCGCCGAGCTGCCCATGCTGATGCTGGGTGAGGAATTCCAGATTCGCCAGATCTGGCAGGCGCAGCTGGCCAGCCAAGGGCGTCGGCCGCAGGTGCAGGCCGAGATGAACAACATGGCGGGGATTCTCGACAGCCTGGCCCATACCGCGCTGGCCACCATCCTGCCGGGGCGGGCCAAGGAGGCAGCCGAGGATGATCAGGGGTTGCTGTGGAAGCCATTGAGTGAGCCGCGGGTACCGTTGAAGGTTGGCCTGGTGTTCCGCGATGCCCAGCGCCAGCAGGCCTCTGTGGAGCTCCTGCGCACGCTGCTGGAGGAAGAGACGGACGCCCGCCTGTTGGGCGCATCATCGCTGGATGTGCTGGGCTGAAAAACACGCGCACAAAGAAAACCCCGCCGAAGCGGGGTTTTCCCAGACTGTTTCCCTGTGACATCCGTATCGCCCCACCATCCTGGCAGGCGTCCTTCGTCGTCATCCTTGATCTGTCCTTTGCGCTTCCTGCGCAACGTCCATGTGGTAAAGAATAACCGTGGATCCAATCTGAGAACAGTGGTGAAAAGTCACCACGTCGTGTAGGAAAAGGCTTACAAAGCAGCCCCACCCCCCTTAGAACTGCTCAGCATCCAGCAGGTACAACGACTCACTCCCCGCCTTCACCGAAGCCACCAGCGAATCCACCCGCGGCAGCAACCGCGCAAAGTAGAACCGCGCCGTACCCAGCTTGCCCGCATAGAACGCTTCGTCCCCCTTACCCGCCTGGGCCGCACGCGCCATCAAGGCCCACATGTAGGCATAGGCGACATAACCAAAGGCATGCAGGTACTCGACCGAAGCCGCGCCAATCTCGTTCGGGTTGCCTTTGGCCTGCTCCAGCACCCATTCGGTAAGCCCGTCAAGTTGATCGAGGCAAGTACCCAACGGCTTGGCAAATTCATCCAGTTCGCTGCCCGCGCTGGCAATGAACTGGCGAATCTCGTCGGAGAACAGCCGGTAGTACGCCCCACCACTGGCCACCACCTTGCGCCCCATCAGGTCGAGGGCCTGGATGCCGTTGGTGCCTTCGTAGATCTGCGTAATACGCACATCACGCACCAGTTGCTCCTGCCCCCATTCACGAATATAGCCATGCCCGCCGAACACCTGCTGGCCGTGCACCGCGCACTCCAGGCCCAGATCGGTGAGGAAGGCCTTGGCCACCGGTGTCAGCAGTGCCACCAGCTCTTCGCTGCGCTTGCGCACGGCGGCGTCTTCGCTGTACTTGGCGCTGTCCAGTTGCAGGGCCACGTAACTGGAGAAGGCACGGCCACCCTCGATCAGCGCCTTCATGGTCAGCAGCATGCGGCGCACGTCGGGGTGGACGATGATCGGGTCGGCCGCCTTGTCCTTGGCTTGCGGCCCGGTCGGGGCGCGGCTCTGCAGGCGGTCGCGGGCGTATTCCACGGCGTTCTGGTAGGAGCGCTCGGCCGAGGCCAGGCCCTGGATACCAACGCCCAGGCGCTCGTAGTTCATCATGGTGAACATGGCCGCCAGGCCCTTGTTCGGCTCACCGACGATGTAACCGACCGCTTCGTCGAAGTTCATCACACAGGTGGCCGAGGCCTGGATACCCATCTTGTGCTCGATCGAGCCACAGGTTGCCGGGTTGCGTGCGCCCAGGCTGCCGTCTTCGTTGACCAGGAACTTAGGCACCAGGAACAGCGAAATGCCTTTCGGCCCCGCAGGGGCATCCGGCAGCTTGGCCAGCACCAGGTGGATGATGTTCTCGGTCAGGTCGTGTTCACCGCCAGTGATGAAGATCTTGGTGCCGCTGACCTTGTAGCTGCCGTCGGCCTGGGGTTCGGCCTTGGTGCGAATGATGCCCAGGTCGGTACCGGCGTGCGGCTCGGTCAGGCACATGGAACCGGCCCACACACCAGCGTACATGTTAGGCAGGTACTTTTCCTTCAGCGCCTCACTGGCGTGGGCATTGATCGACAGGCAGGCGCCGGCGGTCAGCATCGGGTACAGGCCAAAGGACAGGCTGGAAGCGTTGACCATCTCCTCGACCTGGGCCGAGATGACCTTGGGCATGCCCATGCCGCCGAACAGCAGGGTCGCCGCCCACGCCCACCCAACCGCCTTCGGCGTAGGTGTTGTATGCCTCGATGAAACCGGCCGGTGTGCGTACTGCGCCGTTGTCCCAGTGGCAGCCCTCTTCATCCGCGGCGCGGCTGAGCGGCGCAATGGACTTGGCAGTGACCTTGCCGGCTTCTTCCAGCACCGCCATGGCCGTGTCGGCATCGACAACCTCGGCCAGCCCGGGCAACTGCGCCCACTGCTCGGCCACGTTGAAGACTTCATTCAGTACGAAGCGCATGTCGCGCAGGGGCGCTTTATATTCAGCCATGACAACCTCTCGCTAGTCGGGTCGGGGCGGTCTCGGGGAACCGCGACACTGGGTTGCAGGCAGTGTAACCGAACAACTTTTACGAGACATAGGGTCATCAACAGACTGAATAGTCTAGTTAAGTCACGCCGTGCGCACTGCCCCTCGCTGCGATTGCTGCCCATGCACCATGACACAATTGCGCCCTGCGCCTTTGGCGTTGTATAGCGCCAGGTCGGCAGACTTCAACACCGCCTCGGGGTTGCGATGATCGGCCTGGCGCTCGGCCACACCGATGCTGATGGTGACCGACACCGTGCCGCCACTGCTGCCCGCGCGCCGCTGGCGCCCGGCGGTATCGTCCTGCGGGCGGTTGTACTGGTCGCGCAGGTGCATCACGTAGTTGGCGATCACTTCGCGCACGGCTTCCACATGCGGCAAGCATTCTTCGGCGGTCTTGCCGGCAAACACCAGGGCGAACTCCTCGCCGCCATAGCGATAGGCCCGGCCACCGCCGGTGACCTTGGACAAGCGGCTGGCGACCAGGCGCAGCACCTGGTCGCCAACGTCGTGGCCGTGGGTGTCGTTGAATTTCTTGAAGTGGTCGACATCGGTCATGGCGATCACATAGTTGCGCCCCAGGCGCTGCATGCGCTCGTTCAGCGCACGGCGCCCCGGCAGTCCGGTCAGCTCGTCGCGGAATGCCATCTGGTAGGCCTCGTGCGCCACCGCCGCGGCGATCATCAGCATTACCTGGCTGCACATGATGTTCAGGGTGAACGGCAGGATGAAGGTTTGCGGCAGCATCCAGAAGATGCCCAGCAGGCCCGTCACCAGTGCCGCGTGCAGCGGCCTTGGTGCGCGCAGGTATTGCACCACCAGCAGAATGAACACGCCGAGGAACAGTGGGTAGACCATCTGGATCAGGCTCATCCACTGCCCATGCAGGGTTGGCCAGCGGATTTCCGCCAACCAGGTCAGCAACGCCTCGGGGAAGCTTTGCTCCAGGGCCACCGCCACGCTGCCGATGGCAAATAGCACGGCCCCACGGGCAACCAGGTCCTGCAGCAGGTGGGTACGTTCCTGCCAGGCGCCATACAGCCCGAACAGGGCGGGCAGCAGCAGGCATACCAGGTGGAAGGTCACCGCCGCGTCCTCGCGCACGCGGCCATGGTCACGGTAAAAGTCGGTCTGGGTGTCGAGCAGGTAGTAGGCGATATACACGGTGAGCATGAGAAACAACTCACGCTGACGGCGGTACACCGCGCAATAAGCGCCGCCCAGCAGCAGGACCAAGGTTGGCAGGACGTTGAACAGCGATGTGAAAAAGACACTCAGGTCTCTCACATAGGCTGCGGCGAGCCCTGCCAGCAACAAGAACAGCGACGGCAGGAAGTGGCTTGCGCGAACAGCGTTAAGACGAAACAAGGGTAATCTCCGACCCGGCAGATCAATAATGGCATTGTGCCCTCACTTCATCGGCAGTGCACATGAACAGTTGAATATCGAATCAGACGCGACTTCTTGTAGGAGCGGCCTTGTGTCGCGATCGGGGCGCGAAGCGGCCCCAGGATTTCTGCCACAGCAAAGATCGCCGGGGCTGCTTTGCAGCCCATCGCGACACAAGGCCGCTCCTACAAAGGGACCGCGCTGAACCTGAAGAAAAAAAAAACCCGCCTGCCGGTGAAGGCAGGCGGGTTTCGCGTACAGCGGCAGGCTCAGTACGACAGGCCGAAGTGCTCTTCGTCCATCGCCATCAGGTTGTCGGCACCCGACAGCATGCTCGCAACATGGGTACGGGTACGCGGCAGGATGCGCTGGAAGTAGAAGCGCGCGGTCTGCAGCTTGGCGGTGTAGAACGCTTCTTCGCTGGTGCCGGCAGCCAGTTTCTCGGCCGCCAGGCGGGCGATGTCGGCCCAGAAGTAGGCCAGGCAGGCGTAGCCGGAATACATCAGGTAATCGACCGAGGCCGCACCCACTTCTTCGCGGTCCTTCATGGCGGCCATGCCCACTTTCATGGTCAGCTCGCCCCACTCCTTGTTCAGCGCCGCCAGCGGTTCGACGAATTCCTTGACTGCGTCGTTGCCTTCCTGCGCCTGGCAGAACTTGTGCACGATCTTGGTGAAGCCCTTCAGCGCTTCGCCCTGGGTCATCAGTACCTTGCGGCCGAGCAGGTCCAGGGCCTGGATGCCGGTGGTACCTTCGTACAGCATGGAAATGCGGCTGTCGCGCACGTTCTGCTCCATGCCCCACTCGGCGATGAAGCCATGGCCGCCGTAGATCTGCACGCCGTGGTTGGCGGCTTCGAAACCGACTTCGGTCATGAATGCCTTGGCGATCGGGGTCAAGAACGCCAGCAGGGCATCAGCCTTCTTGCGCTCTTCCTCATCCTGGCTGTACTTGACGATGTCCACCTGCTTGGCAGTGAAGTACACCATCGCACGGTTGCCTTCGGCGAAGGCCTTCATGGTCAGCAGCATGCGACGCACGTCCGGGTGGACGATGATCGGGTCAGCAGCCTTGTCCGGTGCTTTCGGGCCAGTCAGAGAACGCATCTGCAGGCGCTCACGGGCGTACTTCAAGCCCCCCTGGAAAGCCACCTCGGCGTGAGCCAGGCCTTGCAGCGCAGTACCCAGGCGAGCGGTGTTCATGAAGGTGAACATGCAGTTCAGGCCTTTGTTGGCCGGGCCGATCAGGTAGCCGGTAGCGCCGTCGAAGTTCATATCACGCAGGTGGCGTTGCCGTGGATACCCATCTTGTGCTCGATCGAGCCACAGCTCACGCCGTTGCGCTCGCCCACACCGCCTTCGGCGTTGGGCAGGAACTTCGGCACGATGAACAGCGAGATACCCTTGGTGCCGGCCGGTGCGTCCGGCAGACGGGCCAGGACGATATGGACGATGTTGTCGGCCATGTCGTGCTCACCGGCCGAAATGAAGATCTTGGTACCCGACACCTTGTAGCTGCCGTCGGCCTGTGGCTCGGCCTTGGTGCGCAGCATGCCCAGGTCAGTGCCGCAGTGTGGCTCGGTCAGGCACATGGTGCCGGTCCACTCGCCGGACACCAGCTTGGTCAGGTAGGTGTGCTGCTGCTCGGGGGTGCCATGCGCGGAAATGGTGTTCATCGCGCCGTGGGACAGGCCGGGGTACATGCCCCACGACCAGTTCGAACCGCCGACCATTTCGCTCAGGGCCAGGCCCAGCGACTCTGGCAGGCCCTGGCCGCCGTGCTCGACGTCATGCGCCAGGCTCGGCCAGCCGCCTTCGACGAACTGCTGGTAGGCCTCCTTGAAGCCGGTCGGGGTTTTCACGCCCGATTCGCTCCAGGTGCAGCCTTCCTGGTCACCCACACGGTTCAGCGGCGACAGCACCTGCTCACAGAACTTCGCGCCTTCTTCAAGGATCGCGTCGACCATGTCGGGCGTGGCGTCCTGGCAACCCGGCAGGCTCTGATAGTGCGCCTCATAACCGAGCAGTTCGTCGCGAACGAAGCGGATATCACGCAAGGGGGCTTTGTAATCAGGCATTGCGATGAACCTCTAGGTGAGTTCTGTGGGGTGACCCGCACTTGGCGGCCGTCGATCAAACAGTTGTTTGAAACTTACGTTTAGCTCTGCCTGATGTCAAGGATGGACTATGGTGCCATTTACGCCACGAAAAATGACGTTTACGCCAAGCTCAGAAAAAGCGCTGCCCTTGTAGGAGCGGGCGTGCCCGCGAAAGGGCCTGAGCAGACAATGGAGGTGGGAGGTGCCTGAGCTGGCGCATTCGCGGGCACGCCCGCTCCCACAGAGGGCTGTGTGTGATTCGAGGGGGCGCCTGTCAGGCGTAGGTGTCGATGAACCGGCCGAGCATTTCGTCGGATGCTTTGGCGACCTTGGCGCCAAGTTCGACTTCAAGTTTGCCCACGGCCAGCTGCACGGTGCTGGTGGCCAGGTCCATCTGCTGGCTGCGGTCGACCGCGCGCAGGCGTTCGGCCTGAAAATCGCTGGACTGGCTGGTGGCGGTTCGTTCGGCGGTGGTATTGGCGATCTGGCTGGCGGCCTGATCGACGCGGTTCTGGCCGGTCTGGATTGCGCTCAGGCCCGCGTAATAGGCGGAGCTACCGGTGATTTCCATGTCAGGACTCCATTGACGCTGGATGACGAACAGGCCCAATTAAAACAGGCCAGGGGCGAAAAGGCCCGTTTAAATCCCTAATGGCCTGATGCCAGTTGATAGGCCCTGGGTATTCCTGCACTGGCCTCTTCGCGGGTAAACCCGCTCCCACAGGACTGCACAGCTCTGAGACTTGTGCAATACCTGTGGGAGCGGGTTCACCCGCGAAGAGGCCAAGCCTGGAAACGGCTAATCCAGCAGATCCAGCTGAAGGTGTTCAGCCACCATGTCGGCACTGGCCTGCTTCAATTTGGGCACCCGCCCCAGGCATGGCGCCGGCAAACGCTCGGCCAGGCTGGCCAGGTTCTCTTCCAGGCGCGAAGTACGCGGCTCGATGATGTTCGCCACCCAACCCGCCAATTGCAGGCCGTCACGAGCAATCGCCTCGGCGCTGAGCAAGGCGTGGCTGATGCACCCCAACCGTACCCCCACCACCAGGATCACCGGCAGCTTGAGGGCAATGGCCAAGTCGGACAAGTTGGCTTGTCCCGACAACGGCACGCGCCAGCCTCCGGCCCCCTCGATCAGGGTGAAGTCGGCATTTTGCCGCAGCACATTGCGCATCGCCGCCAGCAGGTCCGACACGGCAAGCGTTACCCCTGCCTCGCGCGCGGCCACATGGGGTGCGATAGCCGGTTCGAAGGCAAACGGGTTGACCTGCTCGTAGGGCAGTTTGATGGAGCTTTCATCGATCAACGCCTGGGCGTCGCTGTTGCGCAAACCTTTCGATGTCATCGTGCAACCGGAGGCCACCGGCTTTGCTCCCAGCGTGCTCATGCCCTGCGACCGTGCCGCATGCAACAGCCCCGCAGCGATGGTGGTTTTGCCAACATCGGTGTCGGTACCGGCAATGAAATAGGCCTGGCTCATCTCGCTCCCCTTAAGCCTGTGGCTTGCGCAACACACCATAGACCACCTGGTAGGTGGCTGGCAGCCCTTCAGGCTGGCGAAATGCCTCATAAGCCTGCAACAGGCCCTGCATGCGCGCCCGACCGGTAAGGCCGGAAGGCCGGCCAGGGTTCAGATTGTGTGCCCCCAGCGCCTTCAGTTCGTGCGTCAGGCTGCGCACATCCGGGTAGTGCAGCACGTGCGGGCAGCGCTGCAGCCCAAGCTGCTCGAAACCGCTGGCTGCACACAGGCGCTGATAGTCCTCGAAACGGCGGAAGCGGTTCACATGCACCAGGCCATCCACCGCCTGCCAACTGGCACGCAGTTCATCGAGGGTACCCACACACAGGCTGCTGAAGGCCAGTACGCCGCCCGGGCGCAGCACTCGCAGCGCTTCTGCCAGCACGCTGGCGAACTGGCCGCACCATTGCACGGCCAGGCTGGTGAATACCAGGTCGACGCTGGCATCACGCAGCGGCAAACGCTCGGCGTCACCAGCCACATGATAGAGCGCCCCGCCCTGTTCGTTGCGGGCATGGCACAACATGCCCTCGGCGATATCCACCGCCACGCCGCTGGCCTGGGGGAAACGCTCGGCCAGCGCCCGGCTGAAATGGCCGGTACCACTGCCCAGGTCCAGCCAGCGTGACGGCTGCAGGCCTGCCGGCAACTGCTCCAGCAAGCTCGAACCCACTGCACGCTGCAAGCCTGCCACACTGTCGTAGCTGGCTGCGGCGCGGGAGAACGAGGCCGCTACCTGGCGCTTGTCGGGCAATGCGCCGGGCAGGGTCGGACGGGAAAGGTCAGTCATCGCCACTCTCATGCAGGAAACTCTTGATGCCCGCCGCCAGTTCCTGCGGATACTCCAGCAGGAAGGCGTGGGAACTGTCTTCGACCAGGCCCACTTCCACATCGGGCAACAGCTCACTCAGCGCCTTTGCCGCCTCTGCCGGTACCAGTGCATCGCTGCCGGCGAACAGGTGCAGTTGCGGGCCGGCATAGGCCTGCAGGGCTTCGCGGGTATCCAGCCTGGCCAGTACTTCGAGGCCGGTGGCCAGGTACAGGGGGTCGGTATCCGGCACGCCAACACCCAGCTGGCGCAGCAGGGTGCGCGGTTGCTGGGCACCATCGCTGCACAGGGTACGGAAGCGCTTGAGGGTGACCTGGGTATGGCTGCGGCAGCCGTCGAGGAAGGTACCGAAGGTGTCTTCGGCCATGCCATGCGGCCAGTCCGTGCGGGCCACGAAACTGGGGTTGCTGGCCAATGTCAGCAGGCCGCAGCAGTGGTCGCCACGCTTGTGCGCCAGCGCGCTGGCCAGCATGCCGCCGAGCGACCAGCCGCCCAGCCAGACATCGCTGGGCAACTTGCGGTCCAGGTGATCAAGCCAGGCGTCCACGTCGCTGTGGGCCAGTTCTGGAAGGGGCATCAGCTCTACCTGCAAGCGCGCATCCTGGGCACGCAGGCTGGCGGCCAGCGGCTCCAGGGAAGCAGTGCCCAGGCCCCAGCCAGGCAACAGAACAAGTCGATTACGCATCGGCGCTCTCCAACTGTGGATAACACTCGGCCAATGCATTCAACAATAGCTGCACCTGCGCCTCGCTGTGCGCGGCGCTCAATGTCACCCGCAAGCGTGCACTGCCCGCCGGCACAGTGGGTGGGCGGATGGCCGTCACCAGCAAGCCGCGCTCGCGCAGCATGCGTGACAGGTGCAGGGCCTGCGCGCTGTCGCCGATGACGATGGGCTGGATCGGGGTCGGGCTGTCCATCAATGCCAGGCCGATCTGCTGTGCGCCTTCACGGAACTGGCAGATCAGCGCGGCCAGATGCTCGCGGCGCCAGGTCTCGCGGCGCAGCAGTTCCAGGCTCTTGAGGGTGGCGCAGGCCAGCGCCGGTGGCTGGCTGGTGGTGTAGATGTACGGGCGGGCGAACTGCACCAATGCCTCGATCAGCTCATCGCTGCCGGCTACAAACGCGCCAGCGGTACCACAGGCCTTGCCCAGCGTACCGATCAACACCGGCACATCTTCGACGCCCAGGCCGAAGTGCTCGACGATACCGCCGCCCCGAGTGCCGAGGGTGCCCAAACCATGGGCATCGTCAACCATCAGCCAGGCACCGTGAGCGCGGGCCACATCGGCCAGCGCCGGCAAGTCGGCCAGGTCGCCGTCCATGCTGAACACACCGTCGGTCACCACCAACGTATTGCCGGCGGCTTTGTCCAGGCGGCTGGCCAGGCTGGCCGGGTCGTTGTGCAGGTAGCGGTTGAAACGGGCGCCACTGAGCAACCCGCCATCCAGCAACGAAGCGTGGTTCAGGCGGTCCTGCAGCACCGTGTCACCCTGCCCTACCAGCGCGGTGATGGCGCCCAGGTTGGCCATGTAGCCGGTGGAGAACAGCAGCGCGCGCGGGCGCCCGGTAAGCTCTGCCAGTGCCTCTTCCACCTGGTGGTGCGGCGTACTGTGGCCGATCACCAGGTGCGAGGCACCGCCACCGACACCCCAGCGTTCGGCGCCGGTCTGCCAGGCGGAAATCACATCGGGGTGGTTGGCCAGGCCCAGGTAGTCATTGCTGCAGAAGGCCAGCAAGCGCTGGCCATCGACCACCACTTCCGGCCCCTGCGGGCTCTCCAGCAATGGCCGCTGCCGATACAGGTCTGCGGCGCGCCGTTCGGCCAGGCGCGCCGCCAGGTCGAAGGCCATCTCAGGCCGACGCGGCGTTGTAGAACATCTCGCTGCTGCGCTGTTCGACCAGCGCCTGCTCGATGGCCGCCTGGTGCACTTCGTCGGCGTGCTCTTCACTCGCTTCGGGCTTGATGCCCAGGCGGGCGAACAGCTGCATGTCCTTGTCGGCCTGCGGGTTGGCGGTGGTCAGCAGTTTTTCGCCGTAGAAGATCGAGTTGGCGCCCGCCATGAAGGCCAGCGCCTGCATCTGCTCGTTCATCTGCTCACGGCCGGCGGACAGGCGCACGTGCGACTTGGGCATGAGGATACGGGCAACGGCCAACATGCGGATGAAGTCGAACGGGTCGACGTCTTCTTCCTCGGCCAACGGCGTGCCGGCCACCTTGACCAGCATGTTGATCGGCACCGATTCCGGGTGCTCGGGCAGGTTGGCCAACTGGATCAGCAGGCCGGCGCGGTCGTCCAGCGACTCGCCCATGCCGAGGATGCCGCCGGAGCAGATCTTCATCCCGGCATCGCGCACATAGGCCAAGGTCTGCAGGCGCTCACTGTAGGTGCGGGTGGTGATGATGCTGCCGTAGAACTCCGGCGAGGTGTCGAGGTTGTGGTTGTAGTAGTCCAGGCCGGCCTGGGCCAGAGCCTTGGTCTGCTCCTGGTCGAGCTTGCCGAGGGTCATGCAGGTTTCAAGGCCCATGGCCTTCACGCCTTTGACCATCTCCAGCACGTAGGGCATGTCTTTGGCCGATGGGTGCTTCCACGCCGCGCCCATGCAGAAGCGGGTGGAACCGATGGCCTTGGCGCGGGCGGCTTCTTCCAGCACCTTCTGCACTTCCATCAGCTTCTGTTTTTCCAGCCCGGTGTTGTAGTGGCCCGACTGTGGACAATATTTGCAATCTTCCGGGCAGGCGCCGGTCTTGATCGACAGCAGCGTCGAAACCTGAACGCGGTTCGGGTCGAAATGCGCGCGGTGCACGGTTTGCGCCTGGAACAGCAGGTCATTGAACGGTTGCTGAAACAGCGCCTTGACCTCGGCCAGGGACCAGTCGTGACGAGTTGTTGCAGTTGTGCTGGCGCTCATTGGCGTTTCCTTGTTTAGGCTGAAGCAGGCGCCGGGACAGGAAAGCCCGCCAGCGCATCACGGATAGCTCGCATAGTCATGGAAGGCCTATGAACTGTCAACCACACTGGAAAAGACTGGTTTACAAGTGCTCAATTATTAATCAATCGTGCTTGCTGTGCGATGAACCTGCCGAGCAGGCCTACCCGCTGTGCGTAGCCTGCGAGCAGGAACTGCCATGGCTCGGCGACCAGTGCCTGCACTGCGCCCTGCCGTTGCCTATGGCCGGCCTGACCTGCGCCCCGTGCTGCCGGCGCCCACCGGCCTTCGAGCAGGTGGTTGCGCTGTGGCATTTCGGCTTTCCGGTGGACACGCTGATCAGCCGCTTCAAGCACAACCGCCAATGGCCCTTGGGGCGGTTGATGGCTGAACTGCTGGGGCATGGGCTGTTGCATCGCTTTGCCGAGGGGCTGCCCCGCCCCGACCTGTTGTTGCCTGTACCCTTGGCCAAACGTCGACTGCGCGAGCGAGGGTTCAACCAGGCGGAGCTGCTCGGGCGCTGGCTGTCGTCCCGGCTGGGGGTAGGTTGCGACGAGCGGTTGCTGCTGCGCACTCGGGAGACACCTGCGCAGCAACGCCTGGATGCCAAGGCCAGGCGGCGAAATTTGCGCCAGGCTTTTGCGGTCATGGGCGAGCTGAAGGGTAAGCATGTCGCCATAGTGGATGATGTGCTGACCACCGGCGCTACCGCGCAGGCTATCGCCGAGGTGCTTCGCAAGGCCGGGGCACGGCGGGTGGATGTGTATTGCCTGGCGCGTACGCCAAAGCCGGGGTATGTATGACTCGAAGTGGGTGCGATCCATGTGGGAGCGGGCGCGCCCGCGAAACAGGCGACGCAGTGTATGGCACCGGCTTTGCCGGTGTTCGCGGCGGTTCGACGCCTCGACGCGCCCGCTCCCACAGGGACCTGGTCAAGCTTCTGGATTTTGCGCAAGACAGGTGTTCCTCCACAATCCACACTTGGCTACCACTTACATCGACTGACTGCCCATGCCCCTACCCACCCTCCTCACCCAGCACATCACCCGCCGCCCGCAGCGCATCGCGCTGCTGCAGCACATTGCCGAGCAAGGCTCGATCACCCGCGCCGCCAGGGCTGCGGGCATCAGCTACAAGGCCGCCTGGGATGCCATCGACGAACTGAACAATCTGGCCAGCCAGCCCCTGGTCGAGCGCAGCACTGGTGGGCGTGGCGGCGGTGGTGCGCGGCTTTCGCCGGAAGGCGAGCGTGTACTGCGCCTGTATCAGAGGCTGCAGGCCCTGCAGGCGCAAATCCTCGAAGCAGCCGAGGAGTCCAGCGACTTAGACCTGCTTGGCCGGCTGATGCTGCGTACCAGCGCACGCAACCAGTTGCAGGGCCAGGTCAGCGGCCTGCGCCGAGAGGGCCGGTATGATCGCGTCAGCCTGGCGCTGGGCGGTGGGCTGGAGATCGAGGCGTTGATCACCGCCGACAGCACTGCGCGGTTGGAGCTGACGCTGGGGACAATGGTGGTGGCGTTGCTCAAGGCGGGGTGGGTGACGCTGTTGGCCGATGAGGAAGAGGCGGAAGCGGGTAGCAATTGCCTGCGGGCGACGGTGGAAGAGGTGCTGGCGGAAGCTGATGGGCCTAATGAGGTCAGGCTGGCATTGGGCAATGGGCAGACGTTGTGTGCGTTTGCCGAGGCGGATTGGTTGGCTGGGCAGCGGGTGGAAACTGGCAATGCGGTGCGGGTGCAGTTTCATCCATCTTATGTGTTGATCGGGGTCCCCGCGTAGCCTGGCCGCGCTGCACGCGGTTCGCGGGTAAACCCGCTCCCACAGGGATAACGCACGACTTGAAGCCTGCACTGTACCAGTGGGAGCGGGTTCACCCGCGAAGAGGCCGGTACAGGCATAACGCGCTACCATGGGCCCCATGCAGCTTACCCTCGGAGCCTCCATGTCCCACCCCTTCGACACCCTCACCCCCGATCTGGTCCTGGACGCCGTGGAAAGCATCGGCTTCCTCAGCGATGCCCGGGTGCTGGCGCTGAACAGTTACGAGAACCGCGTCTACCAGGTGGGCATCGAAGATTCGCAACCGCTGATCGCAAAGTTCTACCGCCCAGGCCGCTGGAGCGACGCGGCCATCCTCGAAGAACACAGCTTCACTGCCGAACTGGCCGACTGCGAAGTACCGGTGGTTGCGCCCATGCAACACGACGGCCGAACCTTGTTCGAACATCAGGGCTTCCGCTTCACCCTGTTCCCCCGCCGTGGCGGCCACGCCCCGGAGCCGGGCAACCTCGACCAGCTCTACCGCCTGGGCCAGCTGCTCGGCCGCCTGCATGCCGTGGGCGCCAGCAAACCGTTCGAACACCGCGAAGCATTGGCTGTGGACAACTTCGGCCATGCCTCGCTGGACACCTTGCTGGAAGGCGGTTTTGTTCCTGGCGAGCTACTACCGGCCTTCGAGTCCGTAGCCCGTGACCTGCTCAAGCGGGTGGAGGACATTTACGCCCGCACACCGCACCAACTCATCCGCCTGCACGGCGACCTGCACCCCGGCAACCTGATGCACCGCGACGAGGTGTACCACATGGTCGACCTCGACGACTGCCGCATGGGCCCGGCAGTGCAGGACCTGTGGATGATGCTGGCCGGTAACCGCGAAGAGCGCCTGGGCCAGCTTGCCGAGTTGATCGACGGCTACAACGAGTTCCACGACTTCGACCCGCGCGAACTGGCTCTGATCGAGCCGCTGCGCGCCCTGCGTCAGTTGCACTACAGCGCCTGGCTGGCACGGCGCTGGGATGACCCGGCATTCCCGCCCAGCTTCCCCTGGTTTGGCCAACCACGCTACTGGGGCGATCAGATTCTCGCCCTGCGCGAGCAGATGGCCGCGCTGGACGAACCACCACTGAAGTTGTTCTAGACCTTGCAGCAGAAAAGACTGACCTGACATACAGCGCAACGCGCCAGCCGGCAGGCGACATGCCGGCCCCCTGCCCTGCAACTTCCTTACAGCCTCCACCTAGTATTTTTGCCAGTAGGCAAGGCCGAAGGCTGGGTGTAAAAAACTCTCAAGTCAGCTAGGAAGTATCAGTCATGCATCAAACAAACTGCGACAGCGCAGAACTGACTCTGACTTGTCAGCAACCCTTTTCGTAACCGACAGGCTGACTTCGCGTATCAACATCAACATGCAAATGGCGACTGCGCGAGCGCGACAGATAACACAGCACAAACCAGTACGGCACTTAGGGCGAATGCGTCGTCGCCATCACTAAATCGGCTTAAGGCAATCTACCCATGAGCAACTCAATAAAACAGTCTCTCGAAAAAACTTTGGAAGCACTTGGCAAAGATCAATACAATTTCGGCTATCCGTTGATCGTGGGATTCGATCAAGACACCACCAACCATGTCTTGAAACAAGAGTTTATCGAGCGCTATTCGGGTGGACTGTTCCTTGACCCGATGAACAGTAAAATTGACGTGGAACCAGGTGTGTCCCAGCACGAACTCGTCGACTTTTGCCTGGATGAACCCAGGCTCTCATTCGAAAATGCAGACCTCAGCGATTCCAAAGCCATGTTGCTGATGCGAACCGTGCGCGGCAAACAACTTCAGTTAGGCCGGCCGTTGGGTGCTCAGCGCATGCGTATGACGCGGATGGCAGAGGCGACCCCCATCAATGGTCCAGCCCTCGTATTTGACATTAAGTTGAACGCCCTGGAAACGGGCATCAGCGATGACGGCAGAATCTATTTCAGCTTTTTTGCCAAAGAGGGCAACTATAACTTCTACGGCGGGGTAACCGAGTTTGAGAGGGACAAGCTAGGGCTGCATTTCAAAAAGCATTTCGAGGCTTACACAGCACCGCCTGATAGAAATCGACGCATCGAATATACGCTAGGCCAGATGACCCAGCTACCTGACCCATCCCTGAACCCACACAGGTTTAAAATCCGCACCCACAAAACGGATGAAACATCTGGCGACGGGGCCGTCGTTCTATTTATAGAGCTAGAAGAGTTCGACAGTAGCAAAGCCGTGCCGCCAGATGAGAACAGCAAACTCCCCTATCTTTTGCCGGACGGTTACAGCGCAAGCATGCTTGTCAATACCGACTTTTTAGGGCAAGCCATTATCGCATCGCACCTAAACAAATATGATACCGAACGACTGAGGTTAGCGTTCAAGGTGACGCCAGGCTACACGTTCAGGTATCACGGAGAGGGCCAAGTCCTATTTGACGCAATTTTTCATTCTAGCGCCGCGGGCACAATCATAGGTATCGACCCTCGGTGGACTTCACCCGCTTCATTCGATGAAAAAAATAGCCTATTCCTGGAGATCAAGGGGACCAGCGTCACCCTGAACTTTACTGGAAAAACCACGATTGACTTCGAGATGAATAGCAATGGCGTAACACGACATGCTACAGCTGACTACTCCTGGAGCCTCCGTCAGAAATACAAATTTGAGTTTGACAATAGTAACGGCGCAAGCAAAATTGTCCTTGTCAAGGATGGCAAATATGAATGGTCATACACCCCAACGCTTAGCGAGGAGCTCAAGGGTTTAATATTTGTCTATAATTTCAGTGAAGACGCCTTTCTAGCGGATTTCCACCGCCCCATTGGAATCATGATCACGACAATGGCCGAATTCATGAATTCGATGAATATGGAAATAGATACCTTCATCATGTCTTCGCTGTTGTTCCGCAATTCACACATCACCCTTGAAAGTTTGCACCAGCCCAATGACTTTTTCGCCCCCGGTCAATTGGCAGCAGACCGAAACAAGTTCAAAATTATCAGGACTGACGGCCAGCCCATAGATAAAGGTGAAACGTATACGCTACCCGGGCGCAGCATACCCTTCAAGACCGAGCCCGCCACTGGAGGCGTAACATGGAGCGTCCGCCACATCCCTGACTACGAAGGTGACAACTATCCAGGAAAGATTGATCCGGCTACCGGGGCCTACACAACGCCCGCCGCTGACGAATTCAAAGGTACTCACGTAAAGGTCATCGTTACCGCCACAAAAGGCGCTGAGGTTTCTCACGCCCTGGTGAGCGTGCTGCGAACCAGCGTCAATGTCTATCCATCCGTCGCCAGTGTGAACGTCGGGGCGTACACCGACATCATTGCAGGCGAGATGAACGGGAACTCTATCAGTTGGAAGGTCGAAGGCCTTGGCGACTTGGGGGACGTCCCCGAGGCCGACCCGCTGGCCCAAGCGAGCCAACGTTACCTTGCCCCAACCGAGGTGGAGGAATGGGACGAAAGCATGCCTGTGGTCGACATGGTGATGCGTCACAGCAAGGTGGTGATCAGCAGCGGCGACATCGAAAAAGTCGTTGACATACTCATACCCGTGGAAATGGAAGGCTCATATTGGCTGGAGCCGAAAGAACATGACGGGGGTGTTAAACATGAGTTCTGGGTGAAACCTAAAAACAGCAGTCCAATACAAGTTCCGCAGCATGAAACGTCCTGGCATGTACGCGTAGGCAACGGCACGATCAAGGACGGCGTTTACACGCCAGATCCGGACAAGCCAGAAGAATACGCAGTCATCGTGGCCATTCACGACACAGCGTACCTGCCTGAGTACGCGAGCATGATCGTGCCGCTGCCTTTCCTCGACGTTAAGCAGTACCTGGCGCTTTATGCGCCCGATAACGCCTAGGCAATGGCAGGCCAGTAGTCCAGCAGCCGGCAATGATCGACGCAGCGATCATTGCCGGCCGGGTGCCCAGCGCCATTGATACGCATAACCAGGGCCTCATCCTGGTTATCGCGTTTCATAAGTCTCAGCACAAATCGGCGGCCTGTGCTGAAATAGCTCGACGCTTTATTTAGCTACCTAAGCAAGGATTCTGCATGCACGCCGCCAACCCGCGTCGCGGGTACATCCTGGGCCTGAGCGCCTACATCATCTGGGGCCTGTTCCCCCTCTACTTCAAGGCCATCCAGAGCGTCCCTGCGGTGGAGATCATCGTACACCGGGTGCTCTGGTCGGCACTGTTCGGCTCGCTGCTGCTGTTGGTGTGGAAGCACCCCGGCTGGTGGCGCGAACTGCGCGACAACCCGCGCCGGCTGGGCATCCTGGCCCTGAGCGGGGCGCTGATCGCCGGTAACTGGCTGACCTACGTATGGTCGGTAAACAACGGCCGCATGCTTGAGGCCAGCCTGGGGTACTACATCAACCCGCTGATCAACGTGCTGCTGGGCATGCTGATCCTTGGCGAGCGTCTGCGCCGCTTGCAGTGGCTGGCAGTGGGCATGGCCGCCGTGGGTGTGGCCCAGCAGGTGTGGCAAGTGGGCAGCCTGCCCTGGGTGTCGCTGGTGCTGGCGCTGAGCTTCGGTTTCTATGGGCTGATTCGCAAGCAGGCACCGGTGGCGGCACTGCCGGGCCTGGTGGTGGAAACCTGGATGCTGGTACCGCTGGCCCTTGGCTGGCTGTTGCTGCACCCGGCAGCGACAAGTGCCCAGGGTGCGTTCTACACCAGCAGCGAAGCGCTGTGGCTGATGGCAGCGGGGCCGGTAACATTGGTGCCGCTGGTGTGCTTCAACGCTGCGGCGCGGCACTTGCCGTATACCACGCTGGGCTTCCTGCAATACCTGGCGCCGACCCTGGTGCTGCTGCAGGCAGTGCTGCTGTTCGATGAGCATTTGTCGTCGAGCACCTTAGTGGCGTTCATGTTCATCTGGGCGGGTTTGGCGATTTACAGCGTCGATGCGTGGTTGAGTTTGCGCAAGCGCAGCTGATCAAAAAACGAACAAAACTCTGCAGCCCATGTGATTCGTGGGCTGCAGAGACATCTCCAAAGGTTATCCACACCCTCGTCCCCGTGCTTTGTGCACAAGCTGCTGATTTTTGGGTGTTTTTTGAGCAAAGCTGTGGAGGGCGCGCAGTTGTTGGCCTGGAGAGGTACACCCCCAGGTTATCCACAGGGCCTTCCCCGTGATATCGGGATAACCGCAGGGGGCCGCTTCGTGCCCATCGCCGGCAAGCCAGCTCCCACACCGACCGCGCTACCCTCAAGGCCTCATGCATACCTGTGGGAGCTGGCTTGCCGGCGATGGGCCGCGAAGCGACCCCGGCAATCTCGGATCACTCCTCCGACCGCAGCTTCAACTCCACCATCAGGTCGTCCGCCAGGCTCTCCAGTCGCTGCTGCAGCTCCTCAAGCGGCAAGGTCAACGGCAAAGCCAACAACGCATCGGCATGAAACAACGGCTCGCTGCTCATCGGCGCCGGGCGCACTTCGGTGGAAAGCCGCTCAACGTTGACCTGAAGTTCAGCCAGCATCCGCGTGATATCCCGCACGATCCCCGGCCGGTCATTCCCCACCAGCTCCATGGCAATCGGCTTCCAGGTACACGACGGCTCGATACCGCTCTCGGCGATCAGCACACGAATGTCATATCGGGCCAACCCTTGTAGCGAAGCCACCAGCTCGTCGTAGTTTTCAGCTGGCACCGCCACCCGCAGGATGCCGGCGAACTGCCCGGCCATACGGGACATGCGGCTTTCCAGCCAGTTGCCGTTGTGGTCAGCGATGCACTGGGCAATGCGCTCGACCTGGCCGGCCTTGTCAGGGGCAATCACAGTCAGTACAAGATGATCCACTAGCCCTTCCTCGTGTCGGACCGCGCCGGGCGGCAGAAAATCGGGGGATCGACTCAGTATAGGCAAGGCGCGGCAACCTGCCGCAGGGCAATCTGCATAACGAATCGTGTACTGTTTCAAGATTTATCTGGAACAATCCACCTGTTTTTTGCGAACATACCCACTCCCAGCGTGACCATACGCGACCAACGGGTCGCATAACGGCGCTTTTAGTCTGATTTTGCCCCGCCTACTGCTTCATGTAGTATCCCGTGGCGCGGACTACAAAACGTCGTTTGGATGTCTGCCAAGGCGCCTGTGAAAATACGCACACTGTCTGCCAGCCGGTCTGGCAGGCCGCACCCAGCCGCGCTCGGGGCTCCACTCGGGGGCATGCACTGGTGCCGTGTTTAGAGAAGCGCTACAGGCTTAATACAGAAGAGCGAAATAGCTGAGCAGAGTGAGGCAAGCAATGACTGGATACGTTCAAGTCGGTGGCCTTCAGGTCGCCAAGGTCCTGTACGACTTCGTGAACAACGAAGCCATCCCAGGGACCGGCATCGTCGCCGAGCAGTTCTGGGCCGGTGCAGAGAAGATCATCAATGACCTCGCTCCAAAGAACAAAGCCCTGCTCGCCAAGCGCGACGAGCTGCAAGCCAAGATCGACGCCTGGCACCAGGCACGCAAAGGCCAGGCCCACGACGCCGTAGCCTACAAAGCATTCCTCCAGGAGATCGGCTACCTGCTGCCACAAGCCGACGATTTCCAGGCAACCACCCAGAACGTGGACGAAGAAATTGCCCACATGGCCGGCCCTCAGCTGGTCGTACCGGTGATGAACGCCCGCTTCGCCCTGAACGCTGCCAACGCCCGTTGGGGTTCGCTGTACGACGCGCTGTATGGCACCGATGCCATCAGCGATGAAGGCGGCGCCGAGAAAGGCCAGGGCTACAACAAGGTGCGTGGCGACAAGGTCATCGCCTTCGCCCGCGCCTTCCTCGACGAAGCCGCGCCACTGGCGGCCGGCTCGCACGTCGACTCCACCGGCTACCGCATCGAAGGCGGCAAGCTGATCGTTGCCCTGAAAGGCGGCAGCAACAGCGGCCTGCGTGACGACGCCCAGCTGATCGGCTTCCATGGCGATGCCGCTGCGCCGACTGCCGTGCTGCTCAAGCACAACGGCCTGCACTTCGAAATCCAGGTCGATGCCAGCACCCCGGTCGGCAGCACTGATGCCGCCGGCGTGAAAGACATCCTGATGGAATCGGCGCTGACCACCATCATGGACTGTGAAGACTCGGTTGCCGCCGTCGACGCCGACGACAAGGTGGTCGTCTACCGCAACTGGCTGGGCCTGATGAAAGGTGACCTGGCCGAAAGCGTCAGCAAGGGCGGCAAGACCTTCACCCGCACCATGAACCCGGACCGCGAGTACGCCGCGCCCAACGGCGGCAGCGTGACCCTGCATGGCCGTTCGCTGCTGTTCGTGCGCAACGTTGGCCACCTGATGACCAACCCGGCGATCCTCGACGCCCAGGGCAATGAAATCCCCGAAGGCATCCAGGACGGGCTGTTCACCAACCTGATCGCCCTGCACAACCTCAACGGCAACACCAGCCGCAAGAACACCCGCACCGGCAGCGTGTACATCGTCAAGCCGAAGATGCACGGCCCGGAAGAAGTCGCCTTCGCCGCCGAGATTTTCAGCCAGGTCGAAGACCTGCTGGGCATGAAGCGCAACACCGTCAAGGTCGGCATCATGGACGAGGAACGCCGTACCACGGTCAACCTCAAGTCGTGCATCAAGGCCGCAGCCGAGCGCGTGGTGTTCATCAACACCGGCTTCCTCGACCGCACCGGCGATGAAATCCACACCTCGATGGAAGCCGGCGCCGTGGTGCGCAAGGGCGCCATGAAGAATGAGAAGTGGATCGGCGCCTACGAGAACAACAACGTCGACGTCGGCCTGGCCACCGGCCTGCAAGGCCGTGCGCAAATCGGTAAAGGCATGTGGGCCATGCCCGACCTGATGGCGGCCATGCTCGAGCAGAAGATCGCCCACCCGCTGGCTGGTGCCAACACCGCCTGGGTGCCGTCGCCGACCGCCGCTACCCTGCATGCCCTGCACTACCACAAGGTGGATGTACAGGCACGTCAGCGTGAACTGGCTTCGCGCACCCCGGCGTCGGTAGACGACATCCTGACCATCCCGCTGGCCGCCGACACCAACTGGTCGGCCGAAGAGATCCGCAACGAACTGGACAACAACGCCCAGGGCATCCTCGGCTACGTGGTGCGCTGGATCGACCAGGGCGTGGGTTGCTCGAAAGTGCCGGACATCAACAACGTCGGCCTGATGGAAGACCGCGCCACCCTGCGCATCTCGGCCCAGTTGCTGGCCAACTGGCTGCGCCACGGCGTGGTCAGCCAGGAGCAGGTGCTGGAAAGCCTCAAGCGCATGGCCGTGGTGGTCGACCAGCAGAACGCCGGTGACGCCCTGTATCGCCCGATGGCTCCCAACTTCGACGACAACGTCGCGTTCCAGGCGGCGGTAGAGTTGGTAGTGGAAGGTGGCAAGCAGCCGAACGGCTATACCGAACCGGTACTGCACCGCCGTCGCCGCGAGTTCAAGGCGCGTAACGGGCTGTAAGCGACATCTGCGACAAGGGGCCGCCTTGCGGCCCGATCGCCGGCAAGCTGAACTGGCCTAATGACCCCGGACACCTCTTAAGGGCGATATGATTCGCCCAATCCGGAGGTTTCCATGCAAGAACGAAAGACCTACACCCGCGAGTTCAAGCAACGTGCTGCAAGCATGGTTCTTGATGACAACTGCTCAATTCCCGACGTCTGCGCCTCAATGGACGTCGGCCCTACGGCTCTGCGCCGGTGGGTTGATCAGGTGCGCAAAGAGCGTCAAAAAGGCCAGCCAGTAGCCGGTACCAAGGCGATCAGCGACGAACAGCGAGAACTCCAACAACTGCGGGCCAAGATCAAGCGCCTGGAGGCCGAGGCTGAAATCTTAAAAAAGGCTACAGCTCTCTTGATGTCGGATCCCGATCGTTTTTCCCTGATCGAGGAGCTGAGAGAGTCTGGTGCGTATCCGACCAGCCTGCTTTGCCGTGTGCTGAATGTATCCCGTAGCGCATTTTATGACTGGCTTCACCGCCGTTCAGCGCCTAATACCAAGCGTGACGCGCTCAGGGAAAAGGTCGTGCAATTGCACGCTGAAAGCCGTGGAAGCGCAGGCGCAAGGATGCTCTCTGAGCACTTGAAAGCCCAGCAACTGAAGGTAGGTCGGTATCTGGCCGGAAGACTCATGCAGGAAGCAAATCTGGCCAGCAGACAGCGCCGTCGGCATCAGTATCGCTCCAGAGGAGTCGAGGCATTCGTGGCTAAGAACCTGCTCGAACGTAACTTCGAGCCTACTGCGATCAACCAAGTCTGGTGCGGTGATGTGACCAGTTTGATGGTCGGGAAACGTTGGTATCACTTGGCAGTAGTCATTGATTTGTTCGCCCGTCGGATCGTTGGTTGGGCGTTTTCCCTGATCAACGATGCCAACCTGGTTAGTAAGGCATTGAGGATGGCGGTAGGGGTTCGGGGCAAGCAGCCAGGCTTGATGTTTCATTCGGATCAAGGCTGCCAATACACCAGCCAGCTTTTCCAATCCGAGCTGCTTGAGCATGGGATAACGCAGAGCATGAGCCGCAGGGGGCAATGCTGGGACAACGCGCCAACAGAGCGTTTCTTTGGGACGCTTAAATCAGAGTGGGTTCCGCCCAAGGGCTACCAGGAAATTGAAGAAGCCAGGCAGGATATGACCAGCTTCTTCATGCGATACAACCGAATCCGGCTCCACAGCTACAACAACTATCTGTCGCCAATAGCCATGGAGCAGCAGGCGGCTTGATCACCGTAATCGGTGTCCGGAGAAACTTGACCAGAACAAGCCAGCTCCTACAGGGACTGTACAGGCCTCGACATTTGTGCGGTTCCTGTGGGAGCTGGCTTGCCGGCGATGAGGCCGGAACAGGCTCTTCACTTAATCGATCTTCAATTCTCTCTTCACCAGCTCCAGCAGCCTGTCCAGGTCCACCGGCTTCAACAGAAAATCCACCACCCCCAGGTGCATCACATCCACCGCCTCCTCCACGTCGGTGTCGCCTGACACCACGATGATCGATAACGCCGCCCGCTCCGACTCGCGAATCTGCCGGATCAGGTCCAGGCCATCCTCGGGCTGCATGCGCAAATCGGTGATCATCAAGCCGATTCGTGGCTGGTAGTGCAGGTACAGCCTGGCTTCCTCAGCACCATCCGCCCCGACACAGTCGATCCCCCGGCTTTTCAGGTACAGGATCAATGCGTCACGGTTCACCGCATTGTCGTCCACCACCAGCACCAACGGCTTGGCTGCCACAGGCGCACTCACCACGGCCAATGCCTCGCGCTCGGCGTCGCTCAGGATGTCGTGTTGCTCAGGCATGCTCATCTCGTCAAAAAAATTCCGCTTCAGCATTAGGACCGCAGAACTTGCATAACCCGGCTGGCCTTTCGTCGGGTCTTTGACAGGGGCGCTCATAGACTTACGTCCAATGGGCACCATCCCGCCGCAAGCCGACCATGGAGGCAGAGAACAACATGGTCGGCACCTATATATATAGATATATAGTTCGGCATAGCGATACGGTCAGTTTCATGAGCAAAAAGGACGCCTACAACCAGGCGGGCAGGACAGCAGTGCTGCAGAACATCCAGGGCACCCTGCAGTTCCTGCAGCGCTTTTCCGCCGTTCAACCAGATGGAACACAGCCACCTGGCCTACCTGGTCGAACAGTGCCAGCTGCGCTTCTATGCCAGCGGCGAAAGCATCGTCAAACCTGCCGACGGGCCGGTCGAGCACTTCTACATCGTCAAGCAGGGCCGCGTGGTCGGCGAGCGCCAGCACCTGGTCAAGCCGGGTGTGGAAACCACCTTTGAAATCACCAGCGGCGAATGCTTCCCGCTGGCTGCCCTGCTTGGCGAGCGGGCGACCCGCACCGAGCACCTGGCCGGTGAGGACACCTTCTGCCTGCAACTGAACAAGGCCGCATTCATCCGCGTGTTCTCGATGTCGGAAGTGTTCCGCGATTTTGCCCTGCGCGGGGTCAGCAGCCTGCTCGACCAGGTCAACCAGCAGGTACGCCAGCGCGCGGTGGAAACCCTCGGCACCCAGTATTCGTTGAACACACCCCTGGGCGAACTGGCCATGCGCCACCCGGTGGTATGCAGCCCCGACACGCCCCTGCGCGATGCCGTGCGGCTGATGCATGAGCAGCAGGTCGGCAGCATCGTAGTGGTCGACCCGCAGCGCTACCCCACCGGTATCTTCACCCTGCGCGACCTGCGCCAGGTGGTGGCAGCGGCCGATACCGACCTGAGCGCCCCCATCGCGCGGCACATGACCGCCCAGCCGTTTTACCTTACCCCCCAGGCAAGCGCCTTCGACGCGGCCATGGCCATGACCGAACGGCATATCGCCCATGTATGCCTGGTGGAAAACCGGCGTCTGTGCGGGGTGGTTTCGGAGCGCGACCTGTTCTCGCTGCAACGGGTC
Organism: Pseudomonas putida; assembly: GCA_029953615.1. Lineage (NCBI taxonomy): Bacteria > Pseudomonadati > Pseudomonadota > Gammaproteobacteria > Pseudomonadales > Pseudomonadaceae > Pseudomonas > Pseudomonas putida. The sequence continues at coordinate 2,748,642 of CP124529.1, read as the reverse complement.
GACCTGGTGCACCTGGCGCGCACCATCCGCCATGCGCCACGCCTGGACACCCTGGTCTCGCTGCGTGGCGAAATCAGCCAGCTGGTCGAGCGCATGCTGGCCCATGGCGCGTCATCCACGCAGATCACCCAGATCATCACCCTGCTCAACGACCATACCGTGTGCCGGGTGATCGAACTGGCACTGGCCGAGCGCGGTGATCCGGGTGTGCCGTTCAGTTGGCTGTGCTTTGGCAGCGAAGGGCGACGTGAACAAACCCTGCACACCGACCAGGACAACGGCATCCTCTTCGAAGCCGCCGACAGCGCCGAAGCCGAGGCCATCCGCGCCCGCCTGCTGCCGCTGGCGCAATACATCAACCAGTGCCTGGCCCAGTGCGGCTTCACCCTGTGCAAGGGCAACGTCATGGCCGGCAACCCGGAACTGTGCCTGTCGCGCAGTGAGTGGGCGCGGCGCTTTGCCGGTTTTGTCCGCGAAGCCAGCCCGGAGAACCTGCTGGGCTCAAGCATCTACTTCGACCTGCGTGTGGTGTGGGGCGACGAGCAAGGCTGCGAGCAACTGCGCCAAGGCCTGCTCGACCAGGTGGCCGACAACCGCATCTTCCAGCGCATGATGGCTGACAACGCCCTGCGCCAGCGCCCACCGGTGGGCCGCCTGCGCGAGTTCGTGCTGACCCGCCAAGGCAACGACCAAGGCCGCTACCCTCGACCTCAAGGTCCAGGGCCTGACGCCCTTCGTCGATGGTGCCCGGCTGCTGGCTCTGGCCAACGGCATCGGTGCCTGCAATACCCTGGAACGCCTGCGCCAGCTGGTGGCCAAGGGCGTGATCGAGCCGCTGGACGGTGCAGCCTACGAGGAGGCCTACCACTTCATCCAGCAAACCCGCATGCAACAGCACCAGCGCCAGACCCGCGACAACCTGCCCTATTCCAACCGCCTGGACCCGGACAACCTCAACCACCTGGACCGGCGCATCCTGCGCGAGTCCCTGCGCCAGGCTCAGCGCCTGCAAAGCAGCCTGGCCTTGCGGTACCAGCTATGAGCCTGTTCGCCTGGCTGCGCCCCAGCGCGCCCGAACTGGACCATGCCACGCGCCAGCGCCTGGCCCGCCTGCCCAAGGCCATGCCTCTCGGGGTGTGTACCCTGCGCGAGCAGCGCTGGGTGGTGCTGGACCTGGAGACCAGCGGCCTGAACCCCAGCCGTGACCAGGTGTTGTCGATCGGGGCAGTGGCCATCGAAGATGGCGCCATCGACTTTGCCCAGCAGTTCGAACGCACCCTGCACCGACCAACGCAGAAGACCAACGCCAGCGTGCTGATCCACGGCCTGGGGCCGAGTGCCCTGGCTGCCGGCTGCGACCCGGCCGAGGCCTTGCTCGATCTGCTCGACTTCATTGGCAATAGCCCGGTGCTGGCATTCCATGCGCCGTTCGACCAGCGCATGCTGGCCCGGGCGCTGAAGGAAAGCCTGGGCTATCGCTTGCAGTCGCACTTCCTGGATGTTGCCGAGCTGGCGCCGATGCTCAACCCCGACACCGTGCTGCGCGAGGCCGGGCTGGATGACTGGGTGGCACGGTTTGGCCTGCAGGTGGAGGAGCGCCATCATGCCAGCGCCGATGCGCTGGTCACCGCCGAACTGGCGCTGATCCTGCTCAGCCAGGCCCGGCGCCAGCAGCTGGACAGCCCGTTGCAGCTAGAGCAGCGGTTGCGCGGGTGGCGGCGACGCAAGGTGCAGAGCCACGGCCTGTAGCCTTGCATTGACCTTGCAGGCCTCTTCGCGGGTAAACCCGCGAAGAGGCCTGCACAGGTGACACACCTTCCATGATGGGCCATCCGATAAGCGTCCATTGCACCCACCCCCTCCCCTCTGCAACAATCGCGAATAATTATCGTTAGTTAATGCATACGTTCCAGGGGGACGCTGCTTGTCTTCTGCACAGAGCCCACACGCCGATCTGGTCGGTGCGCTGTACCGCGACCATCGCGGCTGGCTGCTTGCCTGGCTGCAGCGCAGCATGGCCTGCCGCCAGCGTGCCGAAGACCTGAGCCAGGACACCTTCGTGCGCCTGCTCGGCCGCGCGCATCTGGATACGCCCCGCGAACCCCGCGCATTCCTGGCCGCCGTGGCCAAGGGCCTGATGTTCGACCACTTCCGCCGCGCCGCGCTGGAACAGGCCTACCTGGCCGAACTGGCCCTGATGCCTGAGGCCGAGCAACCGTCCCCGGAAGTGCAGCACTTGGTCCTCGAGGACCTCAAGGCCATCGACCGCCTGCTCGGCAAGCTGTCGAGCAAGGCCCGCGCAGCTTTCCTGCACAATCGCCTGGACGGCATGAGCCATGCCGAAATTGCCGAACGCCTGGGGGTTTCGGTGTCGCGGGTGCGCCAGTACATCGCCCAGGGCATGCGCCAGTGTTACGTGGCCCTGTACGGGGAGCCGACGTGAGCAGTGCACCGGTATCGTCCCAGGTGCTGGAAGCCGCCATTGCCTGGAAACTCAGCCTCGACAACGGCAGCGGCACACCGGACGAGCGCAGCGAATTCATGCGCTGGCATGCCGCCAGCGAGGAGCACGCCCGCGCCTGGCACCAACTTGGCGCCATGGACCAGCGGGTGAACACCGCTGCTGGCCCGGCACGCCAGGCCCTGCTGCAATCGCGCGCCGGCCTGCGCCGACGTATCGGCAAGGGCAGCGCCGGGCTGGCCGGCATGTTCCTGCTGGGCTCACTGCTGGCCTGGGTCGGCGCGCCGTCGCTGGCACCGAGCTACTGGCTGGCCGACCAGCGCACCGCCACCGGCGAACTGCGTACCCTGCGCCTGGAAGACGGCACCTTGCTGAGCCTGAACAGCCACACTGCCGTGGACATCGACTACGCCGGCGAGCAACGGGTGATCGTGCTGCACCAGGGCGAGATCTCGGTCGAAACCGGTCACCAGGACCCGCGCCCGCTGCTGGTACGCACCGACGATGGCCGCCTGCGCCCGTTGGGCACGCGCTTCCTGGTGCGCCGCGAGGGCGACGGCACACGCCTGGAAGTGCTGCAAGCCTCGGTCGCCGCCATGCCGCTGAACAGCGGCGACGAACAGGTGCTGCGCGAAGGCCAGCAGGTGCTGATGAATGCCAACGGCCTTGGCCGGGTCGGCACGGTGCCCGCCGGTGCCGACGCCTGGACCCGCGGCATGCTGGTGGTGGACAACGTACGCCTGGCTGACCTGCTGGCCGCGCTTGGCAAGTACCGCAGCGGTTACCTGGGGGTAGACGACAAGGTCGCCGACCTGCGTGTGACCGGCAGCTTCCCGCTGACCGACACCGACCTGGCGCTGTCGTCGCTGGTGCCGGCACTGCCGGTGAAGATCGAGCGGCATACCCAGTGGTGGGTGACCGTCGGTCCCAAATAAACCTGTACCGGCCTCTTCGCGGGCTCGCCCGCTCCCACAAGTACCCCACCGTGCTTGAAACCTGTGTGGTACCTGTGGGAGCGGGCAAGCCCGCGAAAGGGCCGGCACAGGCAGAAATCAACTCCAAATAATTCTCGATATTTTTCAGATTCGCCCTGTCACTTTCCAAATCTCGCTCGGCAAGGAAGCAGTAAGCACTTTTCCGTCGAGGAGCCGCTGCATGTCCCGTGCTGTTGATCGTATCCTGTGCCCCGGCCTGATAGCCCTGGCCATCACCGTGGCCGCGCCATTGGCCAGCCCTGCCCTGTTCGCCGCCGAGCAATCCGCTCAGCGCGCCTACGACCTGCCCAGCGCCCCGCTGGCCACCACCCTCAACCAGATCGCCAGCCAGGCCGGCATCGCCCTGGCCATCGACCCGGCACTGGTCAGCGGTCGCACCTCGGCCCCGGTGAGCGGACAGTACGATGGCCTCGGTGCCCTGCAGGCAGCCCTGCGCGGCACCGGCCTGCAGCTGCAACAGAGCAGCGTGGGCAGCTACAGCCTGGTGGCGGTCCCGGACGGTACCCTGGCACTTCCGGAAACCACCGTCGAAGCTGCCAGCATCAGCGAAAGCGCCTGGGGCCCGGTCGAAGGGTACGTTGCCCAGCGCACTGCCGCTGGCACCAAGACCGATACCGCACTGGTCGAAGTGCCGCGCTCGATCTCCGTTGCCACCCGCGAACAGATGAAAGACCGTGGCGTGCACAGCCTCGACGATGCCGTGCGCTACATGCCCGGCATCGTGTCCGCCAGCTTTGGCAGCGACACGCGCTATGACTGGATGCGCGTGCGTGGCTTCGAGCCGACCCAGTTCCTCGATGGCTTGCCGCTGCCACGTGGCGTATATGCCAACCCGAAAGCCGAAACCTGGAATCTCGACCGCCTCGCCCTGTTGCGCGGCCCGGCTTCCTCGATCTATGGCCAGACCCCACCCGGCGGCCTGCTCGACATGGTGAGCCGCCGCCCGCAGGCCGAAAGTGCCCACGAAATCGAGCTTCAATATGGCAGCGACAACCATCGCCAGATCAACTTCGCCAGCACCGGCAAGGTCGACGCCGAAGGCCGCCTGCTGTATGGCGTCAGCGGTGTCATCCGCGACAGCGGCACACAGATCGACCATATCGACAACAAGCGCTACAACATCGCCCCGAGCCTGACCTGGAACATCGACGAAGACACCTCGCTGACCTTCCTCAGCCAGTTCACCCGTGACGATACCGGGGTCACCAGCCAGTTCCGGCCGATTCAGGGCACCAAGATCGACATGCCGTTCGGCAAGATTTCACACCACAAGAACCTCGGCGACCCGGACTACGAGTTCTATGACCGCACCTACTACGCGCTGGGCTACGCATTCGAGCACCGTCTCAATGATGTCTGGCAGTTCCGTCAGAATCTGCGCTATACCAAATCGGAGCTTTCGTTCCAGACGGTTACGGTGAACAGCTACAACCCGGGTTTCGCAGATTTTGGCTTTGTCGTGGACGACGAAGGCAATACCGGCCGCAGCACGACGAACGTGGATGAAGACATCAGCCAGTTCGCCGTCGACAACAACTTCCAGGCCGACTTCAGCACCGGTGCCATCAGCCACACCGTGCTGGTTGGCCTGGATCACCAGCGCACCAACAACAACTTCCTGACGATCTACGGCACTGCGCCAGACATCAACGTGAACAACCCGGCCCACGGTTTACCGATCACCCGCCCGGACCGCTCGAATGCTTATTACGACTATGACCAGAAAACCAGCCAGACCGGCCTGTACGTTCAGGACCAGATGGCACTCGGTAATTGGCGCCTGACTTTGGGCGGCCGGGAGGACTGGGTGCACACCGGCACCAAGTTCTTCAACAAGGGCGATGCCACCAATACCCAGCGTGACAGTAACTTCAGCGGCAACGCTGCAATCAGTTACGTCTTCGACTCCGGCCTTGTGCCTTACCTGTCCTATGCCGAGTCGTTCCAGCCCGCCAGCAAGGCCGACGCAGATCCGACGAACTCGTTCAAGCCAACCGAGGGCAAGCAGTGGGAACTGGGTATCAAGTACCAGCCACCAGGCTCCAGCACGCTGCTTTCGGCTGCGGTGTATGACCTGACACAGAAGAACGTACTGGTCACCAGCAACGATGGAAACACCAGCGTCACCAGCCAGACCGGCGAAGTGAAAGTCCGTGGTCTTGAGCTTGAAGCAGTTTCCGATGTAACCGAAAACCTGAAGGTAATCGCCGCCTACACCCTGGCCAAGTCAGAAGTGCAGGATGGCCAGTTCAAAGGCAACCGCCTGCAGCTGATGCCGAACCAGCAGGCATCGGTGTGGGGCGACTACACCTGGCACTCTGGCGTGCTCGACGGCTTCGGCATTGGCCTGGGTGCGCGATATACCGGCAATACCTATGGCGACCAGGCCAATACCTACCTGGGCAAGGCCAATGCCTATACGGTCTTCGATGCAGCAGTGCACTACGATCTGGGTCGCCTGAGTAGCAGCCTCGAGGGGGCGTCGGTCGCGGTCAACGCAACCAACTTGCTGAACAAGGATTACCTCTCAACCTGTGACTCGTACTACTGCTATTACGGCGACGAGCGCAGCGTTGTGGCCAGCGCCACCTACAAGTTCTGAGCGAGCAAAGGCTGCTTCGCAGTCCAATCGCCGGCAAGCCGGCTCCCATAGATTCAGCGCATTGCCCGAGACCTGCGCTGGCCTTGTGGGAGCTGGCTTGCCGGCGATTGGGCCGCATTGCGGCCCCAGGTTCCCAACAGGCAAACACCGGTACCGTGATGAAAAGCCCAACCATTCGCCGCTGGTCCACAATCCACACCTGGAGCAGCCTGGTCTGCACCCTGTTCCTGCTGTTGCTGGCAGTCACCGGCCTGCCGCTGATCTTCCACCACGAACTCGAACACCTGCTCGGCGACGCGCCCGAACTGCGCGAAATGCCGGCAGGCACCCCACACCTCGACCTGCAGCAGCTGGTGATCAAGGCTGAACAGCACCGCCCCGGCGAAGTCCTGCAGTACTTCGGCTATGACGAAGACGAACCAGACGGCGTGGTCGCCATCACCGCCGCCACCGCCGGCACCGACCCCAACTTGTCGCACACCTTCATGCTCGACGCACGCACCGGCGAAGCCGTGGCCATGCCGGCCGCCAACGGCGGCTTCATGATGCTGATGCTGCGCCTGCACGTGGACATGTTCGCCGGCCTGCCAGGCAAGCTGCTGCTGGCCTTCATGGGCGTGCTGTTCGTCGTGGCGATCATCTCCGGCACCGTGCTCTATGCGCCGTTCATGCGTCGCCTGGACTTCGCCACGGTACGCCACGGCAAATCCCGCCGCCTGCGCTGGCTCGACCTGCACAATCTGATCGGCGTGGTCACCCTGGCCTGGGCCTTGACGGTGGGCATAACCGGTGTGATCAGCGCGCTGTCCGACCTGGTCATCGCCGCCTGGCGCAACGACAGCCTGGCCGCCATGGTCGCGCCTTACCGCGACGCGCCACCGCTCACCCAGCGTGCAACAGCCACTCGCCTGCTGGAGATTGCCGAACAGGCCGCCCCGGGCATGCGCCCGGACTTCATCGCTTTCCCAGGTACGCGCTTTTCCAGCGAACACCACTATGCAGTGTTCATGAACGGCGCCACGCACTTGAGTTCGCACCTGTTCACACCCGTGCTGATCGACGCCCGTACCCTGCAAGTGACTGCAGTCGGTGAACGCCCCTGGTACATGGACGCCATGGGCCTGTCGCAACCGCTGCACTTCGGCGATTACGGAGGCCGACCGATGCAGATCCTCTGGGCAATTCTCGACGTGCTGACCATCATCGTGCTCGCCATTGGCCTGTATCTGTGGTGGGGCAAACAGCGCAAAGCCAAGGAGGCGCGCGCATGAGCCACAAGTCACGACCCGCTTGGCGCATTTTCGCCTGGCCGGCGCTTATTGCATTGCTGGGAGCCCTGGGGCTGTTCGCCGCCTTGCTCGGAAATGGCTGGTGGGATGGGCTGGCCTGGCTAGGCCTGGGCCTGCCCGCGTGGTTTTCGCTACGGGGCCTGTGGCGCCGCTGAGGTAGCCCGCTAACACAGTAGCCCTGGCGCCTTGGCGCAGCATGGTCCGCCCCTGCTACAGGAGACTGACCATGCCGATCCCCCCCCTTTTCCAGACCCTGGATAACCAGCTTGATGCACTGCTCCCACCTATCGAGGGGGTCGAGCACAACCTGGACCTGACGCTTGCGCGACTATTCCCAGGCCTTTCACCTCAATGCCCGCACGCTGTACTTCGGGTCCCAGCCACTGTTGCAGCTAGTGGGTTTCCATCTGTTCGATGGCGGAACCTTCCGCCTGCCCGCAGGCAGTCCGATCAGGCATGCCGACTACCCGGCGCTCAGCCTGCCAGTCGATTTCAACGGCCATATCGACAGCTTTTGCAAAACCATTCGTCAGACGCTTCATGCCCGCCTGGCCGCGTACTGGCTGGAGCCGGACAACAAAGGCCTGACCCGTACCGTGCGCCTTGCCGTGCTGTACCGTGAGCAACTGGATGCGGAGATCCGCCTGCGCACCACCGATCAGACCCTGTCAGCGGCGCATGTGCAAATTTTGAGAACCTACCTGGAACTGCCGCAGCCCTGGCAACGTCGCCACTTGCCGACCACCGCGCGTCCCCAGGCCTATCGCCTGTTGCTCGACAGTACGGCGCCTAACTGGCGCGGCCACGTGCCAGGTTTCCTGGTGCTCACCGAATACGGCGCCGAAGGGCGAATGCTCGATCACCTTGAGCAGGTTGGCCGGGTACTGCTGTGCAGTGCCGCACACGGCATCGAGGCATTCGACAACCTGGCCGACCTGCACACGGAGGTATGCGAGCGCCTGGAAGACCCGCAGCAGAGCGAACACTTGCTGCAACTGATGATTGACCCCGACAACCAGCAAAACGCCCGTCGTTCAGAGCGCCTGCGCTACGACTGGTATACAGAAGACCTGGCCGAATACCTCGCCTCGACCCTGCGCGATGCCCAGGCCAGGCAACTGAGCTACAGCTGGCAACAGGCCTGGAAGCTCGGCAAACAGCGCGATATCGAGCAGCTGGATCTGGCCCTGGCTGCGGCACTTGACATACGGCGCTCCGTCGGAAGCCGCGGTCCGCTAGCCAACCGCTACGGCCTGCTACTCGAAAAGCATCTACCCAACTGGTTACGCGCCACTTCGCAGCAGGGCGTCGCCCACATCATGCAGACCCTGCAGGAGCTGATCGTGGCCATCGAAGCGGCCAGCGCTCCCGGCATCCTCAGCCTGGAACAGTTCAACCACAGGCATTCCCTGCTGAACTGGGTCAACCTTCGCCTGCGCGAATACCTGCAACGCGAACCGGGCCTGGACTGCGACCCGCGTGACATTACCATCAGTGTGACCCTGGCTCGACAGGTCGGGCCGATCATCAACCCGCTACCCCTAGGAAGTACCACGGGCTACGTTCCGGTAGCCAGCCGGCGCCAGGCAGGCGATACCATCGAGTTGGTCAGGCATACCTACCGGCTGGATGAGCTGGCATTGCTGAACATCGCCTGGTTCGACGTGGACTACTGGCTGACCGCGCATGTCCACCTGCACGGTGAAGCGCTGCCAGCGCTCACACCCCTGCGGGTTAAACAGATCGTGCGACGCCTGAATGCGGGCAGTGGCTATCAGGCTTACCTGCGCACCCAACTGCTCGATTCGCCCGAAGGCCGTTGGCGCCAGACGGCCCATGCACAGATCACCCGCGCACGGATGAATGCCGAAGCAGTGAAAGCACGCTATGTCGGCCACTTTCTCACCGACACACTCGAACAGGGCTATGGCTGGGCCAGCACGGTCATCAGCGCCCCGGACAGCCGCGCCCGCCCCTATTTCAACGAGCAGCGCGTGACAGTCCAGCAGCTACTGGTGCAGGGCGACACGCTGATGGGCGTATTGCTGCTGGTTTCGCCAGACCACTCGAAACGTATCGTCGTCTACTGCCCCGACGTTCCGGACCGGCGCTACTGGCGCGAATACAGTGATACCAAGGCGCTGATCCGAGCCATTCGCAGTGACCCGGCATTGCAAGACTACCTGGTCCAGCGCCTGCCACGGGCCAGCGGGAAAAAACTCAAGGAGCGGTTGCACAAAGGCCGGCTGGGCGCGTTGATCACTCGCGATGCCATTACCGGCAACCTGTATCAGGCGCTTTACCGCGCCGAGGTGCAAAGCCTGATGGCCCACACCGATACCGTCACCCGCAGCAATGAAGAACTGCTGGGCGAATTCTCGGTCAACGTGCTCAGGCTCGTGCTGGACATAGTCACGTTCATACTGCCGCAACGGGCATTGATCACCCTGGCATTCGGCCGCATGGCGATCTCCATATGGGACGGCTTCGAGGCCTACGAGCAGGACGACCACGCAAGCGCCTTGCACCATGCTGTCGCTGCCCTTGGCCATGCCACCGCCGGGCTGAACGAAATGGCAGGCTCCAGCCTGATGCGCCGTGCCTTGCGAGGGCTGCCCAAACCACCACCGGTGCCGCTGCCAGGCCATTACGAAACAGCGCCAGTCGCTGCCAGGCTGCGCTACCGGATCGATTCGGCGCATGGCGAGGCCGTCTATGAACAACCGTCAACTTCCCCGGGGCTGAGCCAATACTTCGTACGGGATAGCCTGGGCCGTTACTTCAATGTCAGTTTTGACGGCGCGCGCTGGCGCGCCACCGACCCCGACCAGCCTTACGCCTACCTGAAGCTGCCGATCAGGCGTAACCAGGATGGCAACCTGGTCGTTGATTCTCCGCTGCTCTGGCACGACGGCTTGCCAGACATCGCGCACCTGCTCGAGCAGTGCCGGCTGAAAACCCTGCTTGAGGGCGCTGCGGATGGCGCGGACAACAACCTGTTCAGCTACAACGGCACGTACTACCTGCAGCTGCACAACCAGCAACTGCCGGTGCGGCGCCATCTTCTGGTCGGGCATTATCACCTGATTCTCCCCGACGCCTTGTCTGGCGCAGTACCCGCCTGGGCGGTGCTGCGTCATCAGGACGGCGAATGGCGCATCCGGGTTCGCCAGACCGGCCGCGGCAGCGACTGGCTGGCATTACCCGCGGATTATTCGGCCAGCCTGGGCAGCAGCCGGTCCAGCCGCTGATGCAAAGCACTGCCACTTGGCCAGTTGCGCAGCAACCGCGCCCGGTCACGGGCGTAGGCCGGGGCGAAGCTGAGCTGGGTGGCGTGCTGGCACATGGCATCGAGGTCGATCAGCGACCACTGGCCGTTGTGCCAGAACAGGTTGTGGCCCTTGAAGTCGCCGTGGCTGATGCGTTCGCGGATCAGTTGCTGCATCAAATGGACCAGCGCGTCCACCTGCTCTTCCGGTGCTTCACCATTTTCCACATAGGGCGCGAAGCACTCGGCCAGGTCCGGGCCATCGACATACTCGGTGACCAGGTAGGCACGGCTGCGCAGGCCCATCACCCGCTGCTCAAGCACCGCCAACGGGCGCGGCGTGGCGATGTCGAGGAATTCCAGGCGGTGGCCCTCGATCCATGAATGCCAGGCCCGGCTCGGCCGCCAGAAGCGCTTGAACCAGTGCGCGGTGTTCTTGATGTTGTAGCGTTTGAGCACCAGCGAGCGGCCACCCACTTCAATACGCGCCACACTGGCCGCGCCACCGGTCTTGTACAGGTGGCCCTGGTCGATCAACGCGTCGGCTTGCTCCAGCACCGGCAGCATGGCTTCGACCTCGTTGCGGCGGACCGCCCGCAAGCCGGAAAGGCTGCGCTCGACACTGAACAGGCTGCATTCACGGCCAGCCTTTTCCAGGTAGTCCCTCTGGCGCCAGCTGCGCACCTTGTCCACTTGCTTCTGCAAGGCCTCCAGCGGCAGCGCATGTTCGGCGTTGGCCAGCAGGTAATGCACCAGCAGCTCTTCGATGAACGGTTCCAGGCGCTTGGGCAGCTGGGCGAAGAACACTCCGAGGTTTTCCAGCACACGCGGGCGCGACAGCTGCTGGCCGGGCGTTTCGGCCTTGATGCCGGCGCCGTCGATCAGGTACAGCTTGCCGCCGTGGCGCAGCAGGTTGTCCAGGTGCAGGTCCTCCTGCCAGATGCCCTGGGCATGCATGTGCGCCACCGCAGTGAGCGCCTCGCCCAGCACCATGTGCTGCTCGTCGGCCAGCACCGGCTGGTTTTCCACTGCCGCCCAGGCATCAGCCAGGCTTTCGGCTCCGTCGAGGAACTCGAACAGCAGCCAGCCACCCTCACCGTCCTTGAGGCCGTCTGCCAGCAGCTTCGGCGTGGTCAGGCCTTGCTCGGCCAGCAGCTTCACGCCTTGCAGTTCGCGCTGAAAATGCCGGGCCGCGTTACCACCGACCAACAGCTTGGCCAGCACCGGTGTACCGCGCCACACGCCGGCCCCCACATAGCGCTGGCCCGGCAGCACGCGCAGCAAGCTGAGCAATTGCAGGTCGGCCGTGCCGGCGGCATCGGCCAGGGTGATGCTCAGGGGCAACGAGGGGTTGCGCCCGGCCTCTTTCAATTCAGACAAACGCATCAGCGGGCCTCTTTTTCACGACGGCGTTGCGTCAGGCGTTGCAACCAGGTGTCGACCAGCGTGCCATCGGCCGGCTGCGCCAGGTAGCTGGCCAGCAAGGTACGCACATCGCGTTCGCCCCAGACCGGGGCGCGGCGCAGCAGCGGCTCCAGGTCCTTGAGGCGGTCACGCATGCCGAACAGCAGGGGGCGGGTCTTCTCCAGATCGATCAGCTGCGCGTCCCAGCCTTCGCGGCGCTGGCGCAGGAAGATGTGCTTGGGGTAGAAGCAGCCATGTACCTGGCCGGCACCGTGCAGGGTACGCGCCAGCTGGCCGCAGGCCTGCAGGACGCCGTTGCGTTCAGCATCGCTCAGTTGTGGCCACCGGGCCAGCAGGCTGTCGAGGTCAGCCCATTCGTCCAGGGCGCGAGTCATCAGGATCGCCCGGTGCGTGCCGCCTTGCTTGCGCTCGCCATAGAACACCGCCTGCAAGGCCGGAATCTGCAGCTTCTGGTAACGGCTGATATTGCGGAATTCGCGGGCGAAGGTCGGTTCGCCGAATGGCCGGTGCAGGGTTCGGGTCAGGTAGTCGCTCTGGCGCTTGAGGTAGTAGCCCTTGCCTTCGAGCTCCAGGCGGAACACGCTGCTCCAGCCACCGCGGCCGGTGTTCGGTTCGTCCACGGCGTCCAGTTGCAGCGCCCACAGCGCCTCGAAGTCATCCAGGCCATGGCGTTTGAGCAGCGCGAGGTCCGCGCTGGCCAGGTAATCGGTCATTCCCTTCCCTCGAAAAAGCTCACCACCTGGCGAATGCGCTTCTTGTCACGCACATTCAGCCGGTCGCGGCCACGGTATTGCAGGTAGAAACGCAGGCGCTGGGTTGCCGACAGGTGGTATTTGGCCACTTTGTCCAGGCAGGCCAGGTCCTTGATCATTCGGTGCCGCCACATGAAGCCGCGCCAGAAATCGCCGGTGGGGCAGTCGATGAAGAATAGTGTGCCCTGATCGTCGACCAGCAGGTTGCGCCACTTCAGGTCGTTATGGGCGAAATGGTGCTGGTGCATGACCCGGGTGTGGCGCGCCAGCTGGCTGCTGACATGCCCGACCCAGGCGCGATCGGCCAGGCGCGCATCGTTGCGCTCGGCCAGCGCCGACAGGTCTTCGGTGCGCGGCAGTTCGCGGGTGATCATCGCGCCCCGGCCAAAGGCCAAGCCATTGCGCTCCAGGCCCCAGGCCACCACCTCGGCCGTGGGGATGCCCCACTTGTGGAACTGCTTGAGGTTCTGCCATTCGGCCTTGATTCGCGGCCGACCTAGGTAGCGGCGCATGTGCTTGCCGGCCCCGGTGTAACGCTTGACGTAGTAATTGACCCCGTCACGCGTGATACGCACCACTTCGCTGAGCGGGTCGCGGGTCAGGCGTTCGCCTTGCAGGGCAAATACCGCATCGAGGCTGCCGAAGTCCGCCGCCAGGTGTTCGTAGCCCGGCGCCAGTGTCCACCCCGCCATCAGAGTGCATCCCCATAACGTTGCTTGCGGTCGTAGAGCTTCTGCGCCTTGCGCTCCAGCCAGGCGAGCAGCGCGGCTTCATCCTTCAGGATCTGCCGCAGCGGGCGCTGGAAGTAACCGCGCAGGAAACGCAGCTTGTCGCGCTGGGTCAGGCCGATATCCAGCGCCGAGAAGTACAGCGCGGCCAGGTCCTTGTCACGCCAGCGACGGCTGATTTTCGCCCGGGTTTGCGCGCGGTGCAGGTCGATCACCGACAGTTTGAAGTCTTCCGCCGTCACCGGGCGGTCGGTGTGCAGCAGGAAGTGGCAGATGTAGCAGTCGCGGTGGTTGACCCCGGCGCGGTGCATGCCGCCGGTCATCTTCGCCACCTCGGCGATCAGCGCTCGCTTCAGGCGCGGCTCGGGCGGTTGCCTGACCCAGTCGATGCTGAAGTCTTCCAGGCTGATGGTTGGCGCCAGTTCTTCGGTGATGATGAACGAGTGCTGCGCGGCCGGGTTGCTGCCGCGTTCGCCATAGGCGACGGCAGTCATGGTCGGCACGCCAACCTGGTGCAGGCGCTGGATGGCCTGCCATTCCTGGCCGGCGCCGAGCACCGGCAGCTTGGCGGTAAGCAGGTTCTTGAAGATCTCGCCCCAGCCGATGCCGCGGTGGATCTTGACGAAGAAGCCCTCGCCAGCGACCTCGGTGCGCAGCGTGCGGCGCCCTTCCAGCTCGCGATAGACCTCGCCTTGCAGCGCCTCCACGGCGTCGAAGGCATCACGCCCGGCCCACAGGCGCTTGAACGGGTCGGCCAGTATCAGCTTCATGCAGACTCCTGCCCCAGGATCACGTCGGCGGCATGCTGCGGCATGCTGTACAGATCGGCGGTTTCAGCAAACGCCAGGCCGTTGCGCGACCAGGTGGCGCGGGCCTGCTGGTCTTCGAGCATGCGCTGCAGGTAGCCGTTGAGCTGTTCCTGCTCGAACGGCTCGTCCAGCACCAGGCCGCTGTCGGCCTCGGCAATGTAGTGGGCGTAGCCGCACACCTTGGAGACCAGCACCGGCAGGCCAGCCACCAGCGCTTCGAGCAGCACCGTGCCGGTGTTCTCGTTGTACGCCGGGTGGATCAGCAGGTCGGCGCCCAGCAGGAAGCGCGGGATGTCGCTGCGGCCCTTGAGGAACTGCACCTGCTCGCCCAGGCCCAAGGTAGCGCTTTGCAACTGGAACACCTTGGGGTCGTCCTGGCCGATCACCATCAGCTTCGTTCGCTTGCGCAAGGCAGACGGCAGTGCGGCCAGGGCCTTGAGGCTACGGTCGACGCCCTTGGTCTTGAAGCCCGAGCCAATCTGCACCAGCAGCAGGTCGTCATCGCCCAGGTTGAATTCCTTGCGGAACTCGGCGCGGATTTCGCCGGCATTGGCCGGCGCGCGGCGGTCCTGGGAAATGCCCGGCGGCAAAAGGTGAAAACGCTCCGCCGGGGTGCCGTAGTGCTTGATGAACAGCGGCTGCTGCACTTCGGAAATCATCAGTACTTCGGTGTGGGCGTCCTTGGCGAACACCGCACGCTCGTACTCGGCAAAGTGCCGGTAGCGGCCCCAGCGGCGGTACAGGCCGCCACGCAGGGTCTGCGCCTTGTCCTCGAAGCAGCCATCGGCGGCGTAGTACACGTCCAGCCCAGGCATCTTGTTGAAGCCGATCAGGCGGTCGACCGGGCGCTTGGCCAGGTCGGCGGCCATCCAGGCGCTGAGCTTCTCGTTGCGGCGGTGGTTGAAAATCGCCTTCACCGGCGCCACCAGCACTTCGAAGCCCGGCGGAATGTCACCCTCCCAGATCAGCGTGTACACGCGAATCTGGTGGCCCCGCTTCTGGCATTCCAGGGCAATGCGCATGAAGTCGCGCTGCAGCCCGCCGAAGGGGAAATATTTATAAAGCACGAAAGCCAGTTGCATCAACGGACATCCTCAGCCAGCAGCAACGCGCTCAAGCGGCTCGCCACATGCTCGGGATTCAGGCGAGTGAAGCACAGCGGCCACTCGCGTTTCAGATCGAACCGGCGCAGGTCGTCGGCGCTCGGTTTGTAGGTGCACTTCTTCTGCAGGCAGGGCGCGCAGGGCCAGTCACTGGCCTGGTGAATCTGGGTCCGTCCGTAGGCGCCGGTCAGGCCCGGGTTGGTCGGGCCGAACAGCGAAATGGTGGGCACATCGAGTGCCGCCGCCAGGTGGCCGAGGCCGGTATCGACCGCCACGCAGGCTTTTGCCGCCGCCAACACGCGGGCAACGCCGGCAAGGTTCAATTTGGGGAGTACCTGGCAGTTGTTCAACCCCTGGGCGATGCGCTCGGCCCGTGCCTTCTCGGCCGGATTGCCCCACGGCAGGCGCACCTCAAGCTTGCGCCGGCCCATGCGCTCGGCCAGTTCGCGCCAGTAGGCTTCGGGCCAGTGCTTGGTCGCCCAGGTGGTGCCATGCAGGAACACCACATAAGGGGCGGCCGGCGGCAGTTGCAGGCGCTCGAGGTCGAGGCCGTAGTTGCCGATGCCTTCCGGCAGGTCATAGGCCAGGGCCATGGCGAACAGCTGGCGCACCCGCTCCACCGCGTGCTGGCCGGTTGCAACCGACAGGCGCCGGTCATAGAAGCGGCTGGCCCAGCCTTCGCGGGCCGAGTAACGGTCCAGGCCAGCCACCGGCGCCTTCACATAGCGGGTCAGCCAGGCCGACTTGACCAGGCCCTGGGCGTCGATCACCAGATCGTACTTGCGCTCGCGTACCCGTTGCTTGAACGCCTTCCACTCGCCGCTCTTGATGGTTTGCCAGAGGTTCTTGCGCCAGCGGCGGATGGCCACCGGGATCACCTGGTCGACTGCCGGATGCCAGCCGGGGATTTCAGCGAAGCCTTCTTCCACCACCCAGTCGAAGCGGATGCCCGGGATGGCGTGGGCCGCATCGGTAAGCGCCGGCAAGGTGTGGATCACATCCCCCAGCGACGAAGTCTTGATGATCAGTACCCGCACTTAGTCGACCTCGGCCACGGTATCGATCAGGTCTGGCCCGCTCAGGCCGTGCAGGGCGGCAATGACCTTGCCCGGTTCCAGCAGGCGCAGGCAGTTGTAGTGGCCGAAGCGGCAGGTGCGGTCAAAGCACGGGCTGCACTCGATGCCGGTGCGCACCACTTCGACGTGCTCGGCCAGCGGCGGAGTGAAGCCCGGCGAAGTCGAGCCGTAAACGGCCACCAGTGGGCGGTTCAGGGCTGCAGCCACGTGCATCAGGCCGGAGTCATTGGACACCACTGCATCGGCACAGGACATCAGATCGATGGCTTCGGCCAGCGAGGTTTCCCCGGCCAGGTTGGACGATTCTTCACGCAGCCCCGGGATCAGCCGGTCGCGGATCTGCTCGCCGACCGGGTGATCGTTCTTCGAGCCGAACAGCCAAACCTGCCAGCCCTGGCGGATCATCGCATCGGCCACGCTGGCGTAATGCTCGGCCGGCCAGCGCTTGGCCTCGCCAAATTCGGCACCGGGGCACAGCGCCAGCACCGGGCGGTCCAGCTCCAGGCCGAACTTGGCCAGGGCGGCGTCGCGGCTTTGCGCTTCGATCTGCAGGCTGGGGCGCGGGTACGGCTGCGGCAGCTCGCGGCCCGGCTCATAGGCCAGGGCCATGAAGCGCTCGATCATCAGCGGGTAGCGGGCCTTGTCCAGCTTGCGCACATCGTTGAGCAGGCCGAAGCGCATTTCGCCGCGCCAGCCGGTGCGCTTGGGGATACCGGCGAAGAACGGCACCAGCGCCGACTTCAGCGAGTTGGGCAGCAGGATGGCCTGGTCGTACTGGCCGGCCAGGGACTTGCCGATGCGTCGCCGCGTGGCCAGTTCCAGCGCGCCGTGGCCGAGCGGGAAGCTCAGGGCCTGACGGACCTCGGGCATGCGTTCGAGGATCGGCCGGCTCCACTCGGGGGCCAGCACATCGATCACGCAGTCGGGGTGCTGCTGTTTCAGGCACTGGAACAAGGTCTGCGCCATCACCATGTCGCCGACCCAGCTGGGGCCAATGATCAGTATTCTCATGCTTAGTCCAGAAACGCTCGGGGAGGCTACAGGCTGCGGTACAGCCTGGCCTCCCCTCTTTATATTCAGGCTATTTGGCGGACAGTGTACCACTCACATGGCCCATTCGCGGGCACGCCCGCTCCTACAGGTATTGCACAGCCATCCAGCCCTGCGCTTTCCCTGTGGGAGCGGGCATGCCCGCGAATGAAGCCAACTCGATATCAAGTCAGGCCCAACTCACCCCAGATCCGCCGCACCTCACGGCGTTCATCGGCAAACTGCGCCGCATCGATCACCCCGGCCTGCTTTTGCAGGGCCTGGCGGTGCGAAGCCGAGCGGAACGCCTTGTACACTTCACGCAACAGCACCGCGTCACTGGCCGGCATCAAACCTGCCTGCTCCAGCTCTTCCAGAATGCGGATGTTATCGGTCCATCGGAGTATGGCCGGGTGGTCGTGGGACCAGGCCAAAGCAGCGTATTGCACCATAAATTCGATATCGACGATACCGCCGGCATCCTGCTTGATATCGAACGGCACACCGGCATCGAAGGCGTTGGCCGCCGTACCGGCAGCGGTGGCCTTGGTGCCAAGGTTGTCGCGCATCTTGGCGCGCATTTCGCTCACTTCGCTACGCAGTTTTTCCAGGTCGCGGGCCTGGCCCAGCACCTTGGCACGCACGCCTTCGAATGCCGCCCCCACCTGCTGGCAGCCCACCAGTACGCGGGCCCGCACCAGGGCCTGGTGCTCCCAGGTCCAGGCTTCGTTCTGCTGGTAGCGCTCGAACGCGCCCAGCGAACTCACCAGCAGGCCCGAGGCCCCCGACGGGCGCAGGCGCATGTCCACGTCATACAGCTGGCCAGAGTTGGTCTGGGTGGCCAGCAGGTGAATGATGCGCTGGCCCAGGCGGGTGAAGAACTGCGCACTGTCGATGGGCTTGGCGCCGTCGGTTTCCGCCTGCGGGTCGCCGTCGTGGATGAATACCAGGTCCAGGTCCGAGCCGTGGCCCAGTTCCAGGCCACCCACCTTGCCGTAGCCGATGATGATGAAGCCCGGGTCGCACAGGCTGCCGTCGCTGCGCTTGGGCTGGCCATGGCGGGCCACGGTCTGGCGCCAGGCCAGGGCCAGTACCTGGTCGAGAATGGCTTCGGCCAGCCAGGTCAAATAGTCGCTGACTTTCATCAGTGGCAGGTTGCCGCTGATTTCCGAAGCGGCCACGCGCAGGCTGTGGGCCAGCTTGAAGTGGCGCAGCGCCTCCATCTGTTGTTCCAGGTCGTCCTCGGGAATGCGCGTCAGCCGTTCGCGCAGCTCGCTGGCCAGCTCTGGCGCCAGTGGCGGGCTGAACAGACGGCCTTCATTGAGCAGTTCGTCGAGCAGCAGCGGGTAGCGGGCAATCTGCTCGGCAATCCACGGGCTGGCGGCGCACAGGGTCAGCAGGCGGCGCAAGGCGCCGGGGTTTTCGGTGAGCAACACCAGGTAGGCAGAACGCCGTGCCACGGCCTCGACCAGCGGCAGCACGCGCTCAAGCACCAGATCGGGATTGTCATGCTCCACAGCCTGGGCCAGCAACCGCGGGATGAAAGCGTCCAGGCGCTCACGGCCAATCCGCTGCATCGAACGCAGCTGCGGGCTCGAGCGCAGCGCGGCCAGGCGCCGCAGAGCTTCGGCGGGCTGCTGGAAACCGGCCTCTTGCAGCTGACGGCCAGCGGCCTCTTCATCCTGCGCCTGCTCCCACAACGGCGACCATTCGCCACCCACCACCAGTTCGCCCTCGCCGTCTTCATCATCCGGATCGGCGATCACCTGGCGGAAGTGCCAGTCAATGCGGCCACGCCAGTGCGTCAGCTGGTCATGGAAGCTTTGCCAGTCAGCATAACCGAGCATGTAAGCCACCCGCGCCTGATCGGTCTCGCTGTCCGGCAGCATCTGCGTCTGACGGTCGGCAATGGCCTGGATGGCGTGCTCGGTATAGCGCAGGAATTCATAACCCTCGCGCAGCTCGGCGACCACCGCCGGCGGCAGATAACCCTGGCCCTCGAGGGTGGCCAGTACTTTCAGCAGCGGCCGCTGTTGCAGGCTGAGGTCGCGCCCGCCGTGGATCAACTGGAAGGCCTGGGCGATGAATTCCACCTCGCGAATGCCCCCGGCACCCAGCTTGATGTTGTCGGCCATGCCCTTGCGCCGCACTTCCTGCTGGATCAGCTGCTTCATGGTGCGCAGCGCTTCGATTGCGGAAAAGTCCAGGTAGCGGCGGTACACGAACGGCCGCAGCATCTCCTGCAACTGCGCGCCGGCTGCCTGGTCGCCGGCCACCACCCGCGCCTTGATCATCGCGTAGCGTTCCCAGTCGCGGCCCTGGTCCTGGTAGTACTGCTCCAGCGCATTGAAGCTGAGCACCAGCGCGCCGGCCGAACCGTAGGGGCGCAGGCGCATGTCGACGCGGAACACGAAGCCGTCGACGGTAACCGGGTCCAACGCCTTGATCAGGCGCTGGCCCAGGCGGGTGAAGAACTCCTGGTTGTCCAGCGAGCGCTTCACCCCTTCGGTTTCGCCGCCTTCAGGGAAGGCGAAGATCAGGTCGATGTCCGACGACAGGTTCAGTTCCACCGCGCCCAGCTTGCCCATGCCCAACACCACCATGTGCTGCGGCTGGCCACTGCGGTTGCCGACAGGCGTGCCGAACTGCTGGCAATGGCGCGGGTACAGCCATTGGTAGGCTTCGTCGATGGCGGCATCGGCCAGGTCGGACAGGTCGCGGCAGGTTTCGCCCAGCGCGGCCTGGCGAGTGACGTCGCGCCAGATGATGCGCAGCTGTTGGCGGTTGCGCTCGCGGCGCAGGTTGCGTGCCAGCTCGTCCTCGCTCTGCGCCGCCTTGGCGGCGGCTGCGACGTGGCCGCGCAGTTCACCCGCGGCATAACGCCGGTCCAGCTCGCCACTGGCCAGCAGGCCGAACAACATGGCCGGCTCGCGCCGGGCCAGGCCGAGCACGAAGTCGCTGGCGGCGGCCACCTGGTCGAACTGCTGCCGGTGCAGCGGGCTCCAGGCCTGCAGGTCGAGCTCCGGGTGGGCAGCCACGGCATCGCTGATGAATTGCTGGTTGCGCGCGACCAGTGGTTGCAGGGTAGCGGGCAGATCGGACGGCAAAGGTAGGCGCATGGTCTATCCTTGATCGGCGTGAAATAGAGGGGAAGAAGCGGCCAAGGGGAAGCCGGACCACGGTTGGACTGTCGTACAAAAGTTGGAAATAGCTGAAATGAACGAAAAAATGGCAACAACCATCAAGAATTACCCGCTCGCGACACAACGCCAACCAACATGAACGTTTTTCCTCACAAGCCAGCATGCGACGAAACGTCGCACAAATGTAGTTTTACTACTACCCGTGTCGTGTAAAAGCATGAAATGCGAAAGCAAATGTAGTAAAACTACACGGCGCCGGAGGACACCCCGGTAATCCAAGAATTCACGACGTCTGCCCATAAGGCCAGTCGCAACTTCAGGCAATCGATTCTGGTTGCCTTTCCGCCCTGGAGCAAGCCATGCAAGACCTCGATCCAATCGAAACCCAGGAATGGCTGGATGCCCTGGAGTCGGTCCTCGACAAAGAAGGCGAAGACCGCGCTCATTACCTGATGACCCGTATGGGCGAGCTGGCCACCCGTAGTGGCTCCCAGCTGCCGTATGCGATCACCACGCCATACCGCAACACCATCCCTGTCACCCACGAAGCACGCATGCCTGGCGACCTGTTCATGGAACGCCGCATTCGCTCGATGGTGCGTTGGAACGCCCTGGCCATGGTCATGCGTACCAACCTGAAAGACTCGGACCTGGGCGGACACATCTCCAGCTTCGCCTCCAGCGCCACCCTGTACGACATCGGCTTCAACTACTTCTTCCAGGCCCCGACCGAAGAACACGGCGGCGACCTGATCTTCTTCCAGGGCCACGCCTCGCCAGGCGTCTACGCCCGTGCCTTCATGGAAGGCCGCATCAGCGAAGACCAGATGAACAACTTCCGTCAGGAAGTGGATGGTAACGGCCTGTCTTCGTACCCGCACCCGTGGCTGATGCCTGACTTCTGGCAGTTCCCGACCGTATCGATGGGTCTGGGCCCGATCCAGGCCATCTACCAGGCACGCTTCATGAAGTACCTGGAAGCGCGCGGCTTCATCCCGGCCGGCAAGCAGAAGGTCTGGTGCTTCATGGGCGACGGCGAGTGCGACGAGCCGGAATCCCTGGGCGCGATCGCCCTGGCCGGCCGCGAGAAGCTGGACAACCTGATCTTCGTCATCAACTGCAACCTGCAGCGCCTCGACGGCCCGGTTCGCGGTAACGGCAAGATCATCCAGGAACTCGAAGGCGTGTTCCGTGGCGGTGGCTGGAACGTCAACAAGGTCGTCTGGGGCCGTTTCTGGGACCCACTGTTCGCCAAGGACACCAACGGTGCCCTGCAGCGCCGCATGGACGAAGTCATCGACGGCGAGTACCAGAACTACAAAGCCAAAGACGGCGCCTACGTTCGCGAGAACTTCTTCAACACCCCAGAGCTCAAGGCCATGGTCGAAGACCTGTCCGACGAAGAGATCTGGAAGCTCAACCGTGGCGGCCACGACCCGTACAAGGTCTACGCGGCGTACCACCAGGCGGTCAACCACAAGGACCAGCCTACCGTCATCCTGGCCAAGACCATCAAGGGTTACGGTACCGGTGCCGGCGAAGCCAAGAACACCGCGCACAACACCAAGAAGGTCGACGTCGACAGCCTGCGTCACTTCCGTGACCGCTTCGACATCCCGGTCAAGGATGCCGACCTGGAGAACCTGCCGTTCTTCAAGCCGGAAGAAGGTTCTGCCGAAGCCAAGTACCTGGCCGAGCGCCGTGCTGCCCTGGGCGGTTTCGTGCCACAGCGCCGCGCCAAGAGCTTCAGCGTACCGACCCCGCCACTGGAAACGCTGAAAGCGATCCTGGACGGCTCGGGCGACCGCGAAATCTCCACCACCATGGCCTTCGTGCGTATTCTGGCGCAGCTGGTCAAGGACAAGGAAATCGGCCAGCGCATCGTCCCGATCATCCCGGACGAAGCCCGTACCTTCGGTATGGAAGGCATGTTCCGCCAGCTGGGCATCTACTCGTCGGTCGGCCAGCTCTACGAGCCAGTCGATAAAGACCAGGTGATGTTCTACCGCGAAGACAAGAAGGGCCAGATCCTCGAGGAAGGCATCAACGAAGCCGGCGCCATGTCGTCGTTCATCGCTGCCGGTACCTCGTACAGCTGCCACAACCAGCCGATGCTGCCGTTCTACATCTTCTACTCGATGTTCGGCTTCCAGCGCATTGGCGACCTGGCCTGGGCCGCTGGCGACAGCCGCACCCGTGGTTTCCTGATCGGCGGTACCGCCGGCCGTACCACCCTCAACGGTGAAGGCCTGCAGCACGAAGACGGTCACAGCCACATGATGGCGGGTACCATCCCGAACTGCCGCACCTACGATCCGACCTACGGCTACGAGCTGGCGGTGATCATCCAGGACGGCATGAAGAAGATGACCGAAGAGCAACAGGACATCTTCTACTACATCACCGTGATGAACGAATCCTACCAGCAGCCAGCCATGCCGGCCGGTGTCGAGGAAGGCATCATCAAGGGCATGTACCTGCTGGAAGAAGACACCCGCGAAGCCGCGCAACCACGTACAGCTGATGGGCTCCGGCACCATCCTGCGCGAAGTCCGCGAAGCGGCGAAGATCCTGCGTGAAGAGTTCAACGTCGGTGCCGACGTGTGGAGCGTCACCAGCTTCAACGAACTGCGTCGCGACGGCCTGGCCGTGGAACGCGCCAACCGCCTTAAGCCTGGCCAGAAGCCACAGCAGACCTATGTCGAGCAGTGCCTGAACGGTCGCAAGGGCCCGGTCATCGCCTCCACCGACTACATGAAGCTGTTCGCCGAGCAGATTCGCCAGTGGGTACCGAGCAAAGAGTTCAAGGTCCTGGGTACCGACGGTTACGGTCGCAGCGACAGCCGCAAGAAGCTGCGTCACTTCTTCGAAGTTGACCGCCACTTCGTGGTGCTGGCTGCCCTGGAAGCCCTGGCTGACCGCGGCGAGATCGAACCAAAGGTTGTTGCAGACGCTATCGTCAAGTTCGGTATCGACCCGGACAAGCGCAACCCACTGGACTGCTGAGGAGTATTTTTAAGTGAGCGAACTCATTCGCGTACCTGACATCGGCAGCGGTGAAGGTGAAATCATCGAGCTGTTCGTCAAGGTCGGTGATCGTATCGAGGCTGACCAGAGCCTGCTGACCCTGGAGTCCGACAAGGCCTCCATGGAGATCCCGGCACCGAAGGCCGGCGTGATCAAGGAACTGAAGGTCAAGCTGGGCGATCGCCTGAAAGAAGGCGACGAGCTGCTGGTCCTGGAAGCCGAGGGCGCCGCTGCTGCGGCCCCTGAGGCTCCTGCTGCCGCTCCGGCCCAGGCTGCTGCGCCGGCTCCTGCCGCTGAAGCCGCCCCTGCCCCAGCTCCGGCCGCAGCCCCGGCTGCCGCCAGCGTGCAGGACATCCACGTGCCGGACATCGGCTCGTCGGGCAAGGCCAAGATCATCGAAGTGCTGGTCAAGGTCGGCGACACCGTCGAAGCTGACCAGTCGCTGATCACCCTGGAGTCCGACAAGGCCTCCATGGAAATCCCGTCGCCGGCTGCCGGCGTGGTCGAAGAAGTGCTGTGCAAACTGGAAGACGAAGTCGGCACTGGCGACCTGATCTTCAAGCTCAAGGTTGCTGGCGCCGCGCCTGCTGCCGCTCCGGCTCCGGCCGCCGCTGCTGCCCCGGCCAAGGCTGAGGCGGCTCCGGCCGCCGCACCTGCCGCAGCCGCTCCGGCTGCTGCTCCTGCACCGGTCGCTACCGCACCGGCTGCCGGCAGCAACGCCAAGGTTCACGCCGGCCCGGCAGTACGCCAGCTGGCCCGTGAATTCGGCGTCGACCTGGGCGCGGTTGCCGCGACCGGTCCGCACGGCCGCATCCTGAAAGAAGACGTGCAGGTCTACGTCAAGGCAATGATGCAGAAGGCCAAGGAAGCTCCGGCAGCCGCCGGTGCGACCGGCGGCGCCGGCATCCCGCCGATCCCTGCCGTGGACTTCAGCAAGTTCGGTGAAGTGGAAGAAGTGGCCCTGACCCGCCTGATGCAGGTCGGTGCTGCAAACCTGCACCGCAGCTGGCTCAACGTGCCGCACGTTACCCAGTTCGACTCCGCCGACATCACCGAGCTGGAAGCCTTCCGCGTTGCGCAGAAGGCCGTGGCCGAGAAGGCTGGCGTGAAGCTGACCGTGCTGCCACTGCTGCTCAAGGCCTGTGCGTTCCTGCTCAAGGAACTGCCGGACTTCAACAGCTCGCTGGCGCCAAGCGGCAAGGCCATCATCCGCAAGAAGTACGTGCACATCGGCTTTGCCGTGGACACCCCGGACGGCCTGCTGGTGCCTGTGATCAAGAACGTCGACCAGAAGAGCCTGCTGCAACTGGCTGCCGAAGCGGCTGCGCTGGCCGAAAAAGCCCGCACCAAGAAGCTGTCGGCCGACGAGATGCAAGGCGCTTGCTTCACCATCTCCAGCCTCGGCCACATTGGCGGCACCGGCTTCACGCCGATCGTCAACGCGCCGGAAGTGGCTATCCTGGGCGTCTCCAAGGCGACCATGCAGCCGGTCTGGGATGGCAAGGCCTTCCAGCCGAAGCTGATGCTGCCGCTGTCGCTGTCCTACGATCACCGTGTGATCAACGGCGCTGCCGCCGCGCGCTTCACCAAGCGCCTGGGCGACGTGCTGGGCGATATCCGCACCATGCTGCTGTAAGGCAGCACACTGCCCCTCCTTGCGAGGGGCAGTACCCTTTCGAGCTGCCACGCTCGTACCTCAACCCCGTCGCTTGGCGGGGCTTTTTTTTGCCTGGCAAAAGGCACATTGGGGCTGCTTTGCAGCCCTTCGCGGGCTTGCCCGCTCCCACAGGGATTACACAGCCCTTGAACCCTGTGCTGTACCTGTGGGAGCTGGCTTGCCGGCGATGGGCCGCAAAGCGGCCCCAGGATCTCCAGTCAACCTACAGATTCCGACCAAACAGCCGATAACCCGTCCACAGCATCACGCATGGCTGCTTGCCAGCCCCCGGGACATGATGCAACCTTGCCGAATCCGCCGCTGCCCCAAAGCCGCGTTACCTCTTCAAGCGAGTCTTCGATGAAAAGCCAACCCGATGCCGCCAGCCGTGTGGTGGCCGAGGTCGTCACGCAGTTACCCGTGCCCTCGCGGCTCGGCATGCTGCGTTTCGAAAGGCTCAACGAAGCCACGTGGGCCATGCTCTACCTCGACCCGGCCTGCGAGCGCCAGTTCGGCCTGCATGCCGGCGACCTGTGCGCCCTGGTAGACGCGCCCTATGCCAGCCTGATGGAGCCCGAGGCCCGCTACCGACTGCACGACGAGATCCAGTTGCAACTGGCCCAGCGCGGCTACTACCGCGTGCGCTACACCTTGCACACGCCAACTGCATCGCTACGCCTGCTGGAGGCCGGGGAAGCCTACAAGCAGCACAACCGCCACCTGTTGCGCGGCTACCTGAGCGTGCTCGACGACCACGCCGAGGATACCGGCGAAGCCCCTGCCAGCGACCTGGAATCGCGCAACAACCGGCTGCAACTGGCGCTGCAACTGAACCAGCGCGCGCAGCAGGAACAACTCGAGCACCTGGAGCGGGTACGCGGCCAGCAGGACCTGATCCTGCGCCTGGCCCGCCAGCGCTACAGCGTCGGGAATTCATTGCGGGAAGCCGCCCAGCTGATTACCCGGAGCGCCTGCGAGATCTACAAGGTCGACATTGCCAGCATCTGGCACCTGGAAGACCAGCGCCTGGAGCCGATCACCGCCTGGTACCGGGAAGCGCAAGAGCACCGCCAGCCCGAAGCCATAGATGCCAGCCGCTTCCCCGATTACCTCGACGCGCTGCACACCAGCCGTGCCATCGATGCCCATAATGCCGGCCACGACCCGCGCACCCGCGCCCTGGCACAAAGCCTGTGCCCGGAAAACAAGGCGATGCTTGATGCCAGCATTCGCGTCGATGGTCAGGTAGTCGGTGTGCTGTGCCTTGAGCAGACCGGCCAGACCCGGGCCTGGCAGTCGGACGAAATCGCCTTTGCCGGCGAGCTGGCCGACCAGTTCGCCCAGGTCATCACCAACCATAACCGGCGCACCGCCGCCAGCGCCCTGCACCTGTTCCAGCGGGCGGTCGAGCAGAGCGCCAGCGCCTTCCTGCTGGTCAACCGCGACGGCGTGGTGGAGTACGTCAACCCCAGCTTTACCGCCATCACCCAGTACAGCACCGAGGAAGTGCAAGGCCGCCACCTGGGCGAGCTGCCGGCGCTGGAGAACCTCAGCGAACTGCTGTTCGACTCGCCGTCGAGCCTGGCCATGGGCAACAGCTGGCAGGGTGAATTCAAGAGCCGGCGCAAGAACCTCGAGCCCTACTGGGGCCAGCTGTCGATATCCAAGGTCTACGGCGACAACCGCGAGCTGACCCACTACATCGGCATCTACGAGGACGTCACCCAGACCAAGCTGGCCCAGCAGCGCATCGAACGCCTGGCCTACACCGACAACCTGACCAACCTGGGCAACCGCCCGGCGTTCATCCGCAGCCTGGACGAGCGCTTTGCCCGTGATGGCGAGAACTCGATGTGCCTGCTGCTGGTGGACATCGACAACTTCAAGCGCATCAACGACAGCCTCGGCCACCAGACCGGCGACAAGCTGCTGATCAGCCTGGCCCGGCGCCTGCGCAACAGCCTGCATGCCGGCGGCATCCTGGCACGCTTTGCCAGTAACGAGTTCGCCGTGCTGCTCGACGACACCCGCCTGGAAGATGGCCAAGGTGTCGCCCAGCAATTGCT
Organism: Pseudomonas putida; assembly: GCA_029953615.1. NCBI lineage: Bacteria > Pseudomonadati > Pseudomonadota > Gammaproteobacteria > Pseudomonadales > Pseudomonadaceae > Pseudomonas > Pseudomonas putida. The sequence continues at coordinate 2,721,212 of CP124529.1, read as the reverse complement.
GAACACGCTCGACAAGCCGATGTTCGTCGACAACCAGCTGATCAACGTCACCGCCTCGGTGGGCCTGGCCTGCGCGCCACTGCACGGCGCCGACCCGGCCAGCCTGATGAAAAATGCCGGCCTGGCGCTGCACAAGGCCAAGGCCAACGGCAAGCACCAGGTGCAGGTGTTTACCGAAGTACTCAATGCCGAAGCCAGCTACAAGCTGTTCGTCGAAAACAACCTGCGTCGCGCCCTGACCCAGAACGAGCTGGAGGTGTTCTACCAGCCCAAGCTGTGCCTGCGCAGTGGCCGCCTGCTGGGGCTGGAAGCGCTGCTGCGCTGGAACCACCCCGAGCGCGGCATGATCCGCCCCGACCAGTTCATCAGCGTGGCGGAAGAGACCGGCCTGATCATCCCCATCGGCAAATGGGTGGTGCGCCAGTCGTGCCGCATGAGCAAGCAGCTGCGCGAGGCCGGCATGGGCAACCTGCATGTAGCCATCAACCTGTCGCCCAAGCAGTTCTCCGACCCGGACCTGGTGGCGTCGATCAGCACCATCCTCAAGGAAGAAGCCCTGCCCCCGCACCTGCTGGAGCTGGAGCTGACCGAAGGCCTGCTGCTGGAGGCCAGCGAAGACACCCACCGCCAACTGGATGAGCTGAAGGCCCTGGGCCTGACCCTGGCCATGGACGACTTCGGCACCGGTTATTCGTCGCTGAGCTACCTGAAGAAGTTTCCGATCGACATCCTCAAGATCGACCGCAGTTTCATCAATGAAATCCCGGACAACCAGGACGACATGGAAATCACCTCGGCGGTGGTGGCCATGGCGCACAACCTCAAGCTGAAAGTGGTGGCCGAGGGTATCGAGACGCCGGAGCAGCTGGCGTTCCTGCGCCGGCACCGCTGCGACGTGGGCCAGGGCTACCTGTTCGACCGGCCGATTCCGGGGCGCGAGCTGGCTGAACGGCTGAAGCGCTACCCGCGTGGCCCACTGGCCTGACAGCCGCGTAAACCTCGGGCACTATAGAAACCATTCGGGCCCTTTCGCGGGCACGCCCGCTCCCACAGGTATCCCACAACATTCAAATCCTGTGGTGACCCTGTGGGAGCGGGCATGCCCGCGAAGGCCCCAACACCTATTCAACTGCCATACAGAGGAACGGCCATGGTCCTGCGTTCGGAAATCCTGGTGAACAAAAACGTCATGCCTACCGCGGAGCAGGCCCTGCCTGGCCGCGAAACGCCAATGAAGCTGCCCGAGTTCCATTACGTGTTCAAGGACACGCCTCTGCTCGGCCCCTTCTTCGAAGGCGCCATCGACTTCGCCATCTTCGGCCTGGGCTGCTTCTGGGGCGCCGAGCGCCGCTTCTGGCAGCGTGAGGGCGTGGTCAGCACGGTGGTTGGCTACGCCGGCGGCTTCACCCCCCACCCCACCTACGAGGAAGTGTGCTCGGGCCTGACCGGCCATACCGAAGTGGTGCTGGTAGTGTTCGACAAGGACAAGGTCAGCTACCGCGAGCTGCTGGCGATGTTCTGGGAACTGCACAACCCGACCCAGGGCATGCGCCAGGGCAACGACATCGGCACCCAGTACCGCTCGGCCATCTACTGCACCAGCCCTGAACAGCTGGAACAGGCCAAGGCCAGCCGCGACGCGTTCCAGGCCGAACTGACCAAGGCTGGCTTCGGCGAGATCACCACCGAAATCGACCAGGCGCCGACCGTGTACTTCGCCGAGGCCTACCACCAGCAGTACCTGGCCAAGAACCCGGACGGCTACTGCGGCATCGGCGGCACCGGTGTGTGCCTGCCACCGAGCCTGCAGGGTAACTGACGCATGAGCACGATGACCCTGTTCCACTCGCCATTGTCGCCATTCGTGCGCAAGGTCATGGTGGTGTTGCACGAGACTGGCCAGCTTGAGCGTGTGAAGCTGCAGCCGGTGAACATCAGCCCGGTCAGCGGCGACCTGCAACTGAACCAGGACAACCCGATCGGCAAGATCCCGGCCCTGCGCCTGGTAGACGGGACCGTACTGCACGACAGCCGGGTGATCTGCGAATACCTGGACCTGCAGCACGTTGGCCTGCCGCTGCTGCCGCGCGAAGGCTCGGCGCGTTGGCGCCGCATGACGCTGGTGTCGCAGGCCGATGCGATCATGGATGCGGCGGTGTCGTCGCGCTATGAAAGCTTCCTGCGGCCTGAAGACAAGCGCTGGGACGGCTGGCTGCAGGCACAGGGCGACAAGATTCGCCGTAGCCTGGCCAACCTGGAGCAGGAGCATTTGCCTGAGCTGATGTCCGGGTTCGACCTGGCAGCGATTGGCGTGGCCTGTGCGCTGGGGTATCTGGATTTGCGCCAGCCCGGGTTCGGCTGGCGTGAGCAGCAGCCTGGGTTGGCGGCGTGGTATGCCGAGGTGGTCAAGCGGCCTTCCATGGTTGCCACCGCGCCGGTAGCCTGAAGGGCCTCTTCGCGGGCACGCCCGCTCCCACAGGGTATGCGCCGTACCTGTGGGAGCGGGCGAGCCCGCGAAAGGGCCGCTACAGGCGCCTCGCCATCAGCAGCCCGGCTTGCCGGCGGTAAACTTCTTCGCCGGGTTTACCGCCGCCTTGAACTCGCGCAATGCCTTGGACCCCACCAGCAGCGGGTAGTTGAAGCTGCTGCGGTCCACCAGGTTAACCTCGACGGTGCGTTTCACGTCACCCAGGCACAGCTCCAGGTCGACCACCGGGCGCTTGGAGATTTCCGGCGCATCGCCTTCGTCTTCTTCATCGGCACGGCCCTTGATCTTGCTGATGCGCGAGACCTTGTGCTCGTACACCTTGCCATCCGAATCCTTGGTCGCCAGGCGGAAGCGCACCCACTCGTCACCATCGCGGGTGAACAGCTCGATATCCTTGGCCGACAGCGACGCGGTAAAGGCGCCAGTATCCATCTTGGCTTTCAGGGTTTCGCCCAGTTCGGGCAGGGCTATGTTCTCGTAACGGCCATAGAGGGTGGGCTCGGCGGCCATGACCGGCAGCGCCAACAACGACAACAGGGCAAGCAGAGATTTCACAGGCAGGCTTCCTTGAGAAGTGTCAGTGCTTAGACTGCACTGGCAGGATAGGTTCGCTGTCACAAGGTTAACCAACAAATTGTGAAACATTTGTCTGCGCCGCCGGGCATGGGAAATTTGGCGTAGGCCAGCGCCCTGCTTATCATTGCCAACCGTTTATCTCCCACAACAAGAGTCTCTTTATGCGTCGCCTGCTGACCGGCATTCTCACTACCACCCTGCTGCTGCTCAACACCCTGGTGTTGATCTGCCCGCTGCTGGTCTTCGCCCTGCTCAAACTGGTGCTGCCGGGCCGCGGCCGTGACTATGCCTCGTGGGCAGTGATGTGGGTGGCCGAGACCTGGTCGGAGATCGACAAGGCCATCTTTGCCCTGTGCATCCCTACAAAGTGGGACATCCGCGGTGTCGAGAACCTGCGCAAGGACACCTCATACCTGGCCGTGAGCAACCACCAGACCTGGGTCGATATCCCCGCACTGATCGAAAGCCTCAACCGCCGTACACCGTTCTTCAAGTTCTTCCTGAAGAAGGAACTGATCTGGGTACCGTTGCTGGGCCTGGCCTGGTGGGGGCTGGATTACCCGTTCATGAAGCGCTACAGCAAGGCCTTCCTGGAGAAGCACCCGGAGCTGAAGGGCAAGGACCTGGAAATCACCAAGGCCGCCTGCGAGCTGTTCAAGCGCCAGCCGGTGACCGTGGTGAACTACCTGGAAGGCACCCGCTTTACCGAGGCCAAGCGCCAGGAACAGCAGTCGCCTTATCGCTACCTGCTCAAACCCAAGGCGGGCGGGGTAGCGTTTGTGCTGGCGGCATTGGGTGAGCAGCTGGATGCCTTGCTCGACGTGACCATCGTCTACCCCGGCAACAAGGCGCCGGGGTTCTGGGACCTGCTCAATGGCAGCATCAGCCGGGTGATTATCGACATTCAGGTGCGCGAGCTGGACCCGGCGCTGTGGGCGGGGCATTACGAGAATGATCCTGAGTTTCGTCAGACCGTGCAGGCTTGGGTGAATCAGCTATGGGTGGAGAAGGACCAGCGGATCGAGCAGCTGCGGGCGGAAATGGGCTGAAAGCTCTATTGGCTGTGCCGGCCTCTTCGCGGGCTCGCCCGCTCCCACAGGGGCGGCGCCACCTTCAGGGGCTGTGGTAATCCTGTGGGAGCGGGCGAGCCCGCGAAGAGGCGGGTACAGGTATCACAGACTTCCGATTAAAACCCAGGCTAATAATCAGCATTAGGATTACTTCTTTGTCACACCCCACCTAAGTGGATAAAAATCGACCAAAGCACAACTACAAAAACGCTCTGGATCGAACGATGGCCAACCCACCCAGCTCCACCCCCGTCCAGCTCCGCCGTGTTCTCGGCCTGCCCGCCCTGGTGTTCTTCGGCCTGGTGTACATGGTCCCGCTGACCATCTTCACCACCTACGGTATCGTCACCGAACTTACTGGTGGCCGCACCGCCGGCGCCTACATGGTTACCCTGGTGGCCATGCTGTTCACCGCCGCGTCCTACAGCTTCATGGTCAAGCGCTTCCCGGTCGCAGGTTCGGCGTACTCCTACACCAACATGGCCTTCGGCCCAAACGTCGGCTTCCTCGCCGGCTGGTCGCTGCTGCTGGATTACCTGTTCCTGCCAATGATCAACTACCTGCTGATCGGCCTGTTCCTCAACATCGCCTTCCCGGCCATCCCGGCGTGGTCGATCGCGCTGGCCTCGATTGCCCTGGTGACCGTGCTCAATGTGGTCGGCATTCACTCGGTGGCCAAGACCAGCAACCTGATCGTTGGCGCGCAGATCGTGTTCATCGTGGTGTTCGTCGCGCTGTCCTGCCAGTCGCTGGCCGGCCAGCCGCTGGACCTGCTGACGCCGCTGATGGGCGATGGCTCCAAGCCCGGTTTCGGCCCGATCATGGCCGGCGCGGCGGTGCTGTGCCTGTCGTTCCTTGGCTTCGATGCCGTATCGACCTTGGCCGAAGAATGCCGCGATGCCCGCCGCGACGTGCCACGGGCGATCATCCTCACAACCCTGTTCGCCGGCTTGCTGTTCACCGTGCTGGCCTATGTCAGCCAGCTGGTGTTGCCGGGCAGCACATTCGCCAATGCCGATGCGGCGGCAAACGAGGTGATGTTCAAAGCGGGCGGGCAATTCCTGGCCAACTTCTTCACGGCGGCGTATGTGGCCGGCAGCCTGGGCTCGGCGCTGGCCTCGCAGGCAGCGGTGTCGCGCATCCTGTTCACCATGGGGCGCGACAACGTACTGCCTCGGCGCAGCTTTGGTTACCTGTCGCCGCGCTTTGGTACCCCGGTGTTTGCCATTGCGCTGGTGTCGGCGTTTTCGCTGCTGGCGTTGGTGATCGACCTGGCTACCCTCGCCTCGCTGATCAGCTTTGGTGCGCTGGTGGCGTTTTCGGCGGTGAACCTGGCGGTGGTGAAGACTCACCTGATGGACGATGGTGCACAGCGTAACCTCAAGGGGCTGCTGTGCTATGGCTTGGTGCCGTTGGTGGGGCTGGCACTGACCTTGTGGCTGTGGACCAGCCTGTCGGCACTGACTTTGGTAATTGGCCTGTGCTGGTTTGCCCTGGGCCTGGCGTACCTGGCGGTACTGACCGCCGGCTTCCGTCGCCCGGTGCGGCTGGTGGACTTCACCGAAGCTGCCTGACTATCGGCCCGACGCAGATCTGCTTATGTTTTGTGGGAGCGGGCGCGCCCGCGAAGAATCCAGCGCGGTGTAGGCCACCGGCTTCGCCGGTGTTCGCGGGCATGCCCGCGCCCACAAAAACTGCGCAGGCGCTTGAATCTTGATCAAGACAGTTGCCCCACAACTACAGCGCCGGCCCTGAGTTCTGTGATAACCCTGTGGGAGCTGGCTAGCCGGCGATAGGGCCAGCACTTCCCCTGCAAAACCTTCAGACGGAAGGCTGAGCCAATGGCGCTGGCGCCGGGGTAGTCCACAAGCTGCCCAGATTTTGCAGCAACGACCCGGCAATCCCCTGCTGCCCCAGGTACTGCAGCAGCAACGGAGCAAACTGCCCGATCATCCCGGTATCCATGCCCAGCGCCTTGAACGCATTGTCCAGGTCGCTGCGGTTCTCCACATTGCCACCCAGCGCATTGCTCAACGCCGACGGGTTCTCGCTGTTCTTGCCCAGCAAATCCCCCAACCCACTCAAACCACCCAGCGCGCTGGCCCCGGCCAGCAGGTCCAGCCCCGGCACTGCCTTGGTCAACTGGCCATAGTCCTCGCTGCTGAGGTTATTACGCGCCAACCCCAACATCGCTCCCGCCCCGCCCACGGCCTGTTCGGGGGTGATGTTCAATTGGCTGCCCAAGGTATTGAGCAGATTGGCTTGCGCCGCAGGAGCCTGCACCTGGCCTTGCTGCTGGTTCTGCATGGCGGACACGGCGTTGGCGGCATCGCTGAGGTTGAAGGCGAACACCGGGCTTGCGGCCAGGGTCATCAGGGTTGCCAGGGTGAATGCTTTCATCGGGAGGGACCTCGGTTGGCCGGGATGGCCTGGGAAACGAGGGGTTTGACTTGTTGTTTGGGCGTTTGTTCCAAGCCAACTGTCAGAATCCCAAAATGAGGGCCAACTCATAAATAGATCAACCTCGAAACTAGCAATTTTACCAGTTGCACAATATAAGATTATGCTTAAAACTCGAAACCATTCTAACATGAACCAACATATCTAGTTAAAATGGAGGCTGCACATGTCTTTCAATAGCAAGCAATCAATATTCTATCAAGGCCTCAGCACCAATACTGTTATTTTTACTAACAAAAGCATATCAATCATACGAAGCGACACCAGTCCGATAGCTGAAAAAACTTTAAATTCCACACCCAACGAGCCAGCGCTTTTATCAGTGGACATTTCAAACACACCTGTTAGCATCGCTCGCAAGGAAAATATTTCAGGAAAAATATTTTCAGTCTACGGGTACGACAGCGCAGAACTTCAAGAGCGCTCTTTGATTGGCTTCGCAGGAGAACTCCCCCTAGCTGCCGGAAAATACTTGCTTGGCAGCTACCGTATATTTGACACTGTACTAATGCGTTTTCACTCCCCAGATAACCTCAGTCCCTTCTTGGCTGGCAGCATAAATTGCTATGGTTACTGCAGCGGCGACCCGGTAAACAACACAGACCCAACTGGGCATGCCAAGAATCCGCTTACATCGCTCATGAAAGTATTCTCAAACAAGAACATAAAAATCCATAAACACGAAGCTAAGTAAGTCTACACCAGCGATAAATCAGCCATCCGAGTACTCTCAACCTAGCAGCTTCAATCCGGTATTCGAAAATACAGGAAAAGACTTCCGACCCTCCAGGTACGACTTAAAAGCTGCCAAAAGCCTATCCAATATCAATGAAGCGGCCACAGCTCCAACGCTGGAGCACATGGCTCAATATGAACCTTCCGCCCCATTGCCAGTAAATACAATAACTGGAGACAGCTTAAAATATCTGAGAAAACTTGAACGCTTAGCAAGCTCAAACTATCAAGAAATGAGAAAACCGCGCCCCCATTAACACCCATCGGCGAACATGAGATCTACCAACAGATGGCCGCACGATACGGCGACTTTTACAGTAATGAAATCACAAGATTATTATTCGAACCTGGATATACACCATCAACTAGCGATATTCAAAAAGTGATCCGATATTGACACCGAATAAAATTATCGTATACAGGACTCATGATCGCCCACAGAGGCCGACCCACTGCAGAAGCCCCTCAATTCGAGGGGATTTTTTCTTTAGGCCAATCAGACCGCGCTGAATTTTTTGCGTGGGCTACCCGCAAGTTTCTTCTATATGCCTGTATTAGCGCCTCAATCCCACTTTGATTTCCGTTTTTTCCTCTTACTTGTAGGACGTTTCTGAAACATACTCCCTATCCCCTCCAAGCCATTGCTCTGGGTTGCGCTCTAGTCTCGAGCGGTCGCTGCACATCAGCGATCGGCTTTGACAGGCCGATACCGACGATACGTGATGGCTTACCTCAATGGTGGCTGTGCGTGGGGCCCCCTGTGTGCGCCGGGTTTAATCTGTCGACCGGTCTGTCAACCCGCGTACAGCTGCCACCCATTTGTTTGACAGCAGAGGGTGTCGGCGCAATCGACAGAGGGTTACACCATGCAGAAAACTGATTTTGAACCACCTCGCAATTCCTTTCCCTTGAAATCACCACCCTCCTGGCGACGGGGTATGCCCAGCGTGCCCAGACTGTGACGCGGATGCCACGCTGAGGCTTGTTTGATGTGTTGTCTGAGCTGGCGTCTTCGCGGGTGAACCCGCTCCCACAGGGGCGGCGCAAAACTTGTGGGAGCGGGTTTACCCTCGAAGAGGCCCGGACAGGCACCGCCAATTTCAAGGGGATAGAACAATGACAACAGGCGCAAGAGAACCCAACACTACCGTCGGCAAGACCATCTTTTATCAGGGGGGAAAACAAGACCCACCCGCTATTCTGCATTGCCTCTGGGATCCCTTGCTAGGATGCCGTGACCAGGCCTCGGAGCTGATGGGCTATGTGCGGGACATGACCATTGACGGGCTGATGGACAACAAGCCGCAGTTGCTTTGGGCATCGCATTACCTGAGCGCGTTGGCCAAGGCGCTGATGGATGATGCTGAGTGGGGGATGATGCGCTGAGTTTTGGGTTGCCTGGGCTGGCCTCTTCGCGGGCACGCCCGCTCCCACAGTGTTCGCCGTCAATCTCCCTGGCTGGCTCGGCTCCAGGTAGGAGCAGCCTTGTGCTGCGAAGACGCCATTGATGCCAGAGATGAGCTTTCGACTTGCCGGCCCTTTCGCAGCTCAAGGCTGCTCCTACAGGGGACAGTGCTGGCTTTGAAGTCAATGACACAGCCATGAAAAAGCCCCTCGATGCGAGGGGCTCTTGTCAAACGACGGCCGTTACGCCGCACCCCACATCTTGTGCGGGTCGATCACAAACTTCTTCGGCACACCCGCATCAAACTCGCCATACCCTTCCGGCGCCTGATCCAGGTTGATCACCTGCACACCCACCACTTCGGCAATGTTGATGCGGTCCCACATGATCGCCTGCATCAGCTGACGGTTGTATTTCATGGTCGGGGTCTGGCCGGTGTGGAAGCTGTGCGACTTGGCCCAACCCAGGCCGAAGCGGATGCTCAGCGCGCCGATCTTGGCAGCAGCATCGACCGCGCCCGGGTCTTCGGTCACGTACAGGCCCGGGATACCGATATTGCCGGCAACGCGGGTAACCTGCATCAGCGAGTTCAGCACGGTTGCCGGCGCTTCATGCTTGGCACCTTCGTGGCCATGGCCACGGGCCTCGAAGCCTACGGCGTCGACGGCGCAGTCCACTTCCGGCTCGCCGAGGATATCGACGATCTGCTCGTGCAGTGGGGTGTCCTTGGACAGGTCGACCACTTCGAAGCCCTGGGCCTTAGCGTGAGCCAGACGAGCCTGGTTCAGGTCGCCAACAATCACGCAGGCGGCGCCCAGCAGGCGCGCCGAGGCAGCGGCGGCCAGGCCGACCGGGCCGGCACCGGCAACGTAGACGGTGCTGCCCGGGCCGACGCCAGCAGTCACGGCACCGTGGTAGCCGGTCGGCAGGATGTCGGACAGGCAGGTCAGGTCACGGATCTTCTCCATGGCCTTGTCGCGCTCTGGCAGTTTCAGCAGGTTGAAGTCAGCGTAAGGCACCAGCACGTATTCGGCCTGGCCGCCGGTCCAGTCACCCATGTCGACGTAGCCGTAGGCACCGCCTGCGCGGGCCGGGTTGACGGTGAGGCAGACACCGGTGTGCATCTCTTTGCAGGAGCGGCAACGGCCGCAGGCGACGTTGAACGGTACCGAGACCAGGTCGCCGATCTGCATGCGCTCGACGTCGCGGCCCTTCTCGACGATTTCACCGGTGATTTCGTGGCCCAGGACCAGGCCGACCTGGGCGGTGGTGCGGCCACGGACCATGTGCTGGTCGGAGCCGCAGATGTTGGTGGAGACCACCTTCAGGATCACGCCGTGCTCGATTTTCTTGCCGCGTGGGTCCTGCATTTTCGGGTAGTCGATCTTCTGCACCTCGACCTTGCCGGCGCCGAGATATACCACTCCACGATTGCCAGACATGCTCTTACCTCGCTTGATTTTTATTTATGCAGCGGTGGTTGAACGCGCCGCCATCCGGGGCGGCATGTGTTTCTGGAATGCAGGGAATTGTGGGCCTGATACGGCGGGATGCACTGACTGGAAGCGACAGGGAGATGCCTTTTAACGGCAGGGGAAATTGTGTTGGGCCATTCGCGGGCACGCCCGCTCCCACAGGTACCGCGCTAGCCTTGAGAGCAGCGCAACACCAGTGGGAGCGGGCATGCCCGCGAAGAGGCCGATACAGGTTATTACAGAACTACCGTCCGGTTGGCGTTGAGGAACACACGCCGCTCGATGTGATAACCCACTGCCCGCGCCAAGGTCAGGCACTCGATGTCGCGCCCTTTGGCAATCAGATCTTCAGGGTAATGGCTGTGGTCCACCACCTCCACGCCCTGGGCGATGATCGGCCCTTCGTCCAGGTCGTTGTTGATGTAGTGCGCCGTGGCGCCAACCATCTTCACGCCCTTGTTGTAAGCCTGGTGATAAGGCTTGGCGCCCTTGAACCCGGGCAGCAACGAGTGGTGAATGTTGATCGCCCAACCATCCAGGCGCCGGCACAGCTCCGGCGACAGCACCTGCATGTAACGGGCAAGCACCACCAGCTCCGCGCCGGTTTCTTCGATCACCTGGATCACCTTGCGCTCTTGCGCCGGCTTGTCCTTCGGGTCGAGGGCGAAGTGGTAGTAGGGAATCTTGTGCCAATGCGCCAACGGCTCGAGGTCCGGGTGGTTGGACACCACCGCGACAACGTCCATGGCCAGCTGGCCAATGCGCTGGCGATACAGCAGGTCGTTCAGGCAATGGTCAGCTTTGGACACCATGATCACCACCTTGGGGCGGTGATTGGGTGCAGTCAGCTCAAACGTCATGCCGAACGCTTCGCTGCGCTCGGCGAGGCCGGCACGGAAGCCTGCCTCGTCGAAATCGTCCGGCTGGCGGAACTCCACGCGAATGAAGAAACGCCCCGACAGCCGGTCATCGAAGGAGTGGTGCTCCGTCACGTAGCAGCGCTGCTCGAAGAGGTAACGCGTCACCACGTCGACGGTGCCGAGCATGCTCGGGCAGTCGGCGGTGAGAATCCAGGTATCCGGTGCCCGACTCATGTTCGCTCTCCTTAAGCCTCGATGCTCAGACCGTACTCGGCCGAAGCGTCTTGCAGCCACAGCCACCAGTAGTCGGCGAAGCTGCGGCGAATCACCAGCTCCCAGGTGTCTTCGGCGGTGCGGCGGATCACCAGTTGCGACTTGGCGAATACGGTGCCGACGGCCTTGCCTACCGGGAAGTTGTTCGGATGAACATCATAGCTGGTGGATTTCATCAGCACTTCGCGCACGTTCGGGCCGCGCAGTTCCAGCAGGCTTTGCCCGCCGCTGACATTGACTACCTGGATGTGCTGGCCTTCGAGGGCCGCGCGCAGCTTCTGCTCGACGGCAAACTCCTGGCCGCCCGGGACGATCAGCAGCCACTCGTCCGGCCCCATCCATTGCAGCGACATTTCGTTGTTGGCGACCACGGTCAGGGCCACTGGCAGCTCCAGGCCCAGGGCCTTGTGCACGCCGGCGGCGAATTCCGGGTCGTGGCCGTCGCCACGGATGGTCAGGTGGCCGAGGAACTTGCGTTCACGCAGGGTCACGCCTGCGTTCTTGCGGCCTTTGCCAACCAGGCTGGCCAGGTCGGCGTGGTGCAGTGGCGACTGGGCCTTGGCCTCGGCGCCGGGGTTTTGCTGGAAGACGTTGATAGCGCTCATTTCTTACCTGCCTTGAATTCTTGTTCGTCGATGCGACGCAGCTTTTGTGTTGGGGCTACCGGCCTCATCGCCGGCAAGCCAGCTCCCACAGGGAACTCACCAACCTTCAAAGCTGCATCGATCCTGTGGGAGCTGGCTTGCCGGCGATTGGGCCGGGCCTGCCCCCACAGGGCCCGGAGTCAAACGTTCTGCCGCTCACCCTTCGGATCGAAGAACACCGAAGACACGATCTCCGCCTCGATCACGCTGCCATCGGCCTGCGGCGAGTAGACACGCTCGCCCATGCGCTTGAGGCCGCCTTTGACCACACCCATTCGCGAACGAGTAGCCCAGCGAGTTGGACGCGTAGCTGGAGGTGACGTGGCCAACCATGTCCATCGGGATCGGCTGCTTCGGATCGAACACCAGCTGGGCACCTTCCGGCAGCCACTTGGTCGGATCGATCGGCTTCAGGCCTACCAGCTGCTTGCGGTTCTCGCGCACGCAGTCTTCGCGGTTCATGCCACGCAGGCCGATCCACGAGTACGGCTTGTTGCGGCCCACGCACCAGCTCATGTTCAGGTCGTCCGGGGTCATCGAGCCATCAGTGTCCTGGCCAACGATGATGAAGCCCTTCTCGGCACGCAGTACGTGCATGGTTTCGGTGCCGTACGGGGTCAGGTTGTACTTCTTGCCTGCCTCGATGATTTGTTCCAGCACGCCCATGGCGTAGTTGGCCTGCACGTTGACTTCGTACGACAGCTCGCCGGTGAACGAGATGCGGAACACCCGGGCCGGTACGCCGCCGACGTTGCCTTCCTTCCAGGTCATGAACGGGAAAGCTTCCTTGTCCATGTCGATGTCGGTCAGTTCGCTGAGCAGCTTGCGGCTGTTCGGGCCGGACAGGGTCATGGTCGCCCAGTGGTCGGTGACCGAGGTGAAGTACACCTTCAGCTCCGGCCATTCGGTCTGGTGGTACAGCTCCATCCACTGCAGTACACGCGCGGCGCCGCCAGTGGTGGTGGTCATGATGAAGTGGTTGTCGCCGACGCAGGCGGTCACGCCGTCGTCGAAGACCATGCCGTCTTCCTTGCACATCAGGCCGTAGCGGGCCTTGCCCACGTCGAGCTTGGTCCAGGCGTTGGTGTAGATGCGGTTGAGGAACTCGCGCGCGTCCGGGCCCTGGATGTCGATCTTGCCTAGGGTCGAGGCGTCCAGCAGGCCCACGCTGTCACGCACGGCCTTGCATTCGCGGGCCACGGCAGCATGGATGTCTTCACCGGCTTTCGGGAAGTACCAAGGGCGCTTCCACTGGCCGACGTCTTCGAACTCGGCGCCGTTCTTCACATGCCAGGCATGCAGGGCGGTGAAGCGTACGGGTTCGAACAGGTGACCACAGTGGCGGCCCGCTACTGCACCGAAGGTAACCGGCGTGTAGTTGGGGCGGAACATGGTGGTACCCATTTCCGGAATGGTGATGCCGATCGAACGGGCGGCGATGGCCAGGCCGTTGATGTTGCCCAGTTTGCCCTGGTCAGTACCGAAGCCCAGCGCGGTGTAGCGTTTTACGTGCTCGACCGACTCGAAGCCTTCGCGGGTGGCCAGTTCGATGGCGGCTGCGGTGACGTCGTTCTGCTGGTCGACGAACTGCTTGGGTGCGCGGGCAGTGCCTTTGTCGTGCGGCACTTGGAACAGCGCCACGGTGGCCTCTTCCTTGCGCGCAACGGTTTTCGGCAGGCTGCCAACGGTGGCCTTGAAGCCTGCTTCGGTGGCTGCGCGAACGCCGCCTTCGAAGCCATCGGCGATCACGTCGCCCAGGGCATAGACGCCGTTGATGCCACCCACGCATTCGCGTTTCTGCGGCGCATCGCCCGGTACGAAGCCGAGGATGTCTTCACGCCATACCGGGCGACCACCCAGGTGCGAAGCCAGGTGCACGATCGGGCTGTAACCACCGGAGGTAGCGATCAGGTCGCACTCAAGGGTTTCGCCCGGGCTGGTGACCTTGTGTGCCTGTACGTCGATGGCGGCCACGCGGGCGCCGGTTACGTGCTTGGTGCCCTTGGCCTCGATCACGGCGCTGGAGGTGAGGATGCGGATGCCTTTGGCACGCGCTTCTTCAACCAGCGAGCCACGCGGATTGTGGCGGGCGTCGGCGATGGCGACCACTTGCAGGCCGGCATCGTGCCAGTCCAGCGCGGCGCGATAGGCGTGGTCGTTGTTGGTCGACAGCACCAGCTTGCGGCCCGGGGCCACGCCGTAGCGGCGCACATAGGTGGACACGGCACCGGCCAGCATGTTGCCCGGCACGTCGTTGTTGCCGTACACCAGCGGGCGCTCGTGGGCACCGGCAGCCAGCACTACGCGCTTGGCACGCACGCGGTGCACGCGGTGGCGAACCTGGCCGATCGGGGCGCGGTCGCCGAGGTGGTCGGTGAGTCGCTCGTGGATGGTCAGGAAGTTATGGTCGTGGTAGCCGTTGACCGTGGCGCGTGGCAGCAGGGTCACTTCCGGCAGGCTTTCCAGCTCTTTGACCACGGCGTTGACCCACTCGGTGGCAGGCTTGCCGTCGAGGGTTTCGCGGGTGTCGAGCAGGCTGCCGCCGAACTCTTCCTGCTCGTCAGCCAGGATCACACGGGCACCGCTGCGGGCAGCGGCCAGGGCCGCGGCCAGGCCAGCAGGGCCTGCACCGACGATCAGCACGTCGCAGTGCTGGTTCATGTAGTCGTAGCTGTCCGGGTCGTTCTGCAGCGGCGCGCGGCCAAGGCCGGCGGCTTTGCGGATGTACTTCTCGTAAGTCATCCAGAACGATTTCGGGTACATGAAGGTTTTGTAGTAGAAGCCCGGCGGCATCATGCTGCCGCCCACCTTGCCAAGGATGCCCATGACGTCGTTGTTGACGTTCGGCCAGCCGTTGGTGCTGGTGGCTACAAGCCCTGCGTACAGCGCCTGCTGGGTGGCTCGCACGTTGGGGATCTGGGTGGCTTCGCTGGAGCCGATCTGCAGGATGGCATTCGGCTCTTCGGTACCGGCGGCAATGATGCCGCGTGGACGCGAATACTTGAAGCTGCGGCCAACGATATCAACGCCGTTGGCCAGCAACGCGGCGGCCAGGCTGTCACCGGCATAACCCTGGTAGGTCTTGCCGTTGAAGGTGAAGTTCAGGACCTTGCTGCGGTCGATACGGCCGCCGCTGGCGAGGCGATAGGTCTGGCTCATACTTTTTCCCCTTGGCCTTTGACGGTCGACGCGGCGCTGCTTTGCTTGCCGCTGGCGGTCACTTGCGGCTTCTCGCCAATCTTGTAGGTTTCCAGAATTTCGTAGGTCACGGTATCGCGAGTGACGTTGAAGTACTGGCGGCAGCCGGCAACGTGGTCCCACAGTTCGTGGTGAATACCGCGCGGGTTGTCACGGTAGAACATGTAGGTACCCCACTCCTCGTCGGAGCAGGCGTTGGGGTCCAGCGGGCGGGCGATGTGCGCCTGGCCAGAGGCGTGGAACTCTTCTTCGGAGCGCAGCTCGCCGCAGTGGGGACAGAAAATATGCAACATGACGGTGTCTCCGGTTAGTGGGCGACGGCGGCGGCGCCGTGTTCGTCGATCAGTGCGCCGTTGTAGAAGCGGTCCATGGAGAACGGCGCGGCCAGTGGGTGCATTTCGCCCTTGGCCAGGCTCGCGGCGAAGACGTTGCCCGAACCGGGGGTCGCCTTGAAGCCGCCAGTACCCCAACCGCAGTTGAAGAACATGTTCTTGACCGGGGTCTTGGTGATGATCGGGCAGGCGTCCGGCGAGGTATCGACGATGCCGCCCCACTGTCGGTTCATGCGCACGCGCGAGAGGTTGGGGAACATCTCGACGATAGCCTGCAGGGTGTGCTCGATCACAGGGTACGAACCGCGCTGGCCGTAGCCGACCCAGCCGTCGATACCGGCACCGATCACCAGGTCGCCCTTGTCGGACTGGCTGATGTAGCCGTGCACGGCGTTCGACATGATCACGCTGTCGATGATCGGCTTGATCGGCTCGGATACCAGGGCTTGCAGCGGGTGCGACTCCAGCGGCAGGCGGAAGCCGGCCAGCCTGGCCATGTGCCCGGAGTTACCGGCGGTGACCACGCCGACGCGCTTGGCGCCGATGAAGCCTTTGTTGGTTTCCACACCGATGACCGCGCCGTTTTCCTTGCGGAAGCCGATTACTTCGGTCTGCTGAATCAGGTCCACGCCCAGGGCGTCGGCAGCACGGGCGAAGCCCCAGGCCACGGCGTCGTGACGGGCCACGCCACCACGGCGCTGCACGGTGGCACCGAGGATCGGGTAGCGGGTGTTCTTCGAGCAGTCCAGGTACGGGATCTCGGCCGCGACCTGGGCAGTGTTCAGCAGCTCGCCATCGACGCCGTTGAGGCGGTTGGCGGAGACGCGGCGCTCGGAGTCACGCATGTCCTGCAGGGTGTGGCACAGGTTGTAGACGCCGCGCTGGGAGAACATCACGTTGTAGTTAAGGTCCTGGGACAGGCCCTCCCACAGCTTCATGGCGTGCTCGTACAGGTGCGCCGACTCGTCCCACAGGTAGTTGGAACGCACGATGGTGGTGTTACGGGCGGTGTTGCCGCCGCCCAGGTAACCCTTCTCGATCACCGCGACGTTGGTGATGCCGTGTTCCTTGGCCAGGTAGTAGGCGGTTGCCAGGCCATGGCCGCCACCGCCGACGATAACCACGTCATAGACCTTTTTAGGGGTTGGCGTGCGCCACATGCGCTGCCAGTTCTCGTGGTGGCTGAGGGAGTGCTTGAAAAGGCCGAAGCCCGAGTAACGTTGCATGGTGTGGGACTCCACTCAGCGGTAAACAGGGAAATCTGCGCACAGGGCCGCGACGTTCTTCGCCACATCGGCTTCGACGTCAGCGTCACCGAGGTTGTCGAGGATGTCGCAGATCCAGCCGGCAAGGGCCACGCACTGAGCGACCTTGAAGCCGCGGGTGGTGACGGCCGGGGTGCCGATGCGCAGGCCCGAGGTGACGAATGGCGACTGCGGGTCATTCGGCACGGCGTTCTTGTTGACGGTGATGTGCGCGCGGCCAAGGGCGGCGTCGGCATCTTTGCCGGTGAGGCCCTGGCGAATCAGGCTGACCAGGAACAGGTGGTTGTCGGTGCCACCGGAAACCACGTCGTAGCCGCGGTCGATGAACACCTGGGCCATGGCCTGGGCGTTTTCGATCACTTGTTGCTGGTAGGCCTTGAAGCCAGGCTCCAGCGCTTCCTTGAAGCACACGGCCTTGGCGGCGATCACGTGCATCAGCGGGCCGCCCTGGGCGCCCGGGAATACCGCGGCGTTCAGCTTCTTCTCGATCTCTTCGTTGGCCTTGGCCAGGATCAGGCCGCCACGTGGCCCGCGCAGGGTTTTGTGGGTAGTGGTGGTCACCACATCGGCGAACGGGATCGGGTTCGGGTACAGGCCAGCGGCAACCAGGCCGGCCACGTGGGCCATGTCGACGAACAGCAGCGCGCCGACCTTGTCGGCGATGGCGCGGAAGCGTGGGAAGTCGAGGGTCTTGGAGTAGGCCGAGAAGCCGGCAACGATCATCTTCGGCTTGTGCTCGACAGCCAGGCGCTCGACTTCGTCGTAGTCGATCAGGCCGGTGTTGGTGTCGATGCCGTACTGCACAGCGTTGTACAGCTTGCCCGAGGACGACACCTTGGCGCCGTGGGTCAGGTGGCCGCCGTGGGCCAGGCTCATGCCGAGGATGGTGTCACCGGCCTGCAGCAGGGCCAGGTAGACCGCGCCGTTGGCCGAGGAGCCGGAGTGCGGCTGGACGTTGGCGTAGTCGGCACCGAACAGCTGCTTGGCGCGTTCGATGGCCAAGGCTTCTACCTTGTCCACGTGCTCGCAGCCACCGTAGTAGCGCTTGCCCGGGTAGCCTTCGGCGTATTTGTTGGTCAGGCCGCTGCCTTGGGCCTGCATCACGCGCTTGGAGGTGTAGTTTTCCGAGGCGATCAGCTCGATGTGGTCTTCCTGGCGCTGTTCTTCGGCATTCATCGCCGCCAGCAGTGCATCGTCGTAACCCTGGATCTGGTCTTGCTTGCTGAACATCGTGTATCTCCCGGCAGCGATCATTTTTTGTCGTGGGGCACTGTGGCCCTTTGTGGCGATGTTATGACTGGGCGGGGCGGGTCAGATGCCTGCGCACGCCTTGCAATGGCGCGTTTACGACATTCGTTGTGGTGTTGGCTTCTTCGCGGGCACGCCCGCTCCCACAAGGATCTGCACAGGCCTGTGGGAGCGGGCGTGCCCGCGAAAAGGCCAGCACAGACGACAGAGCAATCTGCCGATGCACAGCTTGTATAGGCAACTGCTGAATCGATGGTTTAGAGTGCTGTTCTGCGTCGTTCACAGGACAGTGCCATGACAGACAAGAGCCAACAATTCGCCAGCGACAACTATTCCGGTATCTGCCCCGAAGCCTGGGCGGCGATGGAGAAGGCCAACCGTGGCCACGACCGCGCCTACGGCGACGACCAGTGGACCGAACGCGCCGCGGAATACTTCCGCAACCTGTTCGAAACCGACTGCGAGGTGTTCTTCGCCTTCAACGGTACCGCCGCCAACTCCCTGGCCCTGGCCTCGCTGTGCCAGAGCTACCACAGCGTGATCTGCTCCGAGACCGCCCACGTCGAAACCGACGAATGCGGCGCGCCGGAGTTCTTCTCCAACGGCTCCAAACTGCTGACCGCGCCCAGCGTCAACGGCAAGCTGACGCCGCAGTCGATCCGGGAAGTGGCGCTGAAGCGCCAGGACATCCACTACCCAAAGCCACGGGTGGTGACCATTACCCAGGCCACCGAGGTCGGTACCGTCTACCGCCCCGACGAGCTGAAGGCGATCAGCGCCACCTGCAAGGAGCTGGGGCTGAACCTGCACATGGACGGCGCACGCTTTAGCAATGCCTGCTCGTTCCTGGGTTGCAGCCCGGCCGAGCTGACCTGGAAGGCCGGCGTCGATGTACTGTGCTTTGGCGGTACAAAAAACGGTATGGCGGTGGGCGAAGCGATCCTGTTCTTCAACCGCCAGCTGGCCGAGGATTTCGACTACCGTTGCAAGCAGGCCGGGCAGCTTGCATCCAAGATGCGTTTCTTGTCGGCGCCTTGGGTGGGCCTGCTGGAAGATGGCGCCTGGCTGCGCCATGGCAATCACGCCAACCATTGCGCGCAGTTGCTTGCCTCGCTGGTGAGTGACTTGCCGGGGGTCGAGCTGATGTTCCCGGTGGAGGCCAACGGGGTGTTCCTGCAGATGCCAGAGCATGCGATCGAAGCGCTGCGCGGCAGGGGGTGGCGGTTCTATACCTTCATTGGCAGTGGCGGGGCGCGGTTCATGTGCTCGTGGGATACCGAGGAAGAGCGGGTGCGCGAGTTGGCGGCGGATATCCGCAACATCATTGGCGCCTGACAGGCCGCATTCGCGGGCATGCCCGCTCCCACAGGAATAACGTAGCCGTCGAGCGCTGCGCAGTACCTGTGGGAGCGGGCAAGCCCGCGAAGAAACCAACACTGATCTAAAGCCTGAAACCACCCATCTGCCGCGCCAGGTCATCCGCCAAGCCACGCAGCGCCTGGCACTCTTCGCGACAACCCTGCACCTCCGCCGCGGTCTCCCGCGCCAGGTCAGAAATCCCCTGCACCGTACGATTGATCTCTTCGGTCACTGCCGACTGCTCTTCGGTCGCAGTAGCCACTTGATGGTTCATGTCGCTGATGTGCTCCACCTGGTCGGTGATCGCCCCCAATGACGCCCCGGTGCGCTGGCTCGACGCCACCCCGCTACCCGTCGCCTGCTGCCCCGCCTGCATCGAACTCACCGCCGAACCCGCGCCCTGTTTCAGGCGCTGGATCATCTGCTGCACTTCGTCGGTGGACAGCTGCGTGCGCCGTGCCAAGGTACGCACCTCATCGGCCACCACGGCAAACCCACGCCCCATCTCCCCAGCCCTGGCCGCCTCGATGGCGGCATTCAGCGCCAGCAGGTTGGTCTGCTCGGAAATACTACGAATCACCGCCAGCACTTCATCGATCGAGGCTACTTCATCGGCCAACTGGCTGACCGCTTCGGCCGCCTTGCCGATATCACCCGACATACCCTCGATACCCCGGATCGAACGCTGCACCACCTCACGCGCCTGCAATGCCTCATCCCGCGCCAATTGCGAGGCCTGCGCCGCATTGCCGGCGTTCCGGGCAATGTCCTGCACGGTCAACCCCATTTCGTGCACGGCGGTAGCGACCATTTCGGTCATTTCCTGCTGGCGCCCGGAACGCTCGGCGGTGTTGTCCACCACCTGTGTCACCTGCTCGACCGCCAGGTGCAGCCGCTCGGAAGTGTGCAGTACCTCGCCGATCAACCGGCGCTGGCTGTCGAGGAAGCGGTTGAAACCACGCGCCAGGTCGCCCAGTTCGTCCTGGCGTGAATCGTCCAGCCGGTGGCTGAGGTCACCCGCGCCGCTGCCAATCTGCACCAGCGCAGCTGTGACGCGGCGAATCGGCCGCACCAGGCCACGCGCCAGCAGCACCACCAGCAGCAGCGACACCAGGGCCACGGCACCACCGATCAGGCTGGTCAGCCATACCGCCTGCTGCATTGGTGCGTAGATTTCCTCCTCCGGCACCTCGGCCACCAGGGTCCAGTTGAGATCGCGCAGGGGCAGGCCGAGCGCCAGGTAGCTTTCGCCGTCACGGCTGAAGCGGCTGCTGCGCAGGCCTTCGCCGCCGGTCATCAGCGCCTTGGCAGCATCCGCGCCCAGCTGTTCGGTGAGCTGGCGTTTACCGCTGAAGGCAGCGTCCGGATGAACCTGGATCAGGCCATCGTTACGCACCAGGAACACCTTGCCGTGCTCGCCGAATTTGAAGTCATGGATCAGCTTCGACAGCTCGGTCATGCGCAGGCCCATGCCGGCCACGCCGACCAGTTGGCCATTCTTTTCCACACGGTAGTCGATGAACAGCGCCAGCTCGCCCGTGGCACCGTCAATGTCGATGTTGATCAGGCGCTCGGCACCGCTGTCGATGTAGCCGTAGAACCATTTGTCCTTGGGGTTGCTGCGACTGAGGGTACGGTCCAGGCCATTCTCGCTGTAGTAATGGCCGGTGTCGGTCGATACGAACAGCGTGGTGAAGGCCTGGTTGCGCTGCTTGGCGGCAGCCAGGTACTCGATGAATGGTGCGCTCTGGGCAGGGTCTTCACCGGCGGCAAGCCAGTCGCGCAGCAGGGTGTTGCCGGCAATGTCAGCCGCTGCCACCAGCGGCTGGCCTAGCATGCGCTCGATGTCGTTGCGAATGGCCTCGATGCTGGCGGGTAGCGCAGTATCGACCAGGTAGCGTTCGGTGAGACGGTTGAGCGCCACCGTGAAGATGATGACCACCACCAGGATGCTCGCCAGCAAGGCGGCACCCATGCTGGTGATCAACTGCCTCTGGATGCTCTTACGCCAGATACGCATGCCCTACTCCCCGCATATTATTGTTTTGCGGAAAGTGTATACACTTGCGTATCCAGTTAATCCAGTGCTCTGAAGCAATCCGCCGCCCCTGTGGGAGCGGGTTCACCCGCGAATGCGATGGTGAAGCCACTGACGTATTCGCGGGTAAAACCGCTCCCACAGGGGCCAGTGCAGGGCCTTATTGCTCAGCAATGGTCCGCACGATGGCGTCCACCGTGGCGTCGATCTGCGCCTGGGTACGCTCCAGTGTCTTGCGGTGTTCATCCTGCAATTCGATCTGCCGCGAACACAGGTTCAGCGCGGCCAGCACCAGCAGCTTGTCGCCGATCAGGGTCGGGTACTGACGCTTGGTCTGGGCCAGGGCAGTGTTGAGCATCTGCACCGCCTGGGCCAGGGTTGCTTCCTGGCCTTCAGGCGCCTTGATCGAATAGTCGTTGCCGAGGATCGACACAACATTGATCGGCTGTGCTCGCAGTGTCATGCGCCTACGACGCCGGCGTTGGCGCGCTCGACCAGGGCTTGCAGGCGCGCGGCGGTGCTGCCGTTCTTCTCTTCCTGCTCCATCAGCGACAGTTGCAGGGTCTCGTTCTCTTCCTTGGCCTGGGCCAGTTCCTGGCCGAGGGCGGAGTTCTGCTCGGTGAGTTGGGCGTTCTTCTGCAGCAGGTCGTTGACCAGTTGCTCGATTTGATTCAGGGAGGATTCCAGCATGGGTCTATCTCAGGTTGTTGCGAGGGGCGCACACGATAAAGAAAAGTGCAGCCCATCGCCATTAAATATCGGATTCACGAAGTGTCTAACCCGCAGATTGACAGAGGATCCACACCCTTGTTCCGACCTGGGTCAACCGCCGGTTCAGGAAACGCCTGCAACCGCACAATTTTCGCCGGGCGCCCTCAAGCGTGACTCGGCCCGACCGATATCCCGGAGAGTCATATTCCGTCGCACTGACTGCGTCACCCTCACTAGCCTGGATCTGCCCATACCATGTCACTACGCAACATGAACATCGCCCCGCGCGCGCTGCTCGGCTTTGCCCTTATCGGCCTGCTGATGCTCGGCCTCGGTATCTTCTCCCTGGTGCAGATGGGTAACATCCGCCAGGCCGGCCTGGTCATCGAGCAGATCAGCGTGCCCAGCATCAAGGTTCTCGATGAGATCAATGCGCTGAACCTGCGCCTGCGCAGCCTCTCCTACCGCCTGCTGGTGAACCGCGAGGCGCAGACCCAGCAGGAAACCCTGAGCCTGCTGGACCAGCGCAACCTCGAGATCGACCGTGCCCGCCAGGTATACCTGCCGCTGATCAGCGCCGCCGACGAACAGGCCGCGTACGATCAATACGTCCAGCTACTCACCCAATACCGCCAGCTTGAGTCGCGCATGCGCAGCCTGAGCCAGGCCGGCCGTATCGACGAACTGCGCGACCTGCTCAACCGCGACCTACTGGCCAACTCCGAGCAGATCAACAAGGTCATGGAGACCTTGGTGCGCATCAACACCGAGCAGACCCGCGCCACCAACCAGACAGCTGCCAGCCAGTACAGCACCGCCTTTACCCTGGTCATCAGCCTGCTGGTCACCGCCACCGTGCTGACCTTGCTCTGTGCCTTCCTGCTGACCCGCAGCATCGTCAAGCCGATCGAAGAAGCCCTCAAGAGCGCCGAGCAAGTTGCCGATGGCGACCTGACCCACATCATCCGCGCCGAAGGCAGCGACGAAGCCGCCCGCCTGCTGCGGGCCA
Organism: Pseudomonas putida; assembly: GCA_029953615.1. Lineage (NCBI taxonomy): Bacteria > Pseudomonadati > Pseudomonadota > Gammaproteobacteria > Pseudomonadales > Pseudomonadaceae > Pseudomonas > Pseudomonas putida. Next base: position 2,698,066 of record CP124529.1, on the reverse strand, counting down.
TGGCCCGCATGCAGGACAAGCTGCGCGATACCCTGCAGCAGATCGCCGGCTCCGCCACCCAGCTGGCCTCGGCTGCCGAAGAGCTGAACGCCGTCACCGACGAAAGCGCCCGAGGCCTGCAGCAGCAGAACAACGAAATCGAACAGGCCGCCACGGCGGTGACCGAGATGACCAGCGCCGTGGAGGAAGTGGCGCGCAATGCAGTCAGCACCTCGGAAGCCTCCAGCGAAGCCAGCCGTTCGGCTGGCGATGGCCGCGACCTGGTAATGGAGACCGTGGGCGCCATCGAGCGCATGAGCGGCGACGTACAAGCCACCGCCAAGCTGATCACCCACCTGGCCGAACAGTCGCGTGATATCGGCAAGGTGCTCGATGTGATCCGTGGCCTGGCAGACCAGACCAACCTGCTGGCACTCAACGCGGCGATCGAGGCGGCACGTGCCGGCGAGGCAGGCCGTGGTTTTGCCGTGGTCGCCGATGAAGTGCGGGCGCTGGCCCACCGTACCCAGCAGTCGACCAGCGAGATCGAGCGGATGATCGGCAGCATTCAGAGCGGTACCGGAGAGGCCGTGGAGTCGATGCGCACCAGCACCGAACGTGCCGAATCGACCCTGAATATCGCCCGTGGCGCGGGCTTGGCGCTGGATACCATTGCCGGGGCGGTGGCGCAGATCAACGAACGCAACCTGGTGATTGCCAGCGCTGCGGAAGAGCAGGCGCAGGTGGCGCGGGAAGTGGACCGCAACCTGGTGAACATCAATGATCTGTCGGTGCAGAGTGCTACCGGGGCGCATCAGACCAGTGCGGCGAGTGCGGAGCTATCGCGCCTTGCCGTGGACCTCAATGGCCTGGTAGCCCGATTCCGTACCTGAAACCATAGGGGCCGCTTTGCGGCCCATCGCCGGCAAGCCAGCTCCCACACCGACCGCGCTATACAGTACCTGTGGGAGCTGGCTTGCCGGCGATGGGCTGCAAAGCAGCCCCCTGCAATTTCAGATCAGTAATCGATCCGTACATCCCCTTTCGGCACGCTGCAGCACGACAGGATGTAGCCCTCGGCTTCGTCCTCTTCGGTAATGCCGCCGTTGTGCTCCATCTCTACTTCACCGCCCAGTTTGAGTACCTTGCAGGTACCGCAAATACCCATGCCGCAGGCTTTCGGGATCATCAGGCCAACCTTCGCCGCCGCCGCATGCACGGTCTCGCCCGGGGCAATGCGAATACTCTTCTCGCTGCCGATGAACTCCACCAGGTTGAGGTCGGCCGCGTCCAGTTCCGGCGCGTCGGCAGCCTGCTCTGCGTGCTCCACCGCATCGGCCTTGGCCTCAGGCGGCGTCGCACCAAACGATTCCTCGTGGTAGTTCTTCATGTCGAAGCCGACCGCTTCGAGCATGCGCTTGACCGCACTCATGTACGGCGTCGGGCCACAGCAGAACACTACGCGCTCCATGTAGTCCGGCGCGATCAGCTCCATCAGGCGCTGGTTGAGATAACCGCGATAACCCGCCCACGGCTCACCCAGGCCATGCTTTTCACAAATGATGTGCAGGCTGAAATTGGGGATGCGCGAGGCCATCTGCTCCAGCTCGCGGTGGTAGATGATGTCCTTCGGCGAACGGGCGCTGTGCACGAAGACCATGTCGACATTGCCGTTGGTGTCGTAGAACCAGCGTGCCATCGACATGACCGGGGTGATACCGACACCGCCCGAGAGGTACAGCACCTTCTGCGCAGGGAAGTCGATGGCGTTGAACAACCCCACCGGGCCGTGCACCGGCAGCTCGGCGCCTTCGTGCATGGTGTCGTGAAGGAAGTTGGACACCAGGCCACCCGGTACACGCTTGACGGTGATCGAAAAGCTGTAGGGCACCGACGGTGAGCTGGAGATGGTGTAGGAACGCATTACCGGCTTGCCTTCGATCTCCAGCTCCAGGGTGACGAACTGCCCTGGCTTGAAGAAGAACATGATCGGCTGGTCGGCCATGAAGCAGAACGTGCGCACGTCCCAGGTCTCCTGGATGACCTTGACGCAGCGCACGATGTGGCGGCCGTTGGCCCAGGTCTGGGTGGTGACCGGATTGAGGAAGGTATCGGACATGTTCATCTCCAGCAGCCGACTATTGGCCTTTTATGGCTTGGATAATGCGCAAGCTGAAGACGACGTACATTCCTGCCAGCGACATCGGCGTGCTTATCGCGACCAGCCCCGCGCTGCAAGGGCTGGCGCGTCGTAATTCAAATCGGCCATGTCGCCCATGGATACGGTTCATGGCGCCTTCGGACGCACACTCCACGGCAAAACAACCAGCTGTTTCTTGATGAGCAGCCTTGCGGCACCACAACAACGATTAGCCACCTTTTGCCGGCCGCACACGGCCCCGAGGAATACACGATGGACGTCACCGCAACCCTGAGCCTGGGCGATCCACTGGAACCAGCACGCAAGGCCACCGCCGAGATGCTGCAGACCCGCGAGCGAACCTACTCGCTGCCCCAGCCTTTCTACAACGACGAGCGTCTGTTCCAGATCGACATGCAGGAGATCTTCCACAAGGAGTGGCTGATCGCCGGCATGACTTGCGAGATCCCGGCCAAGGGCAACTACATCACCCTGCAAATCGGCAAGAACCCGATCATCGTGGTGCGTGGCGCCGAAGGTAAGGTGCATGCCTTCCATAACGTCTGCCGCCACCGTGGCTCGCGCCTGTGCGTCAGTGAGAAAGGCAAGGTGGCCAAGCTGGTCTGCCCTTACCACCAGTGGACCTACGAGCTGGACGGCCGCCTGCTGTTCGCCGGCACCGAAATGGGTGCCGACTTCGACATGAACCAGTACGGCCTGAAGCCGGTGAACGTGAAGGTCGCCGGTGGCTACATCTTCATCAGCCTGGCGGAAAACCCGCCCGCCATCGACGAGTTCCTGGCCACCCTGGACCATTACATGGAACCGTACGACATGGAAAACACCAAGGTGGCGGTACAGACCACCTTGATGGAAAAGGCCAACTGGAAGCTGGTGCTGGAAAACAACCGCGAGTGCTACCACTGCAACGGTTCGCACCCGGAGCTGCTGCAAACCCTGCTGGAGTGGGACGACACCAACGACCCACGCGCCAGCCAGGAATTCAAGGACCACGTGGCCGCCTCCGCTGCCGCCTGGGAAGCCGAGAAAATCCCGTACCTGCACAAGAGCCATGGCCTGCGTAACCGCATCGTGCGCATGCCGCTGCTCAAGGGCACCGTATCGATGACCATGGACGGCAAGCAGGCCTGCCAGAAGCTGATGGGCCGCATCAAGAACCCGGACCTGGGCTCGATGCGCATCCTGCACCTGCCGCACTCGTGGAACCACTGCATGGGCGACCACATGATCGTGTTCACCGTATGGCCGATCAGCGCCCAGGAAACCATGGTCACCACCAAGTGGCTGGTGCACAAGGATGCCGTGGAAGGCGTGGACTATAACCCTGAGAACATGCGCAAGGTATGGGACGCGACCAACGACCAGGACCGTCGCCTGGCCGAAGAGAACCAGCGTGGTATCAACTCCACTGCTTACCAGCCAGGGCCGTACTCGAAGACCTACGAGTTTGGCGTGGTCAACTTCATTGACTGGTAACAGCCAGCGTCTGCTGAACAACCTGGGGGCGGAGCCGGCGCCTTACCTGAAAGAAGTGCAGGCGCAGTAAGCGTACTGCGGGGCTATACCTGCACAACGTGAGGTGCAGCAGGGCGGGTCGACCTTATCCGCCGTGCTGCACCCTGGAACCCCCTGCCTACTGCGGACAACATTTCGTCCACCATTGTAAGGTCCACAATTGTTTCCGAGGCCACTGACACAATTTCACGCGGCTGATCTCGCAAGTATCCGAACGCTTCTCGCCCTGCTGCAGAACTCCCTATCAAACCACCGCTCAGGTTGGCGACCGTATTACCTGCCGCAAACACATCCGTGAGTGTTTGCATGGTCGGGTTAACGCCGTATGCAGCAGCAGTTACTTGCCCGGCTACACCGAAAGCGCCCGTCATGGCGAACTGCTGATTGGCTACCCTCAACTCAGGGGCCAGGTCTTGATGCACAAAAGGCGTGTTGTTATGGGTACTTTCCCGGATAGCAACCCTACGCCCCACGATATTCCTCATGGTGCGAACAATTGCACCAAACAAGGTGGCGCTACTGGACGCCAGGCCGACGACTCTGAGCAGAACATTCAGCCAAGCGGCACCACTTGGATCATGGCGGTTCACCGGGTCAGCGCCACAGTAGACGTACCCGTTGATACCTCCCTTCGAGAACGGACTCAGGAAGTCAAATGCCATGAATCGCATCAGGGTTGGGCTGTAAAAGCGTCGGCCATTTCCCAACGGGTAGCCACCCGTCAGTGGATCACGATACTGACCACAGAACGCCAGCCCAGGCACAGCAGCAGCTGCCATGACGCCATAGGGTGAATAAGCATTCACTTGAAAAGGAATGCTGCTCAAAACCGAATGCTGCCGATAAGTCCCCAACAAACGTCTAGCCATGATTTATCCACAATAAGGCGCTTTCGTGGATACGCTATCGAGAGCCTGCAAGTTTTGATACTGGCAAAAATACCAGGCCGTACATTGATCATTTATTTGATCATAACGGCCAAAGCGGCGTCATTGCTGGGCTACAGCGAAGTTCGTACACGTTGTCCACAGAGACACCAACAGAGTTTGTGAGCAACCGTCGAATCTTTTGCAATCGGGTTGTGGATAAGCGCCTCAAAGCCCTGATTATCAAGGACAGAGCAGGATCAAGGCGCGATTGATCATTTTTTGAACAAACCTGTCATAGCCTTTGACTGCGCGGCTCCCAGAAGGTGCCAAACAGATTATCCACAGACCGGCTAACAGTGATTGTGGGCAAAATCAGGAAGAGGCTTGGGCGCGCGCATGCGCGGGTAGGGATAATGACTGGTCGTTTTTTGATCAAAACCTTGAAGCCACCGTCATACAAGGCCTGCAGCCATGCGCCAACACTTTATCCACACCTTGGCGAACAGATTTGGTGGGCAAAAACATCAGGGCGATGCTGAGCATTGAATGTAGATACTCTGTTGGCGGTCAAGCTTTTCTGAGGTGTTCAGAGCTGAAAAGCTTGGCCGTATCAAATGGCTCATCCCCGCGCATACATGCCCAGATGCCTGTCAGGTACTTGCGCATGACAGCAGCGATAGCCTGCATTTTCTTCTTGCCCCTGTTGACCAACGACTCGTAAAAAGCCTTCGCATAAGGGTCGCAGCGCACTGCGGTCAAGGCAGGCATGTACATGGCTGCCCGTAGATAAGCATTCCCACTTTTGCCGAGTCTGCCGGGCTTATCAATGCTCGTTCCCGATTGGGTCTGTCGAACATCGAGACCCGCGTGGCGAGCTACCTGCGAGGACTTGAGCATTTGAGGAAGGATGGTCAGTTCAGCCAATGCCGCAAGTGCAGAGACTTCTCCCATCCCAGGCCCTGCGAGCAGCTGCTTGTACTGCCGAGTAAGCGTCGGACACTGGGCGACCAGCTCGCGGCCCGCCTTACGAAAGCGCTCAATTCGATTATCCAGTGAAGCAATCGCTTCCTCCTGATCCTCGATCAGCATCGACACGGTTGTAGCGGTCGCCTGCAATGCATGCAGTTCGTTCTTCGCCCTTGTACGATGCCCCACCAAACGATTGATGTGTCGCCCCAGAGCCCTCAGTTCAAGCTGCACAAGGCTTGGAGGTGTCCACAAGCGCGGTGTCATACGCTCGCCGTACTCGGACAGCAGTTGAGCATCTATTGCATCGGTCTTGCTGTTCACCAGCATCAGTTTGGCGAAATTGTGGAAGCTCTTGGGGTTGATCACGGATACAGGGAGGTCAGCCGCATGTAGCTCAAGGGCCAAGTCCAGGTAATAGATTCCGGTCGCCTCCATCACGATCGACTTGGGTTTGAGTGCCAGCAGCTTTTTCACCGCAGCCTTACGGCCTGCAGGGGTTTGAGCGATATCCCACTGTCCGGCCGGACGCCCATCTTTACGCACCCCAACGACCGAAGTACGTGAGCCGATATCGACGCCAACCCAGACACTCATTCCTTCCCTCTCCCAAGCGAGTTAGGTAACAATGGCCTCCGGTTCCCCGACCTCGAACTTCATGCTGCTGCAACCTTGTAATGCGAAGTCCGACTTGTCGGCTTCTCGATACTCTTCGCAGTGGGCAATGAGGCGGGGGGCCTCTCTACATACAAGGTCAGGGGCAATACCTGCCTTCAGGAGCGATCGGCCTCCCCGGAAGTGCTTCTTCAGCCCGACGAGAATAACCTCTCCCGCTAGGCCAGACACAACATACAAGGAGCGGCCTTGTGTCGCGATGGGCCGCAACGCGGCCCCCAGCATCTCCACTACGACTCAAGATTGCCGGGGCTGCTGCGCAGCCCATCGCGACACAAGGCCGCTCCTACACGGGGACCGCGTAAGGCTTCAGCGCAGCACGCCCTCTTCCACCAGCAGCTTGAGGATGGCCTCGGCGCCTTCCTGCGGCGAAACGTCCTTCAGCACCTTGCCACCGCCGCCACTGGCCTTGGCCGTTGCAGCCTTCATCCGGTCGGCGCCGCTCTTGGCCTTGATCACCTTCAAGCGCTTGGGCCGTGGGCGGGCCGGTTGCAGCTCGGCTTCAGCCAGCAGCTCGTCTTCGACGATGGCCACGTTGCGCGCCGCCAGCACACCCCGACGCGCCGGCCCGAAAGCACTCTGGCGTGGCTTGGGCGCGGCGTTGTCCACAGTCGCCAGCAACGGCAGGCGCACCTTCAGCCGACGCCGCTGACCGCGCGGCAACGCCTGCAACACCTGGGCGGTGCCGTTGTCGATCGACTCCACTTCAGCCAGCCCCACAATCAGCGGCCAGCCGAGCTTTTCGGCCAGCAGGAACGGCAACATGCCCGACCCTTCGCCAGTCTCGGCCTGGCTGCCGGTCAGCACCAGCTGGGCGCCAGCATCGCGAAGGTAATCCCCAAGCACGCCCAGCACATCGGCACCGGCCGGCTGCTCCAGCACGTCCAGATGGTCCAGGCCCATGCCCAGGTAGGCGCGCAAGGCCTCTTCCCGTGGGTCGCCTGCATGCACCACCTGCAAGTTATCCCCAGCCAGCTGCAAACCCAGCTCCACCGCGCGGGCATCCTGCTCGGCGCGGCGGGCGCGGCCAGAGCTTGGGTGGGCACCGATGGAAACCAGGCTGATCACTTTCGTACTCATGCTCGTGCCCTTATGCCGCGTCGCGCTGGCCGCCGCTGCGGTAGTTGTCCACAGCCTCGATCAGTGCCTTCAGAATCGCCGAACTGTCGCCAATCACCGACAGGTCGGCCCGTTTTATCATGTCGCAGCCCGGGTCCATGTTGATCGCCACCACCTTGTCGCAGGCGCCGATGCCTTGCAGGTGCTGGATAGCGCCCGAGATACCCACAGCCACGTAAACCCGCGCGGTAACCCAGGTACCGGTGGCACCCACCTGGCGGTTACGCGGCATGAAGCCGTCGTCCACCGCCACCCGCGAGGCGCCTTCGGTGGCGCCGAGGGCCGCGGTGGCCTTGTGGTAAAGGTCCCAGTCCTTGACGCCGTTGCCGCCCGAAACGATGAACTCGGCCTCGGCCATGGCAATGGTGGCCGGGTCGACGGCCACCGAGCCAAGGTCTTCAATGCGCGACAGGCTACGCGCCACGCTTGTGGACAACTCCACCGGCAGCGCTTCGTGACGGGTTTCGCTGACCGGCTCGGCGCACTCGGCCGCCGCCAGGATCAGGCGTGGTACGGCGCGCTGCAGGTCTTGCTGGCCGGCACCGGCGCGGCCGATGCACTGGCCGTCCTTGACCTGCCATACCCGCGTCGCCGGGCGCTCGCCCAGTGCCGCGCCCAGGCGCCGGCCCAGTTCGCCGCCACCGGTGCGGCTGTCGGGCAGCAGCCAGTGGCGCGGGGAGAACTGGTTATCCACAGCCCGCAGGCCTTGAACGAGTTGCTCCGGTGCATAACCTTCGAAAGCCTCGCCTTCGATGACCAGCAGGCGGTCGACCCCGGCAGTGGAAAAGTTGCTTTCCTTGTGTTCGCCAAACACCACCGCCAGCACCGCACCGTCGCTGCCGGCCAGGCTGTGGGCCAGGCCGAGCAGGTCGCGGTCGTGGCTGCTCAGGCGGCCGCCGACCATGTCCGGCACCACGGCAATGTAGAACGCCGGCGCCGGTACCTGGTGCAGCGGCAGCTTGACCTCGGCCGCCGCCGTGCGCCGCCCGCCCACCGCGGTGCCCTGCTGGGCGCCGCTGCGGTCGATGCGCTTGATGCCGGCCGGGCCGATGAAGCCTGCGGCGATCGCATGAGGGTTCTTGCGGATGAGGCCGTTGGGCCCCATCCAGCTGGTCTGCTGCGTCTGCATCGCTGCATGCAGCGGGTGCAAACGGTTACGGGCGATCCACTCGGCGCGTGGGTCGCGGCGGATAATGTCGCTCATCAATGCACCTCCGCAGGTTCACGTTTGGCCGTTTGCGGCTTTGGGGCCGAAGGCGCGTCCTCTTCGATCAGCACGTCAGCCACCAGCTCGGCCAGGTCCTTGATCTGTGGGCGCGGTTCGACCACGCCTTCGAGCATGGCGGTGCACTGTGGGCAACCCACGGCCACCAGCTCGGCTTCGGTCTGGCGGATGTCGTCCATGCGCATGTCCGGAATACGCTGCTTGCCCGGGATGTCGGTGATCGGCGCACCGCCGCCACCGCCGCAGCAGCGGGAGCGGAAGCCCGAGCGCTCCATCTCGCGCACCTCGATGCCCAGCGCTTTGAGCACTGCACGCGGAGCTTCGTACTCGCCGTTGTAACGGCCCAGGTAGCACGGGTCGTGGTAGGTGACGCTGCCGCCCTTGTGCTGGCCAAGGTTGAGCTTGTTGGCCGCGATCAGTTCGGCGATGTAGGTACTGTGATGCTGTACCTGATAGTCGCCGCCCAGGGCGCCGTACTCGTTCTTCAGCACATGGAAGCTGTGCGGGTCGCAGGTAACGATGCGCTGGAACTTGTACTTGGCCAGGGTCTGGATATTGCGTTTGGCCAATTGCTGGAAGGTCGCTTCGTCACCCAGGCGGCGTGCCACGTCGCCGCTGTCGCGTTCTTCCAGGCCGAGCACGGCAAAGTCCACGCCCGAGGCCTTGAGCACTTTGACGAACGAACGCAGGGTGCGCTGGTTACGCATGTCGAAGGCACCGTCACCGACCCAGAACAGCACCTCGGTGGTTTTCACCTCCGACAGCAGTTGCAGGTTGAGGTCGGCGGCCCAGTTCATGCGCCCGCCGGGGGCGAAACCGCCCGGGTTGTCGGTGGCGATCAGGTTGTCCAGCACCTCGGCGCCCTTGTTCGGGGTGGCGCCCTTTTCCAGGGTGAGGTGGCGGCGCATGTCGACGATGGCATCGACGTGCTCGATCATCATCGGGCATTCCTCGACGCAGGCCCGGCAAGTAGTGCACGACCACAGCGTTTCGGCGTCGACCAGGCCGTTGACGATCGGCTGGTGCGGGTGGCCACCGTGCTCACCGATCGGTTTGCCCGGGTACGGGCTGCCGGCGAACTGCGCGTCGGTGCCGCCGGCCAGGCCGATGACCATGTCCTGGATGAGCTTTTTCGGGTTCAGCGGCTGGCCGGCGGCAAAGGCCGGGCACATGGCTTCACATTTACCGCACTGCACGCAGGCATCGAAGCCCAGCAGCTGGTTCCAGGTGAAGTCCGCCGGCTTTTCCACGCCCAGCGGCGCATTCGGGTCCTCCAGGTCCAGCGGCTTGAGGCCGGTGGAGCGGCCGCCGCCGAAGCGTTCGGCGCGGCGATGCCAGGCCAGGTGCAAGGCACCGGCAAAGGCGTGTTTCATCGGGCCGCCCCAGGTCATGCCGAAGAACAGCTCCGACACGCCCCACAGCACGCCCAGGCCGAGAATGCCGACCATCACCCAGCCACCGGTGTTGGCCGGCAAAATGCCGGCGACCGGCAAGGTGGCGATGAAGAAGCTCGCGGCAAACGCCAGCAGGCTCTTCGGCAGGCGCATCCATGGGCCCTTGGACAGGCGCGAAGGCGGGTTGAGGCGGCGTTTGAAGACGAAGATGGCGCCCGTGAACATGATCACCGTGGCCACCAGCAGCGCATAGCCGAGGATCTTGCTCTGCAGACCAAAACCATGCACCAGGATCGCCAGGGCCGCCGACAGCACGAAGCCGCCCGCAGTGGCCACGTGGGTCTTGGACATGTACTTGTCGCGCTCGACCACATGGTGCAGGTCCACCAGGTAGCGGCGCGGCATGGCCAACAGGCCGCCGATCAGGTTGACCTTGGACGGCCGGCCACGGCGCCACATGCGCACACGGCGCAGCGCGCCGAGCACCGCCAGGCCAAGGGCAGCGAACAGCAGGATGGGTAGAAGGGTGTTCAACATGGGAGGCTCCCACAACAGCGGTTGCAAGGGGTTCAGGCCCCTGGAATCCTGCACCGGCCCTGTGGGAGCGGGCGTGCCCGCGAATGCGTCAGATCAGACAACTCTGTTGTTCATGCTGACGCCTTCGCGGGCGCGCCCGCTCCCACAGGGGCCGGTGTGTGCCGACAGTGCGATCAGAAGTCCTTGCACAGGCGCAAGGCGTCGTAGATCGCCGCATGCACGTTGCGCTGGGCCACGCAGTCGCCGATGCGGTACAGCAGGTAGCCTTCGCCCGGCTGGCTGAGGATCGGCTGTGGCTTGATGGCGAACAGCGCCTCCACATCGATCTGGCCTTTGTTGCGCGAACCTTCCTTCAGTGCGTAGTACAGCTGCTCGTCAGGACGCACGCCGTTCTCCACCACCACCTGGTCGACCACGCGCTCTTCCTTGGCGCCGGTGTATTCGTTCTCCAGCACCGCCACCAGCTTGTCGCCTTCGCGGTAGACCTTTTCCAGCATCATGTCGCCGGTCATGATCACTTCTTTCGGGTACATGCTGCGGTAGTAGGTCGGGAACGTCGTACCACCCATGGCCACGCCCGGCTTGATATCGTCGGTGACGATCTCGACCTGGCTGCCCTTGTCGGCAATGAAGTCCGCCACCGACATACCGGTGAACTCGCAAATGGTGTCGTACACCAGCACGTTCTTGCCCGGTGCCACCTTGCCGTCGAGCACGTCCCAGCTGCTGACCACCAGCCCTTCGGCGGCGCCCCAGTGCTCGTTCTGCTCCAGGAAGGAATGCCCACCCACGGCCAACACGATGATGTCCGGGCGCAGGTCCTGGATGGCGGCCACGTCGGCGGCAGTGCCCAGGCGCAGGTCGACCTTCAGGCGCGCCAGCTCCAGCTGGTACCAGCGGGTGATACCGGCGATCTGGTCACGCTGCGGCGCCTTGGCGGCGATGGTGATCTGCCCGCCGATCTGCTCCTTCTTCTCGAACAGGGTCACGTCATGGCCACGTTCGGCAGCCACACGAGCCGCTTCCATGCCGGCCGGGCCGGCACCAACCACCACCACCTTGCGCTTGGCACCGGTGGTCTTCTCGATGATGTGCGGCACGCCCATGTATTCACGGGAAGTCGCGGCGTTCTGGATGCACAGCACATCCAGGCCCTGGTACTGGCGGTCGATGCAGTAGTTGGCACCGACACACTGCTTGATCTGGTCGATCTGGCCCATCTTGATCTTGGCGATCAGGTGCGGGTCGGCCATGTGCGCACGGGTCATGCCGACCATGTCCACGTAGCCGCCTTCCAGAATGCGCGTGGCCTGGTTCGGGTCCTTGATGTTCTGCGCGTGCAGCACTGGTACCTTGACCACTTCCTTGATGCCGGCCGCCAGGTGCAGGAACGGCTCCGGCGGGTAGCTCATGTTCGGGATGACGTTGGCCAGGGTGTTGTGGGTGTCACAACCCGAGCCGACCACGCCGATGAAGTCGAGCATGCCAGTGGCGTCGTAGTACGCGGCGATCTGCTTCATGTCCTCGTGGCTGAGGCCGTCCGGATGGAATTCGTCACCGCAAATGCGCATGCCCACGCAGAAGTCGTCACCGACTTCGGCGCGCACGGCCTTGAGCACTTCCAGGCCGAACTTCATGCGGCCTTCGAAGGTGCCGCCCCATTCGTCGGTACGCTTGTTGACCCGCGGGCTCCAGAACTGGTCGATCATGTGCTGGTGCACGGCCGACAGTTCCACGCCGTCCAGGCCGCCTTCCTTGGCGCGGCGGGCAGCTTGTGCGTAGTTGCCGATCACGCGCCAGATCTCTTCCACCTCGATGGTCTTGCAGGTGGCGCGGTGCACGGGTTCACGGATACCCGACGGCGACATCAGGGTTGGCCAGTTGAAGCCGTCCCAGCGCGAGCGACGACCCATGTGGGTAATCTGGATCATGATCTTGGCGCCATGCTTGTGCATGGCGTCGGCCAGGTTCTGGAAGTGCGGGATGATGCGGTCGGTCGACAGGTTGACCGATGCCCACCACTCCTGCGGGCTGTCGATGGCCACCACCGACGAGCCGCCGCAGATCGCCAGGCCGATACCGCCCTTGGCCTTTTCTTCGTAGTACTTCACGTAGCGGTCGGTCGTCATGCCGCCGTCAGTGGCGTAGACCTCGGCGTGCGCGGTGCTGAGCACACGGTTACGGATGGTCAGTTTGCCGATCTGGATCGGCTGGAACATTGCTTCGAATGCCATGACGCTATCTCCGGCTTACAACGGCTTGACGACGAACAGGCCATCTTCGTGGCCTTCTTCCGACCCGCCATAGACCTGTTCGGCCACGGTGCGAATCGAGCTGCCGCGGGCAGCGAGAATCTGGTCCATGGCGCCGGCGAACCAACCGGTGAACATGTAGTCGACCTTGCGGCCGCACTTGCCATAGACGTACACGAATGCGGAGTGCTTGAGCTTGACGCTGCAGGTGCCTTTGTCCAGGTCGATGTCCTGGATCTCGAACAGGCCCCAGCCGCGCTGGCTCAGGCGCTTCATGTAGTGCTCGAACACCGCCACGCCTTCCAGGCCGTGGCACTCGGCTTCTTTTTCACACCAGTGCCAGGCGGACTTGTAGCCGGCCTTGTAGAGGATCTCGGCGTACTTGTCAGCGCCCAGGACTTCTTCGATGCCCATGTGGTTGTTGACGAAGAAATGGCGCGGCACATACAGCATCGGCAAGGCGTCGCTGGTCCAGACACCGGTCTCGCTGTCGACTTCGATTGGCAATTGCGGGGCGATCTTGGCCATGGAAACTCAACTCCATAAAATTTTTTGTTTAGGATGCCCCGGCGTTGCTGGCAGGGGCTTTCAGGCTTGGAGAGCGGCTTATTCGCCCCACACGTCCTTGAGGACGTTGACCCAGTTCTCGCCCATGATCTTGCGCACCACGCGCTCGGAGTGGCCGCGCTTGAGCAAGGTTTCGGTGAGGTTGGGGAATTCGCCCACGGTACGGATGCCCAGCGGGTTGATGATCTTGCCGAAGTTGGTCAGGCGACGGGCGTAGCCCTTGTCGTGGGTCAGGTACTCGAAGAATTCCTGGCCGTGACCTTGGGTGAAGTCGGTACCGATACCGATAGCGTCTTCACCGACGATGTTCATGGTGTACTCGATGGCCTCGGCGTAGTCGTCGATGGTCGAGTCGATGCCCTTGGCCAGGAACGGCGCGAACATGGTCACGCCGACGAAGCCGCCGTGGTCGGCGATGAACTTCAGCTCTTCGTCCGACTTGTTGCGCGGGTGCTCCTTCAGGCCCGATGGCAGGCAGTGCGAGTAGCAGACCGGCTTTTTCGACTCGAGGATAACTTCTTCGGAAGTCTTGGAGCCGACATGGGACAGGTCGCACATGATGCCGACGCGGTTCATTTCCGCCACGATCTCGCGGCCAAAGCCCGACAGGCCGCCGTCACGCTCGTAGCAACCGGTGCCGACCAGGTTCTGGGTGTTGTAGCACATTTGCACGATGCCCACGCCCAGCTGCTTGAACACGTCGACGTAGGCGATCTGGTCTTCGAAGGCGTGGGCGTTCTGGAAGCCGAACAGGATGCCGGTCTTGCCCAGCTCCTTGGCCTTGCGGATATCGGCGGTGGTGCGCACCGGCATCACCAGGTCGCTGTTGTCGCGGATCAGCTTCTGGCTGGCAGCGATGTTGTCGACGGTAGCCTTGAAGCCTTCCCAGACCGACACCGTGCAGTTGGCCGCAGTCAGCCCGCCTTTGCGCATGTCCTCGAACAGCTCGCGGTTCCATTTGGCAATGATCAGGCCGTCGATGACGATGCTGTCGGCGTGAAGTTCGGCTGGGCTCATCAGGCTGTCCCCTTTTATTGAATGGGTTTGCGCCAAACCTTGTGCCGGCGCTTTGGGGCCAGCATATGCCTGTGCCCAAAGGCGCCCCGATGCAAAAACGACAGGGGGTTTGCCGAAAGCGTCAATGCGCGACAACAGGCCTTCTGGCACGGTGTCTGGCGATGAGACACAGTCTCGATAACGACGTTTCCGGCGGCTTTATGAACATTTCGTCAGGGAGCTACCGCCTTGCCTTCCGCTGAGCGAGAATCCCTGCGATTCGTCAGCCTGTTGAGGAGAAAACGGATGAAATCAATGGCATGGCTGGTACTGCTGGCTGTCGTATCGGGCGCCCAGGCCGGCGAGGAAGAAAGCACCCCGTGCGACAATGTCGACACCGATCAGCAGACCTACGCCTGCGCGGCTTTCAACAAGCAGACTGCCGAGCGCGAGCTGAAAGCGGCGTATGACGACCTGCTCCAGCGCATTCGCGACCAGTATGCCGATGAAGGCGACAAGGCTACCGCGCTGGTCGGGCGCATGGAGGCGGCCGAGAAGCTGTGGGTGCAGCTGCGCGATGCCGATTGCAACGTCGAGACCTTTGCCGAGAAACCCGGCAGCAAAGCGTTCCAGGCGGCCTGGGATACCTGTGTGGCGCAGCGCAGTGATGACCGCTCGGAGTACCTGCAGTCCATCGGCCAGCAGTAAGCCTGTACCGGCCTCTTCGCGGGCACCCCCGCTCCCACAGGAACCCCGCCGCCCATGTGGGAGCGGGCATGCCCGCGAAGAGGCCGGTACAGGCGCAAATCAAACCACCCGGGCCAGGCGGTCCTCCCGCGGGCAACGCTGGTACCGCGCCCGATAACAGCGGGTAAAGTACGAAGCCGACTCGAACCCGCACGCCACCCCCACCTCCAGCACAGTCATGTCGGTCTGGCGCAACAACTGCCTGGCTTTATCCAGCCGCAGTCGCAAATAGAACCCACTGGGCGTGTCATCCAGGTGCACGCGGAACAGCCGCTCCAGCTGGCGCCGGGTCACCTGCACCGCTTCGGCCAGCACCTGGGTATTGAGCGGCTGCTCGGTGTTGCGCTCCATTTCGCCAATCACCTTCACCAGCTTCTTGTTGCTGATGCCATAGCGGCTGGCGATCTGCATGCGCTGGTGGTCCTGTCGCTGGCGGATACGTCCGAGCACGAATTGCTCCGACACCTGCACCGCCAGTTCACTACCGTGGGCTTGCGCTATCAGGTCGAGCATCAGGTCGATCGAAGCGGTGCCACCGGCACAGGTGATGCGCCGACGGTCGATCTCGAACAGCTCCTGGGTCGCCTGCAGACTCGGGTAATTCTCCTTGAACGCCTCCAGTGCCTCCCAGTGCACGGTGGCGCGATGGCCGTCGAGCAGACCGGCCTCGGCCAGCACCACCGCGCCGGTATCGATGCCACCCAGAATCACCCCCTCATGGTCCAGACGGCGTAGCGCCTGCTGCAGCGCCGGCCCGTAACAGGCCAGTGGCTCGAAACCGGCGACGATCAGCAGGATGCCGCCAGGCTCGCCCGCCGCCAGCGCCGCATCGGCGTTCACCGACATGCCATTGCTGGCCAGCACCGCACCGCCGTCCAGGCTCAACACCTGCCAGCGATACGACGGGCCTTTGAAGCGGTTGGCCACCCGCAGTGGCTCCAGGGCGCTGATGAAGCCCATGGCCGAGAAGCCGGGCAACAACAGGAAATGAATGATTTGCGGCATTGCATGCTCCACGGCAAAGGTGGTCGCCTCCGTGCAATTGTTGGTCGCCAGGGTGCGATTTTCCACCCTGGCAGCAGCGTAGCGTGTTCACACGGCCCAGAGAGGCCGGCCCCTATAAAAAACGCCCTGCCGATGGAGAGCCACCATGCAACGCTTGATCCGCCGCAGCCTGTTATCCATAGCTCTGACCACTATCGTCGCTTCCCCGCTGTATGCCGCAGAACCAGCGGCCTGCAAGAACGTCCGTCTGGGCGTGGTCAACTGGACCGATGTCATCGCCACCAGCGCCATGGCCCAGGTGCTGCTCGATGGCCTTGGCTACCAGACCAGACAGACCAGCGCTTCGCAGCAGATCATCTTCGCTGGCATCCGCGACAAACGCCTGGACATGTTCCTGGGTTACTGGAACCCGATCATGACCCAGACCATCACCCCGTTCGTCGACGCCAACCAGGTCAAAGTCCTCGAAAAACCCAGCCTGGAAGACGCCCGCGCCACCCTCGCCGTGCCCAAATACCTGTACGACAAGGGTTTGAAGACCTTCGCCGACATCCACAAGTTCGAGAAGGAGCTGGGCGGCAAGATCTACGGCATCGAGCCAGGCTCCGGTGCCAATACTCAGATCAAGGCGATGATCACCAAGAACCAGTTCGGCCTGGGCAAGTTCCAGCTGGTCGAGTCCAGCGAGGCCGGCATGCTCGCCGCCGTCGACCGCGCCGTACGGCGCAAGGAAGCGGTGGTGTTCTTCGGCTGGGCGCCGCACCCGATGAACGTGAACATCGACATGGCCTACCTGGGTGACAGCCAGGACGCCCTGGGCCCGGACGAAGGCCGCGCCACGGTGTGGACGGTGACTGCGCCAGACTACGCCGAACGCTGCCCCAACGCCCACCGCCTGCTGGCCAACCTGAAGTTCAGTGCCGAGGACGAGAGCCGCATGATGCAGCCGCTGCTCGACCACAAGGACGCGCTGGAGTCGGCCCGCCAGTGGCTCAAGGACCACCCCGAGGACAAGGCCCGCTGGCTGGAAGGTGTGACCACCTTTGATGGCAAGCCGGCTGCGGACAACCTCAAGCTCACCGCCAACTGACAAGGCCCTTTCGCAGCACAAGGCTGCTCCTACAGGTACAGCGCAATGCTCAAGGTCTGCGCAGACCCTGTGGGAGCGGGCGTGCCCGCGAAAAGGCCACCACAGATACCACAAGGAACCCCGTCATGAACCACGATGTCATCATCACCTGCGCCCTCACCGGCGCCGGCGACACCGCCTCGAAAAGCCACCTCGTTCCCGTCACCCCCAAGCAGATCGCCGAGTCTGCAGTAGAGGCCGCCAAAGCCGGCGCCACCGTGGTCCACTGCCACGTCCGCGACCCGCAAACCGGCCGCTTCAGCCGCGATGTGGCGTTGTATCGCGAAGTCATGGAGCGCATTCGTGAAGCCGATGTGGACATCATCGTCAACCTTACCGCCGGCATGGGTGGCGACCTGGAAATCGGCCCGGGGGAAACACCCCTGGAGTTCGGCCCGGGTACCGACCTGATCGGCCCCCTGGAGCGCCTGGCCCACGTCGAAGCGCTGCTACCGGAAATCTGCACCCTCGACTGCGGCACCCTCAACTTCGGCGACGGCAACTCGATCTACGTTTCCACCCCGGCGCAGCTGCGCGCCGGTGCCAGGCGCATCACCGAACTGGGTGTAAAAGCCGAGCTGGAAATCTTCGATACCGGCCACCTGTGGTTCGCCAAGCAGATGATGAAAGAAGGCCTGCTCGAAGACCCGCTGTTCCAGCTGTGCCTGGGCATCCCGTGGGGCGCACCGGCTGATACCACCACCATGAAGGCCATGGTCGACAACCTGCCAGCCAACGTCACCTGGGCCGGGTTCGGCATCGGCCGCATGCAGATGCCAATGGCTGCGCAAGCGGTGCTGCTCGGCGGCAACGTGCGGGTTGGCCTGGAAGACAACCTGTACCTCGACCGTGGGGTGCTGGCCAGCAACGGTCAGCTGGTGGAGCGCGCTGCCGAAATCATCACCCGCATGGGTGGACGCGTACTCAGCCCGGCAGAAGGCCGGGAAAAAATGAACCTCAAGCGCCGCTGATCCCCTTCAGGAGACCGATATGCCCTTCATCACCGAGATCAAGACCTTCGCCGCCCTGGGTAGTGGCGTGATCGGCAGCGGCTGGGTCGCCCGCGCCCTCGCCCATGGCCTGGACGTGGTCGCCTGGGACCCGGCGCCCGGCGCCGAGCAGGCCCTGCGCAAGCGCATCGCCAACGCCTGGCCAGCCCTGGAAAAACAAGGCCTGGCACCCGGTGCGTCCCAGGACCGGCTGAAATTCGTGGCCACCATCGAGGAATGCGTACGCGACGCTGATTTCATCCAGGAAAGCGCACCCGAGCGCCTGGACCTGAAGCTTGACCTGCACGCCAAGATCAGCGCTGCCGCCAAGCCCGACGCGATCATCGGTTCCAGCACCTCGGGCCTGCTGCCCAGCGAGTTCTACGAGTCATCCACGCACCCTGAACGTTGCGTGGTAGGTCATCCGTTCAACCCGGTTTACCTGCTGCCGCTGGTCGAGATCGTCGGCGGCAATCGCACTGCTCCCGAAGCCATCGAAGCCGCAAAAACCATCTACACCGCACTGGGCATGCGCCCGCTGCATGTGCGCAAGGAAGTCCCTGGCTTCATCGCCGACCGCCTGCTCGAAGCGCTGTGGCGCGAGGCCCTGCATCTGGTCAACGACGGCGTGGCCAGCACTGGTGAAATCGACGACGCGATCCGCTTCGGTGCCGGCCTGCGCTGGTCGTTCATGGGCACGTTCCTCACCTACACCCTGGCCGGTGGCGACGCCGGCATGCGCCACTTCATGGCCCAGTTCGGCCCTGCGCTGAAACTGCCCTGGACCTACCTGCCAGCGCCAGAGTTGACCGACAAGCTGATCGACGATGTGGTCGAAGGCACGTCGGAGCAGTTGGGTGACCGCAGCATTGCGGCGCTTGAGCGCTATCGTGATGACACCCTGCTGGCCGTGCTGGAAGCAGTGAGAACCAGCAAGGCCAGCCATGGCATGGCCTTTGGCGACTGAGGAGCAGACGATGCCCGCACTGATCACCTACCGTACCCCGGTCCTGGAAGACTGGGTCGACTACAACGGGCATCTGCGCGATGCCTTCTACCTGCTGATCTTCAGCTACGCCACCGATGCGCTGATGGAGCGCATCGGCCTCGATGCCGACAGCCGTGGGCAGAGCGGCAATTCGTTGTTCACCCTGGAGGCACACATCAACTACCTGCACGAAGTGAAGCTGGGCACCGAGGTGTGGGTGCAGACGCAGGTTATCGGTTTCGACCGCAAGCGCCTGCATATCTACCACAGCCTGCACCGGGCGGGGTTCGACGAGGCGCTGGCGGCCAGCGAGCAGATGCTGCTGCATGTGGACCTGGCGGGGCCGAAGTCGGCACCTTTCAGTGAGCGAAGTGTCGGGTTGCTGCAAGGGTTGGTGGATGAGCAGCAGGGCCTGCCGTCGGCTGAATTCGTGGGCAGGGTAATAGGCCTGCCTACGCCAAACTGAGCAGCAACCCATAACCTGTGGGAGCGGGCATGCCCGCGGAATGCGATGGTGGATCCACCGCCGCATTCGCGGGCACGCCCGCTCCCACAGGTTATGTATCCGGGCAAAAAAATAACCCCGGAAAGCCGTGAGCATCCGGGGCCAAGAGCGAGCAACATCCACTGTGCATGAACGAGGGTGACCAAACCCTCAGGTACCGTGAATGGCTTCAGTGTGCGGCCTTCCAAGGTGCTCGATTTAGCCGGAAACGACCTGTTCTTAGCCAATGCAGCCACGGCGCCATTCTGTTGTTGCGGGCATGTCGCCGGCGTCACAGAATCGGTCGTAAATCACAGCAGCACTCTCTTAGCGATAAAAGGGACAACAGCCATGATGCATGCGGATTTGATAGACCAGGACGACCTGGCAGGCCACCTGCGCGCGCGCGGGTTCGATATTCCGGCCGGGGCGACTGCCGAGCAGGCCTGCGAAGCGGTGGTGCGTGGGCTGACCGAGCCCAATGCGCGGGCGCTGAAGGGGATGGTGGAGCAGATGTATAACCGGGAGCGCGACGATCCTGCCGGCGGTGCGTCAGGCCATCGACAAACAGCTGTTGCCGGCGTTGGCGCAGTTCAACAAGCGCGCCTGAGGGGCGCAGCGATTACAGGGGCGTGGCAGAGCTTAAACGCACTCCGTAATTGGCATTGAGGGCTTTGCGCGATTCGCATAGCCCTTATTTCACCGAATAGACCCCTTCACGCTTGGCTTGCTTACCCGTCGTAGGGGAACATGACGAACCACCTGATATGAGCAGGTATCTTCACAAACACGTTATGGGTCACGCCTTCGGGCGTTCCGCCTCCAGTATCACCCAGCAGAGGGATGTCAAAACCCGTTCCGGTATAATCCTTGGAAATCAAGAATCGCCTTAAGGTCACCAACCCCCACCCTCCCACGACAACCGCCCGCCCTCTTTTGCTCCATGGCTGCAGCGATACGCGCATGCTACCCCCATGATTTCTTATGTTCCGGAAAACCGGAATAAACCACCAATACGGTACACGTACTCTAGCGACGCTGCCCTGGAAGTCGGGCTCTGGATACAAATCAAAAGTCACCAACGGACGCCCTGTCTCATCACCGCCGCCGGGCTCTTCTGGGGCACTTACATTTTGTAGATTTTGATTGATGATAACGTTGATCAGTTCTGGTGTAGCGAAGTCCAGCAAGACCACCTGCGGTGCTGCCCAACTCCCCATATAGTTGTTAAGGTTGCTCGCCAATTCCGCATTTATTTTTTTTGCCATCTGCTCGATTGAATCCTCAATGCCTCGCGGCGTGCAGATCCAGTTCAACATGAAACCATACCGGCTGGAATTGTAATGTCTGTCCCACTTTATCAGTTGATCAGAAATCACTCTTTCCGGATCGTTATCGTCAGCATACTCATCAAAAATAGCATATTTTCCATTGCCCGAAACATTGCTCTTCCTGAAAAACCCTGACGCGGGCTCAGCTGTTAACGAGTCGCTAACAACCAATATCTTTCCACGCAATTCAGCGACTGTGAACTCATTAACGGCTCGCCGCTTCTCGGCTTCGCTTGGCATTTCATATTTAAATAAAAAACTGTTATAAGCCGTATCTCTAAGCATCGTCTCCACCAAGGAGCGATCCTCCGCGGCTATGTGCGAAAATGATAAAACTACAAACTCACCGGGGTGCTTGCTCAAGAATGAAGTAACACTATATAGCACCAGAGCGAGGGGCGTGCCATTGCAACCCATACCAGAGCCTGTTCCAGTTCGGTGATAGCATACCAATTCATTTTCGTATGTGAATACGCGAATATCCAGGTATCGAACCCCCATGTTAAGCTGATCATCGATGCCTACAGATTGTGTTTGCGACATTGATTGTCCAACTGCGCCACCGGTGCAATGGTCGATGTACTGCCCCATGCCGGAGTGATGGGTACCCGGAAGTACCAGCTGCTGCAGGCGCCAGCTACCATGCAGCGATTTCATCCACGCGTTACCTGGCAGCGCATCGAGCGAACCATTGTAAATAAAGATCTTCTCGTCAGTATTGGGCTCTCCGCCGCGCTGGAAATACATAGAGGCAGGGAAATGACCGTAAGGGGTCTTGGCCCTGCCGTTGGCCCGTACCCAACGACGACCGTCATCCGGGTTATGGGCGCCTTCAGCGCCGAACCACCAGTTGTTCGCTACCCCGGTGTGGCCCTGGGCGAGGTAGACATTCCTGAACTCCAGGTCTTGTGCGCCCCCTTCGAAATTCCCACCAGTCACAGTCAACTTCAATGTCCCTTTGAAAGCGAAGTTGAGTTTATCGGGTGAATGACCAAACGTGTTTTCAGCGTCCTTGACTCGGGCTTTGAACCAATTTGCTACCTCATCCGTGCCATGACGCCCGACGCTGAAGTTCAGTTTTCCTGCGGAACCAAAGTCCTTGGTGAATACAGGCTTGACACGCCCCTTCGGGTCTTCTCCCTCACTGACCATTGACTCTTCGACCGTGTATGACCCTCTGATGACTTCGTTGGCCGTACCGAAGGTTTGCCCATATTTGGATTGGAAATAGACTTCGTTGTCTCTATAGGTCTGATCTACGCCTGGCTGTGAGCACTCATCTACGCTGCGTGTCTGTTGCCCATTGTACGGCACCATAAAAGTTATATACCAACGCGCATTAACATTTTTCAGCACTTCTGGCTTTAACGATTCAGGATGTATTCTATCCAGATAGTCTGTCAGCGGATAGGGAGACGCCCAATAATAATCAGCCGGATTACCTGTATACCCTTGCGGGTACAGTTTAACTATCGTCCTGAATACACCTTCGATTTCGGCTTTAGCACTGATTTCATAAAAAATACCGCCATTTGAATTCAACAATTCTTCGGCTAATTTATTTTCACTGACAGGGGACAAGCTTTCATGATTCCCGTCAGCGGCGGGCGCTGTATTCTGTTGAGGTACAGCAACGCGTTTACGCCAAATACCGTCAGGGTTAGTGCTCACCACTACGTCGAGATCGAAAATACCCAATGCAATTGATTGTGGTCGGTCAATCTCTTCATACTCGCCCCACACCTGCGGATTTATATTATACGGCTCAGTGGTGAGCAGAAGGATATCGCCGTCCGGGCTGATAAAGCTGATTTCCACAACTTCCAAGGTTGTCGAACTGGTCATGATTGCTTCACTCAGTGATGTTGGTGGCCCATTTAGCGCGCTGGCTGGATAGGCAACAACTAGCAAAAATGTCAGTTTCGGCAGTTAGGCTGATGGGCTAAATTTGCCTCACGCCATTCAGGAGAAATTGAGGGACGCACAGGTTAAAAATCCGTGCAGTCCCTGTAGGAGCGGGTTTACCCGCGAAGAGGCGAGCGCCGTTCAGAGCCTTACGCTGGCAAAGGTCGACTCGTTGCGCGCCTGGCTCAGGGCCGCCATTGGCCCGCTATGCGGCGACAGGGTCATGGCCTGCGGAATCGGCATCATCGCCACCTGCTGCGCGGTGTTGGAACCCACGCGCTCGTCACGCGGTGGAATGCCGAAGTACTCGCGGTAGCACTTGGAGAAGTGCGGGGTAGACACGAAGCCGCATACCGACGCCACTTCGATGATCGACATCGGCGTCTGCTTCAGCAACTGCCGGGCGCGGATCAGGCGCAGCTTCAGGTAGTAACGCGACGGCGAACAGTGCAGGTACTTCTGGAACAGGCGCTCCAGCTGACGACGCGACACCGATACATAAACCGCCAGTTCGTCCAGGTCGATCGGCTCTTCGAGGTTGGCCTCCATCAGCGCGACGATTTCCTGCAGCTTCGGCTGGTTGGTACCCAGCATGTGCTTGAGCGGAACGCGCTGGTGGTCCTGCTCGTTGCGAATACGCTCGTAGACGAACATTTCGGAGATTGCCGCCGACAGTTCACGGCCGTGGTCGCGACTGATCAGGTGCAGCATCATGTCCAGCGGCGCGGTGCCGCCGGAGCTGGTGAAGCGGTTGCGGTCGAGGGTGAACAGGCGGGTGCTCATGTTGACCCGTGGATAGGCCTCCTGCATGGCCGCCAGGCATTCCCAATGCACACTGCAATCAAAGCCATCGAGCAGACCAGCGCAGGCCAGTGCCCAGCTGCCGGTACACACTGCACCAAGGCGGCGCGACTGCCGGGCCTGGGCTTGCAACCAGGTGACATGCTCACGGGTAACGGTGCGCTGGATGCCGACGCCACCGCAGACGATCACGGTGTCGATAGGTGGGGCGCTGTGCATCGCCGCGTCCGGAGTGATCTGCAAACCATCGCTGGCCCACACCTGGCCGCCATCGACGGTGAGGGTGTGCCAGCGGTACAGCTCGCGGCCGGATAGCTGGTTGGCCATGCGCAGCGGCTCGACGGCCGATGCCAGGGAAATCAGGGTGAAATTGTCCAATAGGAGAAACCCGATGGACTGGGGGGCTGTGCGGTTCTGGGTTGGGTTCCCGGAGGTGTACGACGTCATCGCGATTTCTCCTCACACAAATGCAGGGTGTGCCTCAGGCGGGCACTGATTTCTTGTTATGTATGGCCCCGGTTTCATGTGCAGGGGCCTTGGTGCCAATCTCAACGCAAACGCCGTGCCGGAAATTGAACGCCTATCCAAAAAAACCTGAAAACGACGCCTATATCAGGCAAATCAGGTGCTTTGGTCGAGCCGGCCAATCTCTGTAGAACGGGCGTGCTAGGCGTTGCGCGTGTAACGGCTGAGCAATTTGGTGACAGGCGCAGTCTAGGATGCCCAGAAACGACACTCTTTAGTGTCACCGACAATGCCCACATTGATAACGACACCCGACGATCGGTATGCGTCGCACTGCACCATAAAGAGACATTTGTGGCTGTGCTGCACCTGTTTCAATCTCGAGGGCCCCTTCGCGGGCACGCCCGCTCCCACAGGGATTGCGCAGTTCCTGTGGGAGCGGGCGTGCCCGCGAAGAGGACCTTTAGGTCAAATCAGACTATCAGCATTCGATAGCACTGACCGCCAGACCACCACGCGAGGTCTCTTTGTACTTGTCGTGCATGTCGGCCCCGGTATCGCGCATGGTGCGGATCACCTGGTCGAGGGAAATGAAGTGCTCGCCGTCACCACGCAGGGCCATCTGTACCGCGTTGATGGCCTTTACCGCAGCAATTGCGTTGCGCTCGATGCACGGCACCTGCACCAACCCGCCGACCGGGTCGCAGGTCAGGCCCAGGTTGTGTTCCAGGGCGATCTCGGCAGCGTTCTCCACCTGGGGCGGGGTGGCACCCAGCACTTCGGCAAGGCCCGCCGCAGCCATGGCGCAAGCCGAACCGACTTCACCCTGACAGCCCACTTCGGCACCCGAGATCGATGCATTCTTCTTGCACAGGATGCCCACCGCGGCAGCAGCGAGGAAGAAGTCGACCACGCTGGACTCGTTCACCGCATCGCTG
Source organism: Pseudomonas putida (assembly GCA_029953615.1). Classification (NCBI taxonomy): domain Bacteria; kingdom Pseudomonadati; phylum Pseudomonadota; class Gammaproteobacteria; order Pseudomonadales; family Pseudomonadaceae; genus Pseudomonas; species Pseudomonas putida. The sequence goes on along the minus strand of CP124529.1, from coordinate 2,673,029 downwards.
AAGCGCATGTAGTAGTGCAACACCGCCGGGATGATGCCCGCTGCGCCATTGGTCGGCGCGGTGACCATGCGCCCGCCGGCGGCATTTTCTTCGTTGACCGCCAGGGCGAACAGGTTGACCCACTCCATGGCGCTCATGGTCGAGCCGATGACGTTGGGCTTGCCGATTTCCTGCAGGCTGCGGTGCAGCTTGGCGGCGCGGCGGCGCACGTTCAACCCGCCGGGCAACGTGCCCTCGTACTTGAGGCCATTGTTGACGCATTCCTGCATGGCTTCCCAGAGCTTGTGCAGGCCGGCCCGGATCTCTTCCTCGCTGCGCCAGACCTTCTCGTTGGCCATCATCAATTGCGACACGCTGAGGTCGTTTTGCTTGCACAGGCGCAGCAGTTCAGCGGCGCTGTTGAAATCGTACGGCAGCACCGTCTGGTCGGCATCCAGCACGCCGCTGGCGGCCTGGGCGGCGTCGACCACGAAGCCGCCACCCACCGAGTAATAAGTGTCGCGGTGCAGCTCGCCCTGCTCGCCTTCGGCAATCAGGGTCATGGCGTTGGGGTGGTACGGCAGGTTCTCGTCCAGCAGCAGCATGTCGCGGGCCCAGACGAATTCGATGGGCAGGCGGTTGTCCAGCTGCAGGGTGTTGGTTTCACGCAGGTCGGCAATACGCGGCACGATCTGGGTCGGGTCGATGGCGTCAGGCCACTCGCCCATCAAGCCCATGATGGTGGCATTGTCGGTGCCATGACCGACACCGGTGGCCGATAGCGAGCCATACAGGCGCACTTCGATCCGCTTCACACGTTCCAGCTCGCCGCGTTCGCGCAGGCCCTGGACGAACAGGGCGCCAGCACGCATGGGGCCGACGGTGTGGGAGCTGGAGGGCCCGACACCGATCTTGAACAGGTCGAACACGCTGATGGCCATTGTCGAATCACCTCTTGCTGGGCTTGTCTCTGCGCGCCATGCGCAGGGCGGGGCAGCTGCTAGGCTGAAGCAGCAGGCCGCCTTGAATGCACGCATCATCGGGCTTTTGCCGCCCCCCTCGCCGTCTGCAACCGACGTACTTTTGTCCAGCAGCGCCGCGCTGTTTTCTACCGGGGAGTGGCCTTTGCCACGCCGCTTTCCGGTGGCCTGGTGACGTAAAAATGCGGCGGAGGGGGTGGAAAAATCCATAAGCGACATCGCCCATACTGGATACGACCCGTTCCGTACTGGTTACGACCCTACCAGTAGGCGATTGCCCGGCGCTGGAGGATTATCGAAAGCGACTCGTAAAGCACGGCCACGCATCCTGCCCTCTGCAGGCCTTGTCGACCGGACACTCAGAAAGCCCGGCGACCACGCGAACCCGAAGACAAAATCCACAGGAGTCCATCCATGAAAGGTTCACCCTCGCTGTTGCTGGTTGCGTTGCTGTCCGCGCCTTTGCTGGCCCAGGCCGCCGAACCCGAGCAATGCCAGACGGTACGCTTCTCTGATGTCGGCTGGACCGACATCACGGTCACCACCGCGACCACCAGCGTTGTGCTCGAAGCACTGGGTTACAAGACCCACACCACCATGATCTCGGTACCGGTGACCTACAAGTCGCTGGCCACCGGCAAGGACCTGGACGTGTTTCTCGGCAACTGGATGCCGACCATGGAGAACGACATCAAGCAGTACCGCGACGCCGGTACGGTAGAAACCGTGCGCGCCAACCTGGAAAACGCCAAGTACACCCTGGCCGTGCCCCAGGCGCTGTATGACAAGGGCCTGAAGGATTTCAGCGACATTCCCAAGTTCAAGCAGGAACTGGACGGCAAGATCTACGGCATCGAACCCGGCAACGATGGCAACCGCACCATCCAGAGCATGATCGACAAGAACGCCTTCGGCCTGAAGGACGCCGGCTTCAAGATCGTCCAGTCCAGCGAGGCCGGCATGCTGTCGCAGGTCGACCGCGCGCAGAAACGCGGCGAGGCAGTGGTGTTCCTCGGCTGGGAACCGCACCCGATGAACACCCGCTTCAAGATGCAGTACCTGACCGGCGGGGACGAGTTCTTCGGCCCCGACTTCGGCAAGGCGACCGTATTGACCAACACCCGCAAGGGCTATGTGCAGGAATGCAGCAACGTTGGCCAGCTGTTGAAGAACCTGTCGTTCGAGCTCAAGGATGAAAGCACCATGATGGGCTATGTCCTGGACGACAAGATGAAACCCGAGGCGGCGGCCAAGAAGTGGCTCAAGGACAACCCTGGCAAACTGGATGCCTGGCTGGCCGGCGTAACCACCGTGGATGGCAAACCCGGCCTTGAGGCGGCCAAGGCCAAGCTGACGCAATAACGAAATAGCGCTACCTCGGGGCAGGCCCGTGCCCGCCCCGGGTTGATTTCAATCTATGCAGGTGGAAGCTCGCTATCATGCTTATCGATCAGAAAATACCCCTGGGCCAGTACATCGCGTCGTTCGTCGAGTGGCTGACCCAGAACGGCGCGAGTTACTTCGACGCCATCGCGCAAGGCCTGGAATTCATGATCCATGGTGTCACCAGTGCCCTGACTTTCTTCAATCCATTCGTGCTCATCGCGCTGTTCGCCGCCCTGGCGCATTTCATCCAGCGCAAGTGGGCGCTGACCGCATTCGTCGCCCTGTCGTTCCTGCTGATCCTCAACCTGGGTTACTGGCAGGAAACCATGGAAACCCTGGCGCAGGTCACCTTCGCCACGGTGGTGTGCGTGGCCATCGGCGTGCCACTGGGCATCGTCGCCGCGCACAAACCGATGTTCTATACCGCCATGCGCCCGGTACTCGACCTGATGCAGACGGTACCTACATTCGTCTACCTGATCCCCACCCTGACCCTGTTCGGCCTGGGTGTGGTACCGGGGCTGATCTCGACGGTGGTGTTCGCCATCGCCGCGCCGATCCGTCTCACCTACCTGGGCATCTGCGACGTCCCGCAGGAGCTGATGGACGCCGGCAAGGCCTTTGGCTGCTCGCGGCGCCAGCTGCTCACCCGTATCGAACTGCCGCACGCGATGCCCAGCATCGCCGCCGGCGTTACCCAGTGCATCATGCTGTCGCTGTCGATGGTGGTGATTGCCGCCCTGGTCGGTGCTGACGGCTTGGGCAAACCTGTGGTCAACGCACTGAACACCGCCGATATTTCCCTGGGCTTCGAAGCGGGCCTGGCGATCGTGCTGCTGGCGATCATGCTCGACCGTATCTGCAAGCAACCGGACCTGCCGGTAAGGGGTGAAGCATGAGCATCATTCGTTTCGAAGACGTCGACGTCATCTTCTCCAACAAGCCGCGCGAAGCGCTGGCCCTGCTCGACAAGGGCCAGACCCGCGAGCAGATCCTCAAGCAGACCGGCCTGGTGGTGGGCGTCGAGAAGGCCAACCTGGATATCCAGAAGGGCGAGATTTGCGTGCTGATGGGCCTGTCCGGTTCGGGCAAGTCGAGTTTGCTGCGCTGCATCAACGGCCTTAACACCGTCAGCCGCGGCAAGTTGTTCGTCGAGCACGAAGGCAAGCACATCGACATCGCCCACTGCACCCCGGCCGAGCTGAAGATGATGCGCACCAAGCGCATTGCCATGGTGTTCCAGAAGTTCGCCCTTATGCCCTGGCTGACGGTACGCGAGAACATCAGCTTTGGCCTGGAAATGCAGGGCCGCCCCGAGAAGGAACGGCGCAAGCTGGTCGACGAGAAGCTCGAGCTGGTGGGCCTGACCCAGTGGCGCAACAAGAAGCCGGACGAACTGTCTGGCGGCATGCAACAGCGCGTGGGCCTGGCCCGGGCGCTGGCGATGGATGCCGACATCCTGCTGATGGACGAACCGTTCTCGGCACTGGACCCGCTGATCCGCCAGGGCCTGCAAGACGAGTTGCTGGGCCTGCAGGCCAAGCTCAGCAAGACTATCGTGTTCGTCAGCCACGACCTGGACGAGGCACTGAAACTGGGTAGCCGCATCGCGATCATGAAGGACGGGCGGATCATCCAGTACAGCAAACCGGAAGAGATCGTGCTCAATCCGGCCGACGAGTATGTGCGCACCTTCGTCGCCCATACCAACCCGCTGAACGTGCTGTGCGGGCGCAGCCTGATGCGCAGCCTGGACAACTGCAAGCGAGTGAATGGTTCGGTATGCCTGGACCCGGGTATCGATTCGTGGCTGGACCTGGGCGAAGGTGGCTCGATCAAGCGTGCACGCCAGGGGCAGAACGGGCTGGACCTGCAGAACTGGGCACCGGGGCAGGATGTGGAGCTGCTGGGCCGCCGCCCAACGTTGGTCAATGCCGATATCGGAATGCGCGAGGCGCTACAGATTCGTTATCAGACCGGCAACAAGCTGGTGTTGCAGGACAACGACAAGGTGGTGGGGATTCTTGGGGATACCGAGCTGTATCACGCCTTGCTCGGCAAGAATCACGGCTGATGCCCTTGGGGCCGCGCTGCGGCCCATCGCGACACAAGGCCGCTCCTACAGGGATACGCATTCCCCTGTAGGAGCGGCCTTGTGTCGCGACAGGAGGGCGAAGCCCTCCCGGCATTCTGTCAGCGAACGACGATCCCGCGCGAAGCCATGTAGGCCTTGGCCTCCGGCACCGTGTACTCACCAAAGTGGAAGATACTGGCCGCCAGCACCGCACTGGCGTGCCCTTCCAGAATGCCGTCGGCCAGGTGCTGCAGGTTGCCCACACCACCCGAGGCAATCACCGGAATACCCAGCGCATCACTGATCGCACGGGTAACACCCAGGTCGAAGCCATTCTTCATGCCGTCCTGGTCCATGCTGGTCAGCAGGATCTCGCCAGCCCCAAGGCCTTCCATCTTCTTCGCCCATTCAACGGCATCCAGCCCGGTCGGCTTGCGCCCGCCGTGGGTGAAAATCTCCCAACGTGGAGCCTCGCCCGGCCCGGACACCTTCTTGGCGTCGATGGCGACAACGATGCACTGCGAACCGAAACGGTCCGCGGCCTCGCCGACAAACTCCGGGTTGAACACCGCGGCCGTGTTGATCGATACCTTGTCGGCACCGGCATTGAGCAGGTTGCGGATGTCCTGCACGGTGCGCACGCCACCGCCCACGGTCAGCGGGATGAACACCTGGCTGGCCATGCGCTCGACGGTATGCAGGGTGGTGTCGCGGCCATCGACGCTGGCGGTGATGTCGAGGAAGGTGATTTCGTCGGCACCTTGCTCGTCGTAGCGACGGGCGATTTCCACCGGGTCGCCGGCATCACGGATGTTCTCGAACTTGACGCCCTTGACCACCCGGCCGTTATCCACGTCCAGGCAAGGGATGATGCGCTTGGCCAGTGCCATGGTTCAGTCCTCAGCCTTGGTAGTTGTCGCAGAAGGCCTGGGCCTCGGCGACATCGAGGGTGCCTTCGTAGATGGCACGGCCGGTGATGGCACCGATGATGCCCGGGGCCTTGGCGTCCAGCAGGGCTTTGATGTCACCCAGGTTGTGGATGCCGCCCGAGGCGATCACCGGGATCGAGGTGGCTTCTGCCAGCGCCTTGGTGAACGGCACGTTGCAGCCCTGCATCATGCCGTCCTTGGCGATGTCGGTGTAGACGATCGCCGAGACGCCATCGGCCTCGAAGCGCCTGGCCAGGTCGATGACCTGCACCGAGCTCACTTCAGCCCAGCCGTCGGTGGCGACGAAGCCGTCCTTGGCGTCCAGGCCAACGATGACCTTGCCCGGGAAGGCCTTGCACGCTTCGGCGACGAATTCCGGCTGCTTGACCGCCTTGGTGCCGATGATCACATAGCTGACGCCAGCCTTGACGTAGTGCTCGATGGTTTCCAGCGAGCGGATGCCACCGCCGATCTGGATCGGCAGGGTCGGGTAGCGCTTGGCAATGGCGGTGACCACTTCACCGTTGACCGGCTGGCCTTCGAAGGCGCCGTTGAGGTCGACCAGGTGCAGGCGGCGGCAGCCACCCTCGACCCACTTGGCGGCCATGCTCACCGGGTCGTCGGAAAATACCGTGGAGTCTTCCATGCGGCCTTGGCGCAGGCGCACGCAGGCACCGTCCTTCAGATCGATAGCGGGGATAATCAGCATCTTGGGAACCTGTCTGTTCTTGGGGTTTCAGGGCTTCTCGAGCGCCCACAGATCGCTTTCGATGCTCTCGAACCGCTCCTTGAGGTGCAGCTGAACATCGGCAATCGCCCTGTTGTAGTAATGGGGTGCAATTTCTTTGCTGAACAGTTCGAGGACCTCGGCCACTTCGAACGACCCCAGCTCCAGCTCGAAACGGTCTTCGAGAAAGCGCTTGAGCGTATGCAGCGCTTCGCGCTCCTGCTCGGGGGCCAGGGTGATGACCGGGGCCTTGGTCTTCGACCTGCTCATTTACCAGCGCCCGTCCCAGGCAACGAAGTTCTGCAGCAGCTGCAGGCCATGGGTATGGCTCTTCTCCGGGTGGAACTGCACGGCAAAGCGCGAGCCATCGGCCAGCGCAGCGGCGAAATCGACACCGTAATGGCCGCGGCCGACCACCTGGGCCGGCTTGCCGGCATTGATGTAGTAGCTGTGCACGAAGTAGAACCGTGCACGGTCGGGGATGTCGTGCCACAGCGGGTGGTCGTTGGTCTGGCCGACTTCGTTCCAGCCCATGTGCGGCACCTTCAGGTGCTCGCCGTCTTCCTGCAGGTCTTTGCCGAAGAAGCGCACCTGGCCGGGGAACAGGCCGATGCAGTCGACACCGTCGTTTTCTTCGCTGTGGTCGAGCAGTGCCTGCATGCCCACGCAAATGCCGAGGAACGGGCGGTCCTGGCTGACTTCGCGCACCAGGCTGTCGAAGCCCAGGCGGCGGATTTCGGCCATGCAGTCGCGAATCGCGCCAACGCCCGGGAATACAACGCGGTCGGCTTCGCGGATGACCGTGGCATCGCTGGTGACCAGCACCTTACCGGCCCCTACATGCTCGAGCGCCTTGGCTACCGAGTGCAGATTGCCCATGCCATAGTCGATTACGGCTACCGTCTGCATTTACAGGCACCCTTTGGTGGAAGGCATTTGCCCGGCCATGCGCTCGTCGAGGGTGATGGCCATGCGCAAGGCGCGACCGAAAGCCTTGAACACGGTCTCGATCTGGTGGTGGGTGTTGTGGCCACGCAGGTTGTCGATGTGCAGGGTCACCAGGGCGTGGTTGACGAAGCCCTGGAAGAACTCCTGGAACAGGTCGACATCGAAGCCACCTACGCTGGCGCGGGTGTACGGCACGTGCATCTGCAGGCCTGGGCGACCGGAGAAGTCGATGACCACGCGCGACAGCGCTTCGTCCAGCGGCACGTAGGCGTGGCCGTAGCGGAAGATGCCCTTCTTGTCACCGATGGCCTGGGCGAATGCCATGCCCAGGGTGATGCCGACGTCTTCGACGGTATGGTGATCATCGATATGCGTGTCACCCTTGCACTCGATATCCAGATCGATCAGCCCATGGCGGGCAATCTGGTCCAGCATGTGTTCAAGGAAAGGCACACCGATATCGAATCGGGCCTTGCCACTGCCATCGAGGTTGATCGAGCACTTGACCTGGGTTTCCAGGGTATTGCGCTCGACGGAAGCCTTACGTTCGACCATCACCAGCTCCGCAAAATCATTAGGCGAAAAGGGCTTCATTATAGGCCTAGAACGCGCCGGCTTGAAACGCGGATGACATATGGCAAAGCAAGCAATTACGGGGCTGGATACCGTTACAGGTCTATACAACCGCGTAGTTTGGGGCTGCTTTGCAGCCCATCGCGACACAAGGCCGCTCCTACAGGGGACGGCGCTCGCAGAGGGAACGGGACCAATGTAGATACTCTGTTGGCGGTCAAGCTTTTCTGAGGTGTTCAGAGCTGAAAAGCTTGGCCGTATCAAATGGCTCATCCCCGCGCATACATGCCCAGATGCCTGTCAGGTACTTGCGCATGACAGCAGCGATAGCCTGCATTTTCTTCTTGCCCCTGTTGACCAACGACTCGTAAAAAGCCTTCGCATAAGGGTCGCAGCGCACTGCGGTCAAGGCAGGCATGTACATGGCTGCCCGTAGATAAGCATTCCCACTTTTGCCGAGTCTGCCGGGCTTATCAATGCTCGTTCCCGATTGGGTCTGTCGAACATCGAGACCCGCGTGGCGAGCTACCTGCGAGGACTTGAGCATTTGAGGAAGGATGGTCAGTTCAGCCAATGCCGCAAGTGCAGAGACTTCTCCCATCCCAGGCCCTGCGAGCAGCTGCTTGTACTGCCGAGTAAGCGTCGGACACTGGGCGACCAGCTCGCGGCCCGCCTTACGAAAGCGCTCAATTCGATTATCCAGTGAAGCAATCGCTTCCTCCTGATCCTCGATCAGCATCGACACGGTTGTAGCGGTCGCCTGCAATGCATGCAGTTCGTTCTTCGCCCTTGTACGATGCCCCACCAAACGATTGATGTGTCGCCCCAGAGCCCTCAGTTCAAGCTGCACAAGGCTTGGAGGTGTCCACAAGCGCGGTGTCATACGCTCGCCGTACTCGGACAGCAGTTGAGCATCTATTGCATCGGTCTTGCTGTTCACCAGCATCAGTTTGGCGAAATTGTGGAAGCTCTTGGGGTTGATCACGGATACAGGGAGGTCAGCCGCATGTAGCTCAAGGGCCAAGTCCAGGTAATAGATTCCGGTCGCCTCCATCACGATCGACTTGGGTTTGAGTGCCAGCAGCTTTTTCACCGCAGCCTTACGGCCTGCAGGGGTTTGAGCGATATCCCACTGTCCGGCCGGACGCCCATCTTTACGCACCCCAACGACCGAAGTACGTGAGCCGATATCGACGCCAACCCAGACACTCATTCCTTCCCTCTCCCAAGCGAGTTAGGTAACAATGGCCTCCGGTTCCCCGACCTCGAACTTCATGCTGCTGCAACCTTGTAATGCGAAGTCCGACTTGTCGGCTTCTCGATACTCTTCGCAGTGGGCAATGAGGCGGGGGCCTCTCTACATACAAGGTCAGGGGCAATACCTGCCTTCAGGAGCGATCGGCCTCCCCGGAAGTGCTTCTTCAGCCCGACGAGAATAACCTCTCCCGCTAGGCCAGACACAACATACAAGGAGCGGCCTTGTGTCGCGATGGGGCGCAAAGCGCCCCCAATCAATGGAACAGCACCGCCGTCTTCTGCAGAGTGACCCAAACCCCCCAGGCCAACGGCACGACCACCACTGCCCAGGCCAGCAGCACCAGCGGCAGGCTACCCGGCGCCGCCTTCCACTCCAGCGAGCGCGCCCCATCGGCGCCTTTGTCATGGCTCAACGCCCGCTCTGCAGCCAGTTCGGCATCACTCATGAAATGCCTGTCGGCCACCGGTCGCACCAGCATGTTGCAGAAAAAGCCCAGCACCAACAGGCCGGCGAGGATGTACAGGGTCATGTCATAAGCGGCCGCACGCTCCACCCCGGCCGCCAACTGATACTCGCGCAGGTAGGTAATGAGCACTGGCCCCAGCACCCCCGCTGCTGCCCAGGCAGTCAACAGGCGGCCATGAATGGCACCGACCATCTGCGTGCCGAACAGGTCAGCCAGGTAGGCAGGTACCGTGGCAAAACCACCACCGTACACCGACAGGATGATGCAGAACGCCGCCACGAACAGCGCCACGTTACCCAGGTGCCCCATGTTCGGCACCAGGCTGTACAAGCCCACACCCAGGGCGAAGAAAGCGAAATAGGTGTTCTTGCGGCCAATGTAGTCCGAGAACGACGCCCAGAAGAACCGCCCGCCGATGTTGAACAGGCTGAGCAGGCCGGTAAAGCCGGCGGCAATCGCGGCAATCTGCGCCAGCTGTGCAGCGCTCAGTTCACTAAAGGCCAGTTCGTTGCCCAGCAACTTGCCGGCGAACACTTCCTGCAGCAGCGGCGAAGCCATGCCGAGAATACCGATACCGGCCGACACGTTCAGGCACAGTACCAGCCAGATCAAGGCGAACTGCGGGGTTTTCCAGGCCACGCTGACGTGCACGTGGCGGTCGGTGACCATGGTGTTGCCGGCTTTCTTAGCCGGGGCGCTCCAGCCTTCGGGTTTCCAGCCGGTCGGCGGCACGCGATACGCCAAGGCACCGGCAGTCATTGAACACGAAGTAGATCGCCGCCATGGCCACGAAGCTCTGCCACACGCCCACTTCCTGCGCATTGCCGAAGTGGCCCATGAGCGCGGTGGCCAACGGTGCACCGACCATGGCCCCGCCGCCGAAGCCCATGATCGCCATACCGGTGGCCATGCCGCGCTTGTCCGGGAACCACTTGATCAGGGTCGACACCGGCGAGATGTAGCCCAGGCCCAGGCCGATACCGCCGATTACACCGGAGCCCAGCCACATCAGCCACAGCTGGTGGGTTTTCACGCCAATGGCCGAAATCAGCATGCCGCCGCACCAGCACAGTGCCGACACCAGGCCGGCCTTGCGCGGGCCGGCGTGTTCCAGCCAGCCACCCAGCACAGCTGCCGAGCAACCGAGGAAGACGAAGAACAGGGTGTAGATCCAGCTCAGCATGGAGATTGGCCAGTCGCATTCCGCGCTGAACATGCGGGCCATGAAGCCCATGTCTGCCGCGCAGGCGACCGGGGCGGTGATGCCGAGGGCCTGCGACAGCGGCAGCCAGAACACCGAAAAGCCATAGGCCATGCCGATGCACAGGTGAATGGCCAGGGCGGCGGGCGGGACCAGCCAGCGGTTGAAGCCCGGGCGGGCGATGATGCGCTCCTTCGACAGGAAGCCTGGCGCACTGGCCAAGGTCCCCGCCGCGACGGTACTGCTCATGGATCAGATCCTTCTTATAGGGAGGGTGCAGGCAAAGCGGCGCAAGGGTAGCAGCATCAAGTGGCGTGAAAGCAATCTGATATCGTTAATTTTTGCTTGGCTGAAACGGTCATGTTGCCTGTACCGGCCCAATCGCCGGCAAGCCAGCTCCCACAGGTACACCACCGGCCTGGGGGACAGCGGGATCCCTGTGGGAGCTGGCTTGCCGGCGATAGGGCCAGTACAGGCCACACATTCGGAACTGACAAAATCATGGCTGTCGAAAGCCGTACCATCTGCTGCAAGCGTAGGAAATACCCCGTATCTCTAGTCGAATACGCAGGGGCAACCACTGCGGCGCTATACTCTGCCGCCTGAATTTCAATAACGGACTACAAGGACTCGCCCATGAAAGCGTTCGGCAAAATCCTGGGACTTGGGCTTCTCGGGTTGCTGCTGATCATCGTGGCGCTGGGCTTCGCCCTGACCCACCTCTTCGATCCCAACGACTACAAAGACGAGATTCGCCAGCTGGCACGTGACAAGGCTCACGTCGAGCTGACCCTCAACGGTGACATTGGCTGGAGCCTGTTCCCGTGGCTGGGCCTGGAGCTGCACGAGGCGAGCATCGCCACCTTGAACAAACCCAAGGAGCCATTCGCCGACCTGCAGATGCTTGGCCTGTCGGTACGGGTGCTGCCATTGCTGCGCCGCGAAGTGCAGATGAGCGATGTGCGCGTCGAGGGCCTGAACCTGACCCTGGCCCGTGACGAGCACGGCCATGGCAACTGGGAAGACATCGGCAAGCCGCTGCCCGCGCAGAACGGTGCCAGCGCCGATGCGCAGGCCGGTACTGCGGCACCGGCACCGGCCGAACAGGCGTCGGCGCCGGCCGCCAGCAACGAGCGTGCCGTCAAGCTGGACATCGACAGCCTGACCGTGAACAACGCCCGTGTGCAGTACACCGATGCCAAGACCGGCCAGAGCTACAGCGCCGAGAGCATCCAGCTGAGCACCGGGCCGGTCCACGAAGGGGCGAACATTCCCCTCAAGGCCAGCGCCTTCCTCAGTGCCAGCCAGCCGAACATCAAGGCCCGCACCGAACTGGCCGGCGAGCTGCGCTTCGACCGCAAGCTCAGGCGCTACAACTTCGAAGACATGCGCCTGTCGGGCGAAACCTCGGGTGAGCCCACTGGTGGCAAGGCCGTGACCTTCGCCGCCCAAGGCCAGTTGCTGGTCGACCTGGCCGCCAATGTCGCCTCGTGGAACGGCCTGAAAGTCTCGGCCAACCAGCTGCGCGCCCTGGGCGAGCTGAACCTGCGTGACCTGGACAAGGCGCCACAGCTGAGCGGCGGCCTGTCCATCGCCCAGTTCGACCTGCGCACCTTCCTCGACGGCATCGGCCGCCCGCTGCCGGCCACCAACGACCCGGCGGCCTTCGCCAAGCTGGAGCTGGTCACCCGCCTGCAAGGCACACCGAACAGCCTGGCCCTGGAAGACCTGGCGGTGAAGCTGGACGACAGCACCTTCAGTGGCCGCGTGGCCGTCGAAGACTTCGCCAGACAGGCCCTGCGCCTGCAGCTCAAAGGCGACACCTTCGACGCCGACCGCTACCTGCCGGCCAAAAGTGAAGAAGCCAAGGGCGCCACCGCCGCCCGTCAGGCCGAGGTCAAGCAACAGGAAGCCAGCGCGGTCGCCGGTGCCGGCACCACGCCGCTGCCCAACGCCCCGACCCAGGTGGCCTGGAGCGACGACAAGCTGCTGCCGGTCGACCGCCTGCGCGCCCTCGACCTGCAGGCCGACCTGGCCTTCGGCGCGCTGACCCTGGACAAACTGCCAATCGAAGACGCCCAGCTCAAGGCCACCGGCCAAGGCGGCCTGCTGACCCTGCAAACCCTGCGCGGTGAGCTGTACAACGGCACCTTCGAGGCCAAGGGCACCGTCGATGTGCGCCCTGCCGTGCCGCAACTGGGCGTCAACACCAACATCCAGCGGGTACCGGTGGAGCACTTCATCAAGACCGAGGGCAAGGAACAGACGCCACCGGTCAAAGGCCTGCTGACGCTGACCAGCGACCTGACCGCCACTGGCAACAGCCAGAAGGCCCTGGTCGATACCCTCAACGGCAACGCCAATTTCGTCATCAACGACGGCGTGCTGGTCAATGCCAACCTGGAGCAGCAGCTGTGCCAGGCCATCGCTACGCTGAACCGCAAATCGCTCACCGGCGAGCCACGCGGCAAGGACACCCCGTTCCAGGAACTGCGTGGCAGCCTGGTAGTGCGCAATGGCGTCGCCAGCAACCCGGACCTCAAGGCGCGCATTCCGGGCCTGACCGTCAACGGCCATGGTGACCTCGACCTGCGCGTGCTGGGCATGGACTACAACGTTGGCGTGCTTGTCGAAGGCGACCAGCGCGCCATGCCGGACCCGGCCTGTCAGGTCAACGAACGCTACGTCGGTGTCGAAATACCGCTGCGCTGCCGCGGCCCGCTGGAGCTGGGCGCCAAGGCCTGCCGCCTGGACCAGGACGGCCTGGGCAAGGTAGCGGCCAAACTGGCTGGCAACCGCCTGCAAGACAAGATCGATGAAAAACTCGGAGACAAAGTGAGCCCGGAACTGAAAGACGCGCTCAAGGGGCTGTTCAAGCGATGAGCCCCGAGCAGTTCTCCAGCGCAGTGCTGGATTGGTATGACGAACATGGCCGGCACGACCTGCCCTGGCAACAGGGCATCAATCCGTACCGGGTATGGGTGTCGGAAATCATGTTGCAGCAGACCCAGGTCAGCACCGTGCTCAACTACTTCGACCGCTTCATGCAGGCCCTGCCGACGGTGCAGGCCCTGGCCGAGGCGCCGGAGGACGAGGTGCTGCACCTGTGGACCGGCCTGGGCTACTACACCCGGGCACGCAACCTGCAAAAGGCCGCGAAGATCGTGGTCGAAAAGCATGGCGGCGAATTCCCGCGCAGTGTCGAGCAGCTCACCGAGCTGCCCGGCATCGGCCGCTCGACTGCCGGGGCTATCGCCAGCATCAGCATGGGCATCCGCGCACCGATCCTCGACGGCAACGTCAAGCGCGTGCTGGCCCGCTACACCGCCCAGGCCGGTTACCCCGGCGAGCCCAAGGTGGCCAACCAGCTGTGGGCCACGGCCGAGCGCTTTACCCCGCAGCAGCGGGCCAACCACTACACCCAGGCGATGATGGACATGGGCGCCACGCTGTGTACCCGCAGCAAGCCCAGTTGCCTGATCTGCCCACTGCAGCGCGGCTGCGAAGCGCACCTGCACGGTGAAGAAACCCGTTACCCCGAGCCAAAGCCGCGCAAGGCACTGCCGCAACGCCGCACCCTGATGCCATTGCTGGCCAACCACGAAGGCGCCATCCTGCTTTACCGCCGCCCGTCCAGCGGCCTGTGGGGTGGTTTGTGGAGCCTGCCGGAGCTGGACGACATCGCCCAGCTCGACGACCTGGCCTACCAGCACGGCCTGCGCCTGGCTGGCAGCCGCGCCATGGACGGCCTGACCCATACCTTCAGCCACTTCCAGCTGGCGATAGAGCCCTGGCTGGTGCGCGTCGACCCGGTCGGCCAGCACGTGGCCGAGGCCGACTGGCTCTGGTATAACCTCGCCACCCCGCCGCGCCTGGGCCTCGCCGCCCCGGTGAAAAAGCTGCTCAAACGCGCGGCCGACGAACTGAATGCAGGAGACGCCCGATGACCCGCACCGTGATGTGCCGCAAGTACAAAGAAGAACTGCCAGGCCTGGAGCGCCCGCCCTACCCCGGCGCCAAGGGCCAGGACATCTTCGAACACATCTCGCAGAAAGCCTGGGCCGACTGGCAGAAGCACCAGACCATGCTGATCAACGAAAAGCGCCTGAACATGATGAACGCCGAGGACCGCAAATTCCTCCAGGGCGAGATGGACAAGTTTTTTGCCGGCGAAGAATACGCCCAGGCAGAAGGCTACGTTCCACCCTCGGAATGACCCCACGGAACGTAAGCGACGGAATTAATTTAAAATTTTTTCAAAAAGTCGTTGACGAGCGGTCTGAAAGTCTATTTAATTCACCTCGTCGCCCAGATAGCTCAGTCGGTAGAGCAGAGGATTGAAAATCCTCGTGTCGGCGGTTCGACTCCGTCTCTGGGCACCACCTTCAGCTTCTGGTGGTTGCAAAGTTACCCGAAGCGACAACAAGAAACCCGCCTAGTGCGGGTTTTTTGTTGCCTATTGTTTTCCATAACCCGCCTGCCTCATTGACCAGCATCAAATAGCCATCACTCGCTCACCTTCACAATCGACGACGGAAATCCGACTCGACCCGCAAGGACCTCCATGAGCGAAGAATCCCCCCTCCTGCTCCCCGCCCCCAGCGAGCCCGCCATCACCCCAGCCCGCACGCGTCGCCCACGCCAGCGCAAGCCGGAACCAACGATCACCAGCATCAGCCAGCAACCTGCCGCACTGGAAGTCGCCACCGCCCCCAAAGGAAGCAACGAAGACAGTACCTCGGCCCGCCTGCCGGCCAGCTACCCCTACCGCACCCGCATGCGTCGCCAGGACTACGAAAAGGCCAAACACGCGTTGCAGATCGAGTTGCTGAAGGTGCAGAGCTGGGTGAAGGAAACCGGCCAGCGCGTGGTGATCCTGTTCGAAGGGCGTGACGCAGCGGGCAAGGGCGGTACCATCAAGCGTTTCATGGAGCACCTCAACCCACGCGGTGCGCGCATCGTGGCCCTGGAGAAGCCTTCCGAACAGGAACAGGGCCAGTGGTATTTCCAGCGCTACATCCAGCACCTGCCCACGGCGGGTGAAATGGTGTTCTTCGACCGCTCCTGGTACAACCGCGCCGGGGTCGAGAAGGTGATGGATTTCTGCACGCCGCTGCAGTACCTGGAATTCATGCGCCAGGCCCCGGACCTGGAGCGGATGCTGTGCAACAGCGGCATCCTGCTGTTCAAGTACTGGTTCTCGGTGAACCGCGAAGAGCAGCTGCGCCGTTTCATCTCGCGCCGGGACGACCCGCTCAAGCACTGGAAGTTGTCGCCGATCGACATCAAGTCGCTGGACAAGTGGGAGGACTATACCGCCGCCAAGGAAGCGATGTTCTTTCATACCGACACGGCCGACGCGCCATGGACGGTGATCAAGTCCGACGACAAGAAACGGGCGCGGATCAACTGTATTCGCCATTTCCTGCATGCGCTGGACTACCCAGGCAAGGACCCTCAGGTGGCGCATGCACCCGACCCCGTACTGGTGGGCCGGGCTGCACGCGGCTTTGAAGACGACGACACCCCTCGATCAACGGGCTGAAGAACAGTCACCGCAGGCCCGGAACGCCTGCGGGACGCCCCCTAGTCGCGCGACATGGCACGAAGATGCTCGAAAGCGTCCTCGGTCATGTGCCCCAGATAGGAGACGCTGTGCAAATAGAGGTCACCGTGCTTCTTGCTGTCTTCCATAATTGCGCGGATGTCAGCCTTTGTGAGCGCCTGCTGGTTGCACTTGGCGAACCCGGTCACATAGTAAAGCCTATCGTCTTCGTCTTCGTCATAACCATACATGGTAACAAGATAGCAATGTTTCACATTCTCTCCTTAGTGCCACTGTGCGCTGCCTGTGAACGCCGATCTGGCATGGTGATCGACTGCCGCCCGAACATGAGTGACAGTGAGGGAGAGGTTAGGTAGCTCAGACGGCGGACATAATCTGGATGCATGTCCGTATCAACCCCGCCAGCCTGGATTGTCACGGCGTACAGCTTGGGTTTCTCAAGCAATTGCGCTTCAATACGCGCAACTTCAAGCAGCCCCCAGGATTCCCCATGGCCACCCCTACCAAGCAACAGAAACGCGCCAAGCGCGCCGCCAGCAAGGCCAAGCAGAACCGCATGGTACGCAGCGGCCAGGCGGTCAAGGCCAGTGCCGGCGACAGCGCCAGCATCGAGCAGGTGTACAACAAGGCCATGGAGTCGGGCAGCTACGACCCGCTGTTCAAGAAGATGAAGGAAGCCCAGGAAGGCGGCCTGGTGCCGATGATCTCGGTGTTCCTGGTAGACCCGCTGCTGGCCCTGGTGCTCAAGGGGCACAAGGAAGAACACGCCACCGACTACATCGTGCTGGTGTTCAATGCCTACCGTAAGTGGCTGGATGGCGCCGACGAAGAGGCGACCATGGCCTGGCTGGAGAGTGATGAATTCCAGGCGGCCTATGTCGCGGCCTCGGAGGCGGTGGCCAAGCAGCAGCAACAACAGAAGCAGTTTGGCTGACAGCGCCATGTAGCCTGTTCCGGCCTCTTCGCGGGCACGCCCGCTCCCACAGGTTCACCGCCAGCCTGACGGCAACGCCGCTCAAGTGGGAGCGGGCAAGCCCGCGAAGGGGCCGGTACAGGCAACAAAAAAGGCCGCGCCCTTCACAGGACGCGGCCTTTTCATTTCAGCCAGCGCGGATCAGTTGTCCAGCGCCACCCGCCCGGCAGCTTCACGCTTGCGATGCACCAGCAAGCCAGCCGCCACCACACCAATGCTCAGCAGTGCGGTCGCGATGATTTCGGCGCGGTGGTCCTCACGCAGCGCCATCACCACCAGAATGGCAATGATGAAGGCAATTGTCGCCCAGGTCAGGCCCGGGAACAGCCACATCTTGAAGGTGATCTTCTCGCCGCGGGCCTCACGCTGGGCACGCATGCGTAGCTGCGACACGGCAATCACAAGGTACACCAGCAACGCAATGGCACCCGAGCTAGCCAGCAGGAATTCGAACACCTGGGCCGGGGCCACGAAGTTGGCGAACACGCAGAGGAACGCCGCTGCAGTGGACAGCAGAACCGCCACATGCGGGGTAGCCGACTTGGTAGTGCGCTGGGCAATGGCCGGGGCGTCACCACGCTTGCTCAGCGAGAACAGCATGCGCGACGAGGTGTACAGCGCCGAGTTCAGGCAGCTGGTCACGGCGATCAGCACGACAATGTCGACGATCAGCTTGGCATTCGGCACACCGATGCGGCTCAGCACGGTCTGGTAGGAACCGGTCTCGGCCAGCGCCGGGTCGTTCCACGGTACCAAGGCCACGACCAGGAAGATCGACACCAGGTAGAACAGGCAGATACGCCAGATCACCGAATTGGTGGCGCGGCTGATCTGCTTGCCCGGGTCTTTCGACTCGGCAGCGGCGATGGTGACAATTTCGGTACCCATGAACGAGAACATGGTGGTCAACATGGCTGCCAGCACCGCGCCCAGGCCGTTAGGCATGAAGCCCTGGGTGTCGAACAGGTGGCTGGCACCGCTGACCTGGCTGCTTGGCACAAAGCCGAACAAGGCAGCACAGCCCACAGCGATGAAGCCGATGATCGCCAGTACCTTGAGCAGGGCGAACCAGAACTCGAACTCGCCATAGTTTTTCACGCTGCACAGGTTGGTCAGGGTCAGCGCCAAGGTAATCACCAGGGAGAACGCCCACAGGTCAACCGCAGGGAACCAGGCATGCAGGATGGCAGCGGCGGCGTTGGCTTCCAGCGGAATCACCAACACCCAGAACCACCAGTACAGCCAGCCGATGGTGAAACCGGCCCAGCGCCCGATGGCGCGGTCGGCATAAGTAGAGAACGAACCGGTGTCAGGCGAGGCGACCGCCATTTCACCCAACATGCGCATGACCAGTACGACCAGCGTACCGGCGGCAGCGTAAGCCAGCAGCACGGCAGGGCCGGCAGCAGCGATAGCGTGGCCGGAGCCAACGAACAGGCCGGCACCGATGACGCCAGCGATGGACAGCATGGTCACATGCCGTTGTTTGAGCCCCTGAGCGAGGTCATTGGAATTGTTACCGCTCATTAAAACTACCTTTGTAAGGAGTGGACCACGCCGACTGCGGGTACGGAGCGCGCCTGGGGTTGACCTGGGCGTCGCTGCAATCGGCGGTTTCCTGCTGGCAATAAGTGCGCCATATGCTGAATAGATTCGTCAGAAAAGTCGGCAGGCCTTTTAGCACGCGGTTTGGAGGGCTTTCGGCCAATAGCTGACCGAAGGGCCGCCAAATCATCGGATTACTGAAATACTCACTTACAAACGCACCAAAGGTGCTCCACGGTAACACCCGTGCACCATTGCAATGCCAAAAAGTGCAACCCTGAGGTACAACCTATAGACCTGACCGCCCCGTTCGCGGGCAAGCCCGCTCCCACAGTTCAGGTGCAACCATTTGGGCTTTTTAAAGAACCTGTGCGAGCGGGCGTACCCGCGAAAGGTCTAAAACCGCTTCCATGAGCGGGCCAAAGCTGGCACCATCGCGCCTTTTTTCATCAAGGCTCTGGTGCTGGGCGACACCTTCGCGGACATCCGCGCGACGTTGCGCTGCAGCGATGCGACAAACTGCCCCATCAGCGCCCCGAGTGCCCAGCGACCCTGTTGGCCGTGATAATGCCGCTATGCTAGCTTGGCGCACGCCAGGAAGGCCGCCAACAGCTGGGAACGCACCCGTACACATGAGGACCGCACATGGCTCAGGCCACGCCCGCGCTGGAAATCCGCAATCTGCACAAACGCTACGGCGAGCAGGAAATTCTCAAGGGCATTTCGCTGACCGCGCGCGACGGTGACGTGATCTCCATCCTGGGGTCGTCCGGCTCCGGCAAGTCCACCCTGCTGCGCTGCATCAACCTGCTCGAGAACCCGCACCAGGGCGAAATCCTGGTCGCCGGTGAAGCCCTCAAGCTCAAGGCCGCCAAGAACGGCGACCTGATCGCCGCCGACAACCGCCAGATCAACCGCCTGCGCAGCGAGATCGGCTTCGTCTTCCAGAACTTCAACCTGTGGCCGCACATGTCGATCCTCGACAACATCATCGAGGCGCCACGCCGCGTGCTCGGCCAGAGCAAGGCCGAGGCCATCGAAGCCGCCGAAGCCCTGCTGAACAAGGTCGGCATCTACGACAAGCGCCACAGCTACCCCGCCCAGCTTTCCGGTGGCCAGCAACAGCGCGCCGCCATTGCCCGTACCCTGGCCATGAAGCCCAAGGTCATCCTGTTCGACGAGCCAACTTCGGCACTCGACCCGGAAATGGTCCAGGAAGTGCTAAACGTTATCCGCGCATTGGCCGAAGAAGGCCGTACCATGCTGCTGGTGACGCACGAGATGAGCTTTGCCCGCCATGTGTCCAGTGAAGTCGTCTTTCTGCACCAGGGCCTGGTAGAAGAGCAGGGATCGCCGCAGCAGGTCTTCGAGAACCCGACCTCGGCGCGTTGCAAGCAATTCATGTCCAGCCACCGCTAACGGAGCAATACATGCACACTTACAAGAAGTTCCTCCTGGCAGCTGCTGCCACGCTGGTGATGTCGGCCAACGCCCTGGCCGCAGAAAAACTGCGCATGGGTATCGAAGCTGCCTACCCACCGTTCAACAACAAGGATGCCAGCGGTAACGTGGTCGGCTTCGACAAAGACATCGGCGACGCCCTGTGCGCCAAGATGAAAGTCGAGTGCTCGGTCGTCACCTCCGACTGGGACGGCATCATCCCGGCCCTGAACGCCAAGAAGTTCGACTTCCTGGTGTCGTCGCTGTCGATCACCGACGAGCGCAAGCAGGCCGTGGACTTCACCGACCCGTACTACTCCAACAAGCTGCAGTTCATCGCGCCTAAAAATGTCGATTTCAAAACCGACAAGGCCTCGCTCAAGGGCAAGGTGATCGGCACCCAGCGCGCCACCCTGGCTGGCACCTGGCTGGAAGACAACTACGGTGACGACGTAGAGATCAAGCTGTACGACACCCAGGAAAACGCCTACCTCGACCTGGTTTCCGGCCGCATCGACGGCATCCTGGCCGACAAGTACGTGCAGTACGAGTGGCTGAAGAGCAAAGACGGTTCGAACTTCGAGTTCAAGGGCGAGCCGGTGATGGACAGCGACAAGATCGGCATTGCCGTGCGCAAGGGTGACACCAAGCTGCGCGACAACCTGAACAAGGCCCTGGCAGAAATCAAGGCCGACGGCACGTACAAGAAGATCAACGACAAGTACTTCCCGTTCAGCATCGAATGATCCGCCCCGACCGGCGCGCCCTTGCGGCGCGCCAGTCCCTAGAATGACCTGCCCATGAATATCGACCTGCACGGATTCGGTCCGGCCATGATGGCCGGCACCCTGATGACCGTAAAACTGGCGCTTTGCGCCTTGCTGCTGGGCCTGGTCCTGGGCCTGCTCGGCGCCCTGGCCAAGACTTCCACCATCAAGCCGCTGCAATGGCTTGGCGGCTTCTACTCGACCCTGGTTCGCGGCGTGCCCGAACTGCTGTGGGTACTGCTTATCTATTTCGGCACCGTGGGGTTGATGAACGCCCTTGGTGAAGCCCTGAACATGCCGGGCCTGGAGCTCAGCGCCTTCGCTGCGGGCGTGATTGCCCTGGGCCTGTGCTTTGGCGCCTATGCCACCGAAGTGTTCCGTGGCGCCATTCTGGCAATTCCCAAAGGCCACCGCGAAGCCGGCCTGGCGCTGGGCCTGTCCAAGGGCCGCATCCTGTCGCGGATCATCCTGCCGCAAATGTGGCGCATTGCCCTGCCCGGCCTTGGCAACCTGTTCATGATCCTGATGAAGGACACCGCCCTGGTGTCGGTGATCGGCCTGGAAGAGATCATGCGCCACGCACAAATCGGCGTGACCGTGACCAAAGAGCCGTTCACCTTCTACATGGTCGCGGCCTGCATCTACCTGAGCCTGACCATCATTGCCATGACCGGCATGCACTTCATGGAAAAACGCGCCGCTCGCGGCTTTGCGAGGGCCGAATAATGAATTGGGAAGTCATCATCAAATGGCTGCCACGCCTGGCCCAAGGTGCGACCCTGACCCTGGAGCTGGTAGCCATCGCGGTGGTTGCCGGGTTGATCCTGGCCATCCCGCTGGGCATCGCCCGCTCCTCGCGCCACTGGTACGTGCGTGCGGTGCCGTTCAGCTACATCTTCTTCTTCCGTGGCACGCCGCTGCTGGTGCAGCTGTTCCTGGTCTACTACGGCCTGGCGCAGTTTGACGCGGTGCGTTCGAGTTCGCTGTGGCCGTACCTGCGCGACCCGTTCTGGTGCACCGTGCTGACCATGACCCTGCACACTGCTGCCTACATCGCCGAGATCCTGCGCGGCGCGCTGCAGTCGATCCCCAAGGGTGAGATCGAGGCGGCACGGGCGCTGGGCATGTCGCGAGGCAAGACGCTGTTCTACATCATGCTGCCACGCGCTGCGCGCATCGGCCTGCCGGCGTACAGCAACGAAGTGATCCTGATGCTCAAGGCCAGTGCCCTGGCCAGTACCGTGACCCTGCTGGAACTGACCGGCATGGCCCGTACCATCATCGCCCGCACCTACCTGCCGGTAGAGATCTTCTTTGCCGCCGGGGTGTTCTACCTGGTGATCTCGTTCGTACTGGTGCAAGGCTTCAAGCTGCTGGAGCGCTGGTTGCGCGTTGATGCCTGCCAGGGCCGCTGAAACCTCACTGACTGCTTCGCGGGCACGCCCGCTCCCACAGGTGTAGCGCCAACCTTGAATGTGGCGCTATACCTGTGGGAGCGGGCGTGCCCGCGAAGAGGCCCTCGAACCCACCACACATCCTTGCCATGCCCAACCACCTCCACAGCCCCCAGCTAAGCACCCGCTTCCAGGCCCTCGACCAGTTCCTGATCGAGCACCAGCAGCTGTGGAAACCCCGCCCCTTCATCACCCTGCAGCTGGCCTGGGAAACCGCCCACCCCGAGCTTGCCGCCCACCTGCGCCAATGCTCCCTGGCAGACGCCGAAGCCGACACCACCGCTACCCCGTTGCCTGCCCCGTTCCCACAACTGGCCCAGCAAGCCCGACAGCTTTCAGCCATCGGCAACCTCCCGGCAACCGACCTGCCCCCTGCCGCGCACCGTCTCGACGTCGCCGTCCCCGGCCGCAAGTGGCAGCAGATCGAAGCCTTCGCCAGCCACCTGGCCTTCCGCGAACAGGCCCGTCACTGGCTGGACTGGTGCTCCGGCAAAGGCCACCTGGGCCGCCGCCTGTTGCAACCCGGCCAACAGCTGACCTGCCTGGAATACGACGCTGAACTGGTCACCGCCGGCCAGGCCCTGAGCGCGCACCACCACTTGCCGGCGCAGCACGTGCACCAGGATGTGATGGCCAACGACAGCGCCCGTCACCTGGCTGGCGACAAAAGCGTGGTCGCCCTGCATGCCTGCGGCGACCTGCATGTGCGCCTGATGCAACTGGCCAGCCAGCAAGGTTGCCGGCAACTCGCCGTGGCGCCCTGCTGCTACAACCGCATCGCGGGGCAGCAGTACCAGGCGTTATCCACAGCCGCCCAAGCCTCCAGCCTGCGGCTGTCACTGGACGACCTGGGACTGTCCCTGAGCGAAACCGTTACCGCCGGCGCCCGCGTGCGACGCCAGCGCGACACCTCGATGGCCCGGCGCCTGGGCTTCGACCTGCTTCAGCGCCAGCAGCGCCAGACCGATGACTACCTGCCGACTCCGTCATTGCCTGTGGCCTGGCTGGAGAAGCCCTTCGAGCAGTACTGCCGCGACCTGGCCGACCTCAAGCAATTGCAGCTGACTGGCAACCCGGACTGGGCTGCCCTGGAAGCCGCCGGCTGGCAGCGCCTGGCCGAGGTCCGCAACCTGGAGCGCGTGCGCAACCTGTTCCGCCGGCCGCTGGAGCTGTGGCTGGTACTCGATCGCGCCCTGTTCCTCGAAGAACAAGGCTACAACGTGCGCCTTGGCCTGTTCTGCGACTACCCACTCACCCCGCGCAACCTGCTAATCCTTGCCGAACGCGACCGTTAGCCGCAGTACAACCTGTGGATAACTCTGTGAACAAGCTTGTGATTACCTGTTGGATCCAAGCGCTATTTCAAGCGCTTGGCTTATTCCGGCTTGTGCGTCAAGGCCAGTAAAAACAGGCGTTTGCGCAAAGACCGGCGGCGTAGCGGTCCGGCATGCCTTTCGCGCAAGGTACCGATGCCACTTGTGCATAAACATTTCTTGTGGTTGGCGCAAGCATTGTTTGCGGGGCCTTTGTGGGTCCCTTTTCTTGCTCAAAAATCTGCAGGTTTGCGCGATTCCTGTGGGAGCGGGCGTGCCCGCGAACACGGGCGAAGCCCGTGCCATGCAACGCGGTGCCCACTCCCACACCTTTCAATGCGCCTTGTTCTTGGCAATCTCGATATCGTTCATCAGCGCTTTGGCCATGTCGCACAGATAATCGGCAGCGCCCAGGAATTTATGGTCATCCTCCATATCCCCCTCGCGCACCAGATGCTTGATGTAGCCCATCAGGATCGAGACATGCTCGTAGGCAGCATCGACC
Organism: Pseudomonas putida; assembly: GCA_029953615.1. Classification (NCBI taxonomy): domain Bacteria; kingdom Pseudomonadati; phylum Pseudomonadota; class Gammaproteobacteria; order Pseudomonadales; family Pseudomonadaceae; genus Pseudomonas; species Pseudomonas putida. The sequence goes on along the minus strand of CP124529.1, from coordinate 2,648,945 downwards.
GGGACGCCAGGCTCGACGCGTAGCAGATTGAGGGATGGGTTACCGGCTGCGAGGAAGGTTTCAACGCCTGCGGTGGTGATGGGCTTTGGGCTGCGGGGATCTGTATCGATCGTTTTCAATTTTCAAACTCCTATATTCCTCAAGGAGTTACCGCCTTCATTCTTTCTCACGGAATAAAGGGCGGCAACCGTGCACGGGGTGAGAAACCGAGTGAATATAGGAAGCCTCGGCCAGACCGAAGTCTGCCCGCGCACGGTCGCCATACGGGGCCGCTAAATTCGTAATCGGGTTCTCACACCCGGTCGCCAGAGCGACCCGAAAACGGTATCCGTGAGCCATTTCCCCGACAACAGCGATACTTCGGCGGCGCGCGTAGGATAGTTCCGAAGCGACCAAACCCTGAAGCCATTAGCCCCCAAGTTCAGAATCTTCGTACAGCTAAGGCCCCTTCGCGGGCGCGCTGTTCTGGTCAAGTTTTTCCGGACACCGATTACCGGTGATCAAGCCGCCTGCTGCTCCATGGCTATTGGCGACAGATAGTTGTTGTAGCTGTGGAGCCGGATTCGGTTGTATCGCATGAAGAAGCTGGTCATATCCTGCCTGGCTTCTTCAATTTCCTGGTAGCCCTTGGGCGGAACCCACTCTGACTTAAGCGTCCCAAAGAAACGCTCTGTTGGCGCGTTGTCCCAGCATTGCCCCCTGCGGCTCATGCTCTGCGTTATCCCATGCTCAAGCAGCTCGGATTGGAAGCGCTGGCTGGTGTATTGGCAGCCTTGATCCGAATGAAACATCAAGCCTGGCTGCTTGCCCCGAACCCCTACCGCCATCCTCAATGCCTTACTAACCAGGTTGGCATCGTTGATCAGGGAAAACGCCCAACCAACGATCCGACGGGCGAACAAATCAATTACTACTGCCAGGTGATACCAACGTTTCCCGACCATCAAACTGGTCACATCACCGCACCAGACTTGGTTGATCGCAGTAGGCTCGAAGTTACGTTCGAGCAGGTTCTTAGCCACGAATGCCTCGACTCCTCTGGAGCGATACTGATGCCGACGGCGCTGTCTGCTGGCCAGATTTGCTTCCTGCATGAGTCTTCCGGCCAGATACCGACCTACCTTCAGTTGCTGGGCTTTCAAGTGCTCAGAGAGCATCCTTGCGCCTGCGCTTCCACGGCTTTCAGCGTGCAATTGCACGACCTTTTCCCTGAGCGCGTCACGCTTGGTATTAGGCGCTGAACGGCGGTGAAGCCAGTCATAAAATGCGCTACGGGATACATTCAGCACACGGCAAAGCAGGCTGGTCGGATACGCACCAGACTCTCTCAGCTCCTCGATCAGGAAAAACGATCGGGATCCGACATCAAGAGAGCTGTAGCCTTTTTTAAGATTTCAGCCTCGGCCTCCAGGCGCTTGATCTTGGCCCGCAGTTGTTGGAGTTCTCGCTGTTCGTCGCTGATCGCCTTGGTACCGGCTACTGGCTGGCCTTTTTGACGCTCTTTGCGCACCTGATCAACCCACCGGCGCAGAGCCGTAGGGCCGACGTCCATTGAGGCGCAGACGTCGGGAATCGAGCAGTTGTCATCAAGAACCATGCTTGCAGCACGTTGCTTGAACTCGCGGGTGTAGGTCTTTCGTTCTTGCATGGAAACCTCCGGATTGGGCGAATCATATCGCCCTTAAGAGGTGTCCGGGGTCATTAGGCCAGTTCACGCCCGCTCCCACAGGTACTACACAGTTTCAAGGCTTGTGAAGATCCTGTGGGAGCGGGCAAGCCCGCGAATAGGCCATCACAGGCAACACAAAGCTAATGCCCCACCACCGCAACGGTGTATCATCCGGCCCCAAATCATTAAAAAGTGACGTCGCGCGCTGCCCGCCAGCCCCGCGACCTTCTGGCGTTGCGCCAGAACCGACATGGACTAACGGACCCGACCATCGTGACCCAGACCAAGCCCCTCGCCCTGCTGACCCTCACCCTGGCCCTGACCGGCTGCGCCAGCAGCACCGCTCCCCACCCTACCAGCAGCCTGGGCTGGAACCATCCCGGCATGCAGCTGGGCGGCGACAACGGCCTGCCCCTGCGCACCGAAAGCCCCTGCCGCAAGCGTGGTTGCGACAACGACAAGCTGTTCTTCAACCCGGGCAAAACCGAGCCAAGCGTCACCACCATCCATCGCGGCTGGTAGGAAAATTCTTCTTTCAGGCCGGTGACTTAGGTCATTTGCGAACATTCGCAAGGAAGTGGTTTACAGGCGCCAACCGATCGTTATAATGACGCCCCATTGCCGGTATAGCTCAGATGGTAGAGCAACTGACTTGTAATCAGTAGGTCCCGGGTTCGATTCCTGGTGCCGGCACCATACGCAGTATCAAAAAGGCTCACCGAAAGGTGGGCCTTTTTTGTTTTCAGCACGCTCTGCATGATCCCTTCCCCCAAGATTGATCTCAATCAAGCCTGGCGCCGGCACGCAGCTTAGCCTGAGATCAGTCAGCCCTTGAGGGAGGGAAACCATGGCCAAGAAATTCCCCAAAACCCCCAGCCACCCGGAGCGCATCTGCTGGGGCTGCGACCTGTATTGCCCTGCCAAGGCATTGGCCTGTGGCAATGGCGCGAGTCGGACTATGCACCCGGTGGAACTGTTTGGTGAGGACTGGGACAGTTTCGAAGACCGGCTGGAGAAGCCGGTTGATCGCGAGCAAGGGACTGGCCCTAGGTGAAATAGGGCAGCTTTACGGCCCATAGCCGGCAAGCCAGGCTCTCATAGAACTGCACATAACTCATTGAATTAGCAGGGGCCCTGTGGGAGCGGCTTTAGCCGCGAACACCGGCGCAGCCGGTGCCATGCACCGCGTTGGATTCTTCGCGGCTAAAGCCGCTCCCACACGGGACGCGGATTGCTTGCCATTTCAGTTATCTACGCGACAGCGCAGCCCAAAGGGCTGGGCCATCTACCACAAGCACAGCGCATGGTTTGAGCCTGGCGCCGCCCCAGCGAATCAGGTGCCGCGGTGGATGGCACGGGCTTCGCCCGTGTTCGCGGGCGCGCCCGCTCCCACAGGGATCGCGCCACCTGTTAGAAATTGAGCAAGGCAGTTGCTACCAAAATACTTGTGGGAGCCCGGCTTGCCGGCGATGGGCTGCGCAGCAGCCCCAGGTGCGGTTGATCAGAACGCGGTGCTAACCGTCAGCGACAGGTTGCGCGGGTCACCGTAGATCGCCCCGGCATAGAACCCGTAGCGGGTGTAGTAGTGCTTGTCGAACAGGTTGTTGGCGTTGAGGCTGACGCTGGTGTCGTCGGTCAGTTGGTACTTGGCCATGGCATTCCAGATGGCATAACCGGACCAGTTCACGTCAGTGGCCCCGCTGCTCACGCCATTGCTCGGCTGGCCCGCCGGGCTGGAGATTGCGCGGATGTTGCTCTGCGCAGTCACCCCGGCGCCCAGGGTCAGGCGGTCGAGCGGGCCGGAAAGGCGGTAGGTGGTCGAGGCCTTGAACAGGTGTGACGGGTCGCTGCGGCCGTCGCTGTCGACGCGGCGGAAGTGCAGGTAGGTGTAGCCGGCATACACGTTCCAGCTGGGGGTCAGGGCGCCGGCGATTTCCAGGTCGATACCGTCGGTTTCCTGGCCGGAACCGGCCTTGTAGGCGTCGCCACCGGTTGGGGTGGTCAGGTCGCCGTCGAGCACTGCCTTGTTTTCCTGCCTGGTGCGGAAGTACGCCGCCGAAGCGTTCAGGCGACCGTCGAACCACTCTCCCTTGATACCTGTCTCGTAGCTTTGCCCGCGAATCGGCTCGACCTTGCCGCCGCTGCTGGTTTCAGCAGTTTGCGGGGTGAAGATGTCGGTGTAGCTGGCGTACAGCGAGTAGGTGTCGTTGAGGTCGTACACGGCGCCCACGTACGGGGTAACGATGCCGTTCTCTTCCTGGCTGGTACGTGCGCCAGCCACGCTGCGGGTGGTAGCCGAGTAGTTGCTGGTGCGCACGCCGAGGATGACCGACAGCGGGTCGCTGATGCTCAGGCGGGTTGCCGCGTACATGCCTTGCAGGCGGGTGGTGGTCTTGCTGTGGCGGCCGGTGCGCGAGGCGATGATGTTGTAGTCGTCATCCACGCCATTGCGCCAGTCGGTCAGCGGGAAGCCGTTGTTGGCGCGGAACTGGCACCCCAGCGCAGGCGCACTGGCCACGCCGTCGCCGACCATGGTGCAGGTATATTCGGGCGACCAGGCCACGGTGCGGCTGTCGTTGTAGCCGACCATCGCCTGGTGAGTACGGCCGAACAGCTGGAACGGGCCGGACAGGTCGATCTGTGCCGATTGCTGGGTGGTGTCGGTGGAGCTGTGCAGGCCGTTGAGCACGGCCCCGCTGCCATCCTGGTCCCAGTAGCCGCCATAGCTGCCACGACCCGCCGAGTTGACCTTGGCCAGGCCACGATGGTTGAGGGTTTCGGCGGTGCTCTGGGCGGCTTTCAGGTCCAGGGTCCAGTCGTTGTCGAAGCGGTGCTCCAGCGAGCCGAACGCAGTGCGGGTGGTGTACTCGCCAAAGCTCCAGCTGGGGACCACGTTGGTGCTGCGCGGCAGGTCGGTCTTGCTGCCATCGCGGTACCAGATCGGGATGTTCGCGCCCCAGCCACCGCCGACAATCTTGTTGTATTCGTACTGGTAGCCGGCACCGAGGGTAGTGGCGTCGTCCAGGTCGAACTCGAAGTTGGCCAGCGCGGCGCGGGAGCGTTCGGACTGGTTGTCGCGGAATGAGTTGGCGTCCTGCTGGGTCATCACGAAGCGCGAACGCAGGCGACCGTCTTCGGACAGCGGCAGGTTGAGGTCTGCGCCCAGGCGTCGCTTGTCCCAGCTGCCGTAGGTGGCGTAGGCGCTGCCGCCGAACGTCCTGGTCGGTGCCTTGCGGATCAGGTTGACGGTGGCCGACGGGTCGCCGGTACCACCCAGCAGGCCGTTGGCGCCGCGCACGATGTCGATGCGCTCGTACAGGTCCATGTTCAGCGCGTTGCCGCCGCCGCTGAAGTCGGAGCCGCCCTGGAACTGCAGGCCATCGACCTTCCAGTTGCTGATCGAGTAGCCACGGGCACGGTAGTCGGTACGCCCGCCCACTTCGGACTTGCTCGCGGTCACACCCGGGGTGGTTTCCAGCGCTTGCTCGATGGTGTGGATGTCGCGGTCATCCATCTGCTGGCGGGTAATGGTGGTGACCGACTGCGGCGTCTGCCGCGGCGTCAGGGCCAAGCCGGTGGAGCTGCGGGTGCTTTCGACCGTGTAACCCAGCTGGCCGGCTTCGTCGGCAGGCAGCAGGGCGCTGTCTTCGATTTGCGTGGCATCCAGCTCCAGGGGCTTGCTGTCGGCAGCCATCGCGCCACCGCTGAGGGCCATGGCAATGAACAGGGCCAGCGGGTTCAGGCGAGTGCCGCCTCGGCTGATGCAGGGAAAAGCGTTCGGGGTGCTCTCGGTGTTCATTTGGGAAGGCTTCGTATTTGCAGATGATTTTTTGTTAGGATTCTAGAGATCGGCCCCCCAGGCTCCATACCCGGCTTGTACGGGGATGTAATCGAACGTAACGAGCGCCACCGGCCTCACCGAACAGGTGTTTTCCGCATGAGCACAACCCTGCTTGTTGTCGATGATGACGACGAGATCCGCGAACTTCTTTGTGATTACCTGACAGACGCTGGCTATAGCGTGCTGGCAGCGGCTGACGGCGAGCAGATGCGCGAACAACTGGCCAGGCACAAGGTGGAGCTGGTGGTGCTCGACCTGATGCTGCCGGGCGAAGACGGCCTGAGCCTGTGCCGCCAGTTACAAGCCACACCCGGGTTGGCGGTGATCATGCTGTCGGCCAAGGGCAGCACGCTGGACCGCATCATCGGCCTGGAGGTCGGTGCCGATGACTACCTGGCCAAGCCCTTCGAGCCACGCGAACTGATCGCCCGGATCAAGGCCGTGCTGCGCCGTCCGCAACGCCTGGAAGCCCCCGCCGAAGCGCCAGTAGAGGAAACCCAGCTGTTCGCCGGTTTCCGCCTGGAACACGTGAAGCGCCTGCTCACACGCCCAGACGGCGAGACCCTGACCCTGCCCCGCTCCGACTACCGCGTATTGCGCGAATTACTGGAAGCCAACAGCCGCGTGGTGTCCCGTGACCAACTGACGCGCAGTGCGTTCGGCCGCGACCACCTGCCCGACGACCGTTCCGTGGACATGTGCGTCAGCCGCCTGCGCCAGCACCTGCGCCACGCGCCGGCAGGGGCCGCGCAAATTCTCACCATCCGCAACGAAGGCTATTTGCTGAGCATCGCCACCGACGGGGCCGATACCTGACATGCGCAGGCTGCACCGGCTGTGGCCACGCACGTTGTTCGGCCAGTTGCTGCTGATCATGGTCAGCGGCACCGTGCTGATCCAGTTGATGTCCAGCAGCATCTGGTTCGATGTGCGTTTTGCCCAGGTACTCGAGGCCCCTGTCCGGCTCATCGCCGCCCGCAGCGCGCCGTTGATCGCCCAGGCAGATTGCCGCGCAGGTGCACTGCGGGCGCCAGCGCATTACCAACTGCATTGCAGCGAAGCCCTGCCCACGCCGGTGCAGGACGAGCGCCGTGGGCGCAGGCGTATCGAACTGTTGCTGCACCAGGCCCTTGAGTACGAGTTGGGGCAGGCCCAGAACGTGCGCCTGATGAAGGTGCAGTTGACCGACGAACAGGGCCAGCCGATCGTGTGGCGCAGCCTGTTCGGCCTGCGTACGGCCCAGGCGCATCTGCAGTTCGCGGTGCCATTGGCCGATGGGCACTGGCTGACTATCGAAGGCCAGGAACTGCAAGGGTGGAGCGGCGAGTCAGCCTGGGTACTGATCAGCGATTACCTGTTGCGGGTGTACGCGCTGCGCATCGTCGCGGTATTGCTGGTGTGCCTGATCGCGGTGCGCCTGTGCCTGCGCCCGCTGCGGCGCCTGGCCGATGCCGCGCGCGGCCTGGGTAGCAACCTCGAGCAGCCGCCCTTGGCGCTGGATGGCCCGGAGGAAGTGCGCCAGGCGGCCCAGGCCTTCAACGCCATGCAGCAGCGGCTGATCGCGATGGTCAACGACAAGGCCTACTTCCTGGCCGCCGTGTCCCACGATCTGCGCACCCCGCTGACGCGGATGCGCCTGCGCCTGGAGCGCCTGCCGGACGACGAACACCGGCAGCGCCTGCGGCAGAACATCACGCAGATGGACGACATGATCGGTCAGGTGCTCGATTACCTGCGCGCGGGGGAGCAGCAGAACTTGCAGCAGGTGGACCTGGACCGGCTGGTGGCGCGCCAGTGCGCCGAGCTGGCCACTGCCCAAGAGCCGCTGCCGGTGCATGGCCAGGCGGGCAGCCTGCGGGCCGATGCCCTGCTGCTGCAGCGCTGCCTGCAGAACCTGCTGGTCAATGCGTTGCGTTATGCCAAGGAGGTTTCGGTCACGCTGGAGCAGGCGACCACCGGGGTGTTCATTCATATCGACGACCGCGGGCTAGGGATTGCGCCGGGCCTGCTGGCGACCATCATCGACCCGTTCGTGCGCGGTGAAGGGTCGCGCAACCAGGCGTCCGGGGGGTATGGGCTGGGGTTGAGCATTGCCCAGCGGATTGCTACCAGCCATGGGGGCGAGTTGCGGTTGGCGAACCGCGAGGGAGGTGGGTTGCGGGTCAGTGTGCTGTTGCCTCACTAACAATTTTATGGGGAGGAACTGTACCGCCTGTGCTGGCCTCATCGCCGGCAAGCCAGCTCCCACAGTTAAAGCGTGAACCTCGGGACTGCACCATCCCCTGTGGGAGCGGGCAAGCCCGCGAAGCAGGCGACGCGATGGCTGGCACCGGCTGCGCCGGTGTTCGCGGCGGTTCGACGCCTCGACATGCCCGCTCCCACAGGGTGGTGCCGCTTTGAGAAATTGGGCAAGACAGTTGCCCCTACCTCGACCGCACCGATTTCAAGCCATGCGCAGTACCTGTGGGAGCTGGCTTGCCGGCGATGACGCCAGCACAGGCAACACAATCACAATCAGGTAACAGTCTTTTACCGATTACCCAGGTTTTCCCCTCCCCACCTTTGCCTATCCTAGGCCCGGTCATCCTGCCTGCGATGGACCCATGAAACACTCTCTACCCAGCCGCTATGCCTGCCTCACCCTTTGCCTGCTGTTCACCGTCGCCAGCCTGCCGCTGCTACCCCAGCATGCCTGGCTGTGGCCGTTGACACTGACCACCGCGCTGCTCAGCCTGGTCGGCCTCAACGACCTGCGCCAAAGCCACCACGCCGTGCGCCGCAACTATCCGATCCTGGGCAACATCCGCTACCTGATCGAAACCATCCGCCCGGAAATCCGCCAGTACCTGATCGAGGGCGACGACGACAAGCTGCCGTTCTCCCGCTCGCAGCGTTCGCTGGTCTACGCCCGGGCCAAGAACGAAAGTGCCGAGAAAGCCTTCGGCACCCTCAACGATGCCTACAAGCCCGGCTTCGAATTCATCAGCCATTCCATGCTGCCGGTGGCCACGCCAGACCCGGCATCGTTCCGCATCGCCATCGGCGGGCCGCAATGCCGCCTGCCCTATTCGGCGTCGATCTTCAACATCTCGGCCATGAGCTTCGGCGCCCTCAGTGCCAACGCCATCGCTGCCCTCAACCGTGGTGCACGCATGGGCCGATTCGCCCATGACACCGGCGAAGGCAGCATCAGCCCGTACCACCGCGAACACGGCGGTGACCTGATCTGGGAAATCGGCAGCGGCTACTTCGGCTGCCGCACCGAGGACGGCCGCTTCGACCCGCAGCGCTTCGCCGAGCAGGCACGCTCGCCGCAGGTGAAGATGATCGAGATCAAGCTCAGCCAGGGCGCCAAGCCGGGCCACGGTGGCATCCTGCCGGGGCACAAGGTCAGCCCCGAGATTGCTGCCACCCGTGGCGTGCGCGAGGGCGAGGATTGCATCTCGCCGGCAGCGCACAGTGCCTTCCGCACCCCGGTCGAGTTGCTGCAGTTCGTTGCCAGCCTGCGCGAGCTGTCGGGCGGCAAGCCGGTGGGGTTCAAGTTCTGCCTGGGCCACCCTTGGGAATTCATGGGCATTGCCAAGGCCATGCTGGCCACTGGCATCACGCCGGACTTCATCGTCGTCGATGGCAAGGAAGGTGGTACCGGTGCGGCGCCACGCGAATTCAGCGACAACATCGGCGTGCCGATGCGCGAAGGCCTGATGTTCGTGCACAACACCCTGGTCGGCCTGAACCTGCGCACCAGCATCCGCATTGGCGCGGCAGGCAAGATCGTCAGTGCCTTCGACATCGCCAGCGTGCTGGCCATCGGGGCGGACTGGGTCAACTCCGCGCGCGGCTTCATGTTCGCCATCGGCTGCATTCAGTCGCAAAGCTGCCACACCAACAAATGCCCGACCGGCGTGGCCACGCAAGACCCGCTGCGCCAGCGTGCCCTGGTGGTACCGGACAAGGCCGAACGGGTGGCCAGCTTCCACCGCCAACACGCTGCATGCGCTGGCCGAAATGTTGGCTGCCGCGGGCCTGGAGCATCCTTCGGAGCTCAAGCCCAAGCACCTGGCGCGGCGTATCAGCCCTAGCGAAATCGGGCTGTTCTCGGACTTGCACACATTCCTCAAGCCGGGCGAATTGCTCAGTGGCTCGATTGAAAGCGAGTTTTATGCGCGGATGTGGCGGATGGCGCGTAGTGACAGCTTTGCGCCGGAGACTGGGGAGGGAGAGGCGAAGGTTGCCGGGGTACGGCGCAGGGAAGTGGAGCCGGCGTGAAAGCCGGGGGCCGCGTTGCGGCCATTTCGCGACACAAGGCCGCTTCTACAGGGGATTGCGTCCGCCTGTAGGAGCGGCCTTGTGTCGCGATGGGCTGCAAAGCAGCCCCTAGGCCATCAGATCAGGATCAGAAGATGCTGATCGGGTACTCGACGAATACGCGGACTTCGTTGCCGTCGTCGTTGTAACCGTTCTGCTGCACGGCGTTGTTGGTACGCACGAACGAGCTACGCAGCTTGATCGACAGGTCCTTGGCCGGGCCGTCCTGCACCACGTAACGGATCTGGTTGAAGATCTCGCGCTCTTTACCTTCACCGAAGCCCTGCGGGTTGGCGACGTTGCGGGTGTTGATGTTGTCACCCACCACGTAGGCCAGCTTGTAGGTCAGGCCCGGGATGCCATAGGCACCGAAGTCCAGGCCGTAGCCCAGCTGCCAGGAACGCTCGTCTTCGGCGTTGAAGTCGGACCAGTACGAGTTCGCCAGGTAGATGGTCGAACCACCGTCACCCACGCCACCCGCGTTCTGGTACCAGCCGTAGTTGTAGCCGGTGCTGCCGGTGCTGCGCTGGTGGGCGATGGTGAACGAGTGCGCACCGTACGCGTAGGTGGCTGCCAGGCTCCAGATGGTGTTGGAGTCGCCGTTGAGTTCGGCGCTCTTGACGAACTTGTTGTCGATGTCCGACTTGTAGCCGTTGAAGTCCAGGGTCAGGGACTGGTCGCTGGCAATCGGGAAGACGTAGTTCAGGCCCAGATAGTGCTTCTTCATCACGTCTTCGTTGTCGGCGGTGTACAGCGAAGCGGTGAAGTTGTCGGTGAACTTGTAGCTACCACCGAGCACGTTGATTGACTTCAGGCCACCACCGTCACGGCGCTCGGCGCTCTTGCGCGCTTCCTGGGTGAAGCGGCCGGCGTTCAGTTCCAGGCCCTGGATCTCTTTGGAGGTGATCAGGGTACCGGTGAAGCTTTCTGGCAGCAGGCGAGCGTCGTCGTACTGCAGCACTGGCAGTGCCGGCATCTGGTCACCGTACTTGAGCACGGTGTTGGAGATGCGGAACTTCACTGCAGCGCCACCACGGGCCAGGTTGTGCGGCGAGTTGGCGTTGCCGTTCTCGTCCTTGAAGTCCGAAGGCTTGAAGAAGTCGACACCGGCGCCACCGTTGTGGCCCTTGCCGCCGTCCAGACGCACGGCGTACAGGCCAAATGCATCGACGCCGACACCGACGGTGCCCTGGGTGAAGCCGGAGGAGAAGTTGGCGATGACGCCCTGGCCCCATTCGATCTGGTCGTCGGTGCCGTGTTTCTTGTCGCGGTTGATGTAGGCGTTGCGCAGCAGGACGTTGGCGTGGCTGTCCTCGATGAAGCCTTTGCTGTCGGCCTGGTCATTGGCCTGTGCCTGGGTCGCGGCGATCATCGCCAGGGCGACCAGGCTGATCCTGGTTTTCAACATGTTGTTTTCCTTATTTCTTAATCAAAAACGCTCTGCAATATGACGCCAGGAACCAACGCCCCTTCGTAGGTTCGACGCTATGCGGATCCAGACTGGAAGGCCTGCCGGTAATCACACGGCGACCTCTGGCAGCAGCACGGCCAAAATCATGGCCAGCAGGCGTTGGCCGAATCCTAGCCGTGTGCGATTACAAATGTCAAAAAGTCGTGAAATGCAGGTTGATATAACCAAAATCACCGGCGGGTCTGGTGCATTTCCATGCAGGTTCGCGCTATCAGCGGACAATTTATCTTGTGTGGGAAATAGCCTTTTGATCGAACGGACAATTTTCCTGTCCGGGCGCGTTCGCAGCGCAAGGCTGTTCCTGGAGGGAAAGGCGGCGCAGAGGGGCTGTAACAAACAGACACAGATGTAATGACAACCCTTTACAAATACTTATGCAATAGCAAATAGCAAGCATTAACATCCGCAACTCTTTTTCACCTGCTCGATCCGGATGTGCTCATGCTTGTACCCTGCCGTCTTTCACCGCTGACGCTTGGCCTGTCGCTGCTGTTCAGCGCCGGCCTGGCCAGTGCCGCCTCCACCACCCTGCCGGAACTGTCGGTGACCGCCGACAGCGAGCGCGACAAGGACAACCCGCGGGTCAAGGAGGTAAGCACTGCGACCCGCACCTCGACGCCTGTGCGCTATGTGCCGCAGGCCATCGACACGGTAAAGACCGCCAACGTGCTGGACTACGGCAGCAATACCCTGGGCAAGGCACTGGAAGGCATCCCCAACGTCAGCAGCGGTGCCGACACCCGCTTCGACAGCGTGCGCATTCGCGGCTTCGAGGCCAGCAACGACTTCTACCTCGACGGTATTCGCGACGACAGCCAGTACATTCGCGACCTGCATAACATCGAGCGGGTCGAAGTGCTCAAGGGGCCGGCAGCGGTGCTGTATGGCCGTGGTAGCCAGGGCGGTATCGTCAACCGGGTGAGCAAGGCGCCGGAGCCCGGCCGCCGTTCGAGCATCGAGGCGCAGGCCGGTAGCGAAGACCTGCGCAGCCTGTATGCCGACCTCAGCGCCGACCCCAGCGACACCGTCAGCCTGCGCCTGAATATGGGCAACCAGGACAACAACAGCTTCCGCGACGGCATCGAAGGCAGCCGCCAGCTGTTCGCTCCCTCGATCAGCTGGCAAATCACCCCCGACCTGAACTGGCTGGTGCAATACGAATACAGCCGCTACAACCGCACCCCGGACCGTGGCATCCCCGGAGTCAACGGGCGCCCGGCCGATGTCAGCCGCAGCACCACCTATGGCGACCAGCGCGACTACATCGACGACCGCGCCCAGTCGCTGCGCTCACGCCTGAACTACCAGCTGAACGAAACCTGGCAGCTGCGCCACAGCCTGGGCCTGTTCAAACTCGACAGCGAGTTCGACAACACCTACGTCACGGGCTACGACGCCAACACCGACACCTTGACCCGCCAGCGCTGGCAGCAGGACCTGAACACCCGCAACCTGTTCAACAACCTGGAGGCCGAGGGCGACTTCGACACCCTGGGCCTGGAGCACAAGCTGTTGCTGGGCCTGGAGTTCGGCAACCAGAAGCGTGACCCGGTGCTCTATAAAGCGGTCGACCAGAAGCTGCAAGGCCTGGGCAAGCCCGGCCGCGACCAGCAACTCAATGGCAACCTGGCGCTGTGGAGCGACAACCACACCGTGGTCGATAGCCGCGGCCTTTATCTGCAAGACCAGATCCGCCTGAACGATTCAGTGGCAGGTGCTTGCCGGCGTACGCTTCGACCGGTTCGAAGTGCAGACCACCGACAAGGATGGCCGCCGCGAACCACAGGACAGCAATAGCACCAGCCCACGCCTGGGCCTGGTCTACACACCGTGGCGCGACCATTCGTTCTATGCCTCGTGGAGCAAGACCTTCTCACCGGTGGGGGGCGGTCTGATCGGCATCACCCCGGGCGCAAAGGGCAACACCAACGAGACCAAGCCGGAAGAAACCCGGCAGAAGGAAATCGGCGTGAAAAGCGACTGGTTCGACCAGCGCCTGACCACCACGCTGGCCCTCTACGAGCTGGAGCTTTACAACCGCCGCACCCGCGACCCGCATGACCCGGCAAACATCTTGCTCAGCGGCTTGCAGCGTTCGCGCGGCATCGAGCTGACCGCCACCGGCAATGTCTTTGGCAACTGGTATGTACGCGGTGGCATCGGCCTGCAGGATGCGACCATCGTCAAGGACAACAACGGCCAGGAAGGCAACCGCATCAATGACGTGGCCAAGCGCAACGCCAGCCTGTTCGTGACCTGGAAACCGGAGCTGGGCTGGTACGCCGAAACCGGCGTGACACTGGTGGGTGAGCGTTATGCAGACAACCAGAACACCACGGTGCTACCGGGGTATGGCCGCTGGGATGCATTGGCGGGGTACCGCACGCACGACTGGGATGTGCGGGCGGCGCTGAGCAACATTGCCGACAAGACCTACTACAGCTCGGCGACCAGTGCGGCGCAGATCCAGGTGGGTGACCCGCGCAGCCTGGTGGTGACTGGCAGCTACAGCTTCTGATCTTTATTGCCTGTAGCGGCCCTTTTCGCGGGCTCGCCCGCTCCCACAGATATTTCACAGGGTTTGAGACATGTGATGTCCCTGTGGGAGCGGGCGAGCCCGCGAAGGGGCCGGTACAGATAATACCGAGTCGATCAGTGCCAAACCGCCATCAGCGCCTGCATTTCTGCTTCGCTGATCAGCCCTTCGGGGGTATCGTCCGGCAAGCAGACGTCGTGGGTCGGTCGTCCTGACCCTGATGCTTCCATGGTGTTTCAACCACTTCGCCACAAGCTTGAGCGATTGGTGATTCACTGCCGATGGGCGCAAAGCCGACTCACTTGCTGCGTTCATTTCTACACGTACTCCCTGGCCCGTGAGCGGCTAATTTACGTAAGGATTGTTACAGATCCGAGAGCGCGGCATGGCCGAGCTATCTAACTGAAAAACAATACAAAACATATGCCAGCACGAGCCTCCGACCGTCCCCGCGGCAAAAAAAAGCCCGTCATGGGACGGGCCCTTTCACGCACTGTGCGTTCAACGCTTGAGCGGCGCCGGCTGCTGCTGGGTCAGGCAGTGGATGTTGCCACCGCCCAACAACAGCTCGCGGCCAGGGACCATCACCACCTCGTGGTCGGGGAAGATCTTCGCCAGGATCGCCCTGGCCTCGGCATCTGCCGGGTCGTCGAAGCTTGGCGCGATGATGCCGCCGTTGACGATCAGGAAATTCACGTACGAACCGGCCAGGCGCACCGACGGGTCACGCTCCTGGCTGCCGACAACCTGGTCGACACCGGCACACTCTTCGGCGGTGGCAAACAGCGGCCCCGGGATCGGCATCTTGTGCACGATGAACTCCCGGCCCTTGGCGTCGCGGGTGTTCTTCAACACCTCCATGGCAGCATGACAGCGCGCATAGTTGGGGTCGTTGGAATCATCGGTCCAGGCCAGTAACACTTCGCCCGGGCGCACGTAACAGCAGAAGTTGTCGACGTGGCCGTCGGTCTCGTCGTTGTACAGGCCATCCGGCAGCCAGACCACGGTGTCGACTGCCAAGTGGTCGCGCAGCACCGCTTCAATCTGCTCGCGGTTCAGGTGCGGGTTGCGGTTGCGATTGAGCAGGCATTCTTCGGTGGTGATCACGGTGCCTTCGCCGTCCACGTGGATCGAGCCGCCCTCCAGCACGAAGCCTTCGGTGTGGTAGCGCTGGCAGCGCTCCATTTCCAGGACCTTGGCCGCCAGCTCCTCGTCACGGTTCCACGGTGCGTACAGGCCGCCATCGAAGCCGCCCCAGGCATTGAAGCCCCAGTCCACACCACGCACTTCACCCTGGTCGTTGATGACGAAGGTCGGGCCGGTGTCACGCACCCAGGCATCGTCATTGCTGATCTCGACCACGCGAATGTTCGGCTGGTCGAGCTGGCGGCGGGCATTCTCGTACTGGCCAGCGGAAACCGCGACGGTTACCGGCTCGAAGCGGGCAATGGCCTTGGCCAAGGTCACATGGGCAGCTTGCGCCGGCTTGCCGCCCAGGCGCCAGTTGTCCGGGCGCTCCGGCCAGACCATCCACACCTGGGTTTGCGGGGCCCACTCGGCGGGCATGTGGAAACCATCGGCACGGGGAGTGGAGTTGAGGGTTTTCATGATTGACCTCTGTGATGGCCCTGAGCCGGACTGTGCTGGGGCGTTTGTCAATTTATAACCGATATATATCGATATTTGAAGCCCGATAATCGGGAAAATCGTGAGCTATCACAGGGATTAAATCGATAACAATCGATACACCCCCAGCCTTGGAGGAGAAGCTACACGGCACGACATCTACCCTGGCCAGCCCTTGTGAATGCCGTTGAAGCCCAAAGCGGAAAAAACGGCCAGACCGGCTAGGGTCAATACATGAGCAGAAAGGGCCAGCTAACCGCCATGAACATCATCCCTACCGCGATCCCTGAAGTACTGATCATCGAGCCGAAGGTTTTCGGTGACAGCCGTGGTTTTTTCTTCGAGGCATTCAACGCCCGTGAGTTCGCCCGGCAAACCGGCGTGAATGTCGAGTTCGTCCAGGACAACCACTCGCGCTCCATCAAGGGTGTGCTGCGTGGCCTGCATTACCAGGTGGAAAACACCCAAGGCAAGCTGGTGCGCGTGGTGCAGGGGGAAATCCGTGATATCGCCGTGGATGTGCGCAAGAGCTCGCCAACCTTCGGCCAATGGGTCGCAGTGCAGCTGTCTGCCGACAACCACCGCCAACTGTGGGTTCCACCCGGCTTCGCCCATGGCTTCGCGGTGATGAGCGAATCGGCCGAGTTCCTCTACAAGGCCACCGACTACTACAACCCGGGTGCCGAGCGCTGCATCCGCTGGGATGACCCGACCCTGGCCATCGACTGGCGGCTGCAGCAGCCGCCGGTGCTGTCGGACAAGGACAAGCGCGGCCTGCCGCTGGCAGAGGCGGAAGTGATGCCTTAACTAGCGCATAATTGCGTCAGACTTTTCTGGCGCCTTTCCGTGATGATTGCAAAACCCACGCCCCCACGCCGTCCCCGCTGGCGCAGCCTGGCCCTGTTGGCCCTGTGCCTGGCCCCGTTACTGTGGCCCCTGCATCACCTGGCTGAACGTTACTACCAGGAAGAACTGGCCTCGCAGAACCGCCAGACCCTAGACCTGTACGTTGCCAACCTGCTCGGTACGCTGCATCGCTACGAAACCTTGCCGCAGATACTCGGCGACCTGCCGGCGCTGCGCGGGGTACTGGCCGACCCCTTGCGCCTGGAAGCGGTGACCAACGCCAACCGCCTGCTCAAGGAAATCGTCCAGCAGACCGGCGCCGAGGTGATGTACCTGATGGACGTCAACGGCAACACCCTGGCCGCCTCCAACTGGGACAAGCGCGACAGCTTCGTCGGCCGCAACTTTGCTTTCCGCCCCTACTTCAACGAAGCCATGGCCGGCCGCCTGGGGCGCTTCTTCGGTCAGGGCACTACCTCGGCCAAGCGCGGCTACTTCTTTGCCGCCGCCGTGCATGACCGTGATCGCATCATTGGCGTACTGGTGGTCAAGGTCGACCTCGACCACACCGAAACCCTGTGGGGTCGTACCCCCGAGCAGCTGTTGCTGACCGACCACAATGGCGTGGTCATCCTGACCTCGCGGCCCGACTGGCGCTTCCGCGCAACCCGCGCGCTGACCGAGGCCGAGCGCGAGGCAATCATCGCTATCCAGCCCTACCCGACCCAGGCCCCGCAACCGCTGGTGCTCAGCCCGGACGCCTGGATCAGCCAGACCCGCGACATCAAGGAAACCGGCTGGCAGGTCAGCATCCTCGCCCCGCGCATGCTGGTCGACCGTTCAGTGCAAACCGTGATGGCTATCGGCGCTGGCACCCTGCTGGTGCTGATGCTGCTGGCCGGCCTGGTCATGCAGCGGCGCCGTCACTACATCGACCGCATCGACTTCGAGGCCCGCGGCCGCCAGGAGCTGGAAAAACGCGTGGCCGAACGCACCGCCGACCTCGAAGGCCTGAACACCCGGCTCAAGAGCGCCGTGCTGGAACGCGAGAACGCCCAACAGGAGGCCGTGCGTGCCCAGGATGAGCTGGTGCAGGCCGGCAAGTTGTCAGTGCTCGGCACCATGTCGGCCAGCATTAGCCACGAGCTCAACCAGCCACTGGCCGCCATCCGCAGCTACGCGGAAAACGCCGAGATCCTGCTTGACCACCAGCGTATCGAAGACGCCCGCGGCAACCTCAAGCTGATCGGCGAGCTGACCGGGCGCATGGCCTCGATCATCGCCCACCTGCGCGCCTTCGCCCGCCGTGACCGCCACGCCCCGGAGAGCGTGGCCCTGCAGCCAGCCTTGGACGATGCCCTGGCGTTGCTGGCCAAGCGCCGCCGGGCAATGGCCGTCGAGCTGATCCGCGACCTGCCGGAAGCAACCTTGTGGGTGCAGGCCGGCGAGACCCGCCTGCGTCAGGTGCTCGGCAACCTGCTGGCCAATGCTCTCGACGCCCTGACCGAAAAGGCCAACCCACGCCGCCTGTGGCTGAGTGCCGAGCAGCGCGATGACTGCGTCTACCTGTACATTCGCGACAACGGCCCCGGCTTCAGCCGCCAGGCCCTGGAGCACGCCAAGGAGCCGTTCTTCACCACCAAGACCCGCACCCAGGGCCTGGGCCTGGGCCTGGCCATCTGCGAAAGCCTGATGCGCGCCCTGGGCGGTGAACTGCTGCTGGCCAACCACCCGGAAGGTGGCGCACTGCTGACCCTGCAGCTGCGTGTGGCCGCGCCTGGCGCTACTTTGCCCAATTCGGAGGACCCCTCGGCATGACCACCGAGACACTGATCGACAGCCGAGCCCAGGTCATCCTGGTCGACGACGACCCGCACCTGCGCCAGGCCCTGAGCCAGACCCTGGACCTGGCCGGGCTCAAGGTGGTCGCCCTGGCCGATGCCCAGGGCCTGGCCGAGCGCATCGAGGCCGACTGGCCTGGCGTGGTGGTAAGCGACATCCGCATGCCGGGTATCGATGGCCTGCAGCTGCTGGAACAACTGCACGGCCGTGACAACGAGCTGCCGGTGCTGCTGATCACCGGCCACGGCGATGTGCCGCTGGCGGTGCAGGCGATGCGCGCGGGCGCCTATGACTTCCTGGAAAAACCCTTCGCCAGCGATGCCCTGCTCGACAGCGTACGCCGTGCCCTGGCCCTGCGCCGCCTGGTACTGGAAAACCGCAGCTTGCGCCTGGCCCTGAGCGACCGCCAACAACTGGCTACCCGCCTGGTGGGCCAGTCGCCGTCCATGCAGCGCCTGCGCGAGCAGATTGGTGCCTTGGCCGGCACCCGCGCCGATGTACTGATTCTGGGTGAGACCGGTGCCGGCAAAGAGGTGGTGGCCCGCGCCCTGCACGACCTGTCCAGCCGCCGCGACGGGCCATTCGTGGCGATCAACGCCGGCGCACTGGCCGAATCGGTGGTCGAAAGCGAGCTGTTCGGGCATGAGCCCGGTGCGTTCACCGGTGCGCAGAAACGCCGCATCGGCAAGTTCGAGTTCGCCAACGGCGGCACGCTGTTCCTCGACGAAATCGAGAGCATGAGCCTGGATGTGCAGGTGAAACTGCTGCGCATGTTGCAGGAACGGGTAGTCGAGCGCCTGGGTGGCAACCAGCTGATCCCGCTGGACATCCGCATCATCGCCGCGACCAAGGAGGACCTGCGCCAGTCCGCCGACCAGGGGCGTTTCCGTGCCGACCTGTATTACCGCCTGAACGTGGCGCCGCTGCGTATTCCACCGCTGCGCGAACGCGGCGATGACATCCTGGTGCTTTTCCAGCACTTCGCCGACGCCGCCAGCCAGCGCCATGGGTTGCCGCCACACGCCCTGCAGCCGGCCCAGCGCGCCCTGCTGCTGCGTCACGACTGGCCCGGTAACGTACGCGAGCTGCAGAACGCCGCCGAGCGCTTCGCCCTTGGCCTGGAACTGGCCCTGGACGGCCAGGCGCCGCCCGCGGCGATGCCTGCGGTACCGATGCCGAGCGGCAACCTCAGCGAACAGGTCGAACAGTTCGAACGCTCGCTGATTGCGGCCGAACTGGCCCAGCCACACAGCTCCATGCGCAGCCTGGCCGAAGCGCTGGGCATCCCCCGCAAGACCCTGCACGACAAGCTACGCAAGCATGGCTTGAGCTTCGATGGTGGTAGCGGCGGGCATGACGATCAAGAGGACAACCGTCAATGAACACCGATAGCCAGTACCTGCAGTCCGTCCTGCACGGCGACATCCCCCTGACCCGCGAAATGGGCCTGGAAGTGCTCGATTGGCAGCAGCACACCCTGCGCCTGCAATTGCCGCTGGCGGCCAACGTCAACCACAAGAGCACCATGTTCGGCGGCAGCCTTTACTGCGCCGCAGTGCTGGTGGGTTGGGGCTGGCTGCACCTGCGCCTGCGCGAGTCGGGGATCGATGACGGGCATATCGTCATCCAGGAAGGGCAGATCAGTTATCCGCTGCCGGTTACCGGAGCGGCGGTGGCGCGCTGCGCGGCGCCGGATGAGAAGACCTGGGAGCGGTTCCTGGCCCTGTACCAGCGCCGTGGGCGGGCGCGACTGACGCTGGAGACCACGGTGAGCAATGCCGGTAGTGACGAACCTGCTGTTACCTTCAGCGGCCAGTACGTACTGCACCGCTGAAACTAAAGGTGTCGCGATCCCTGTAGGAGCGGGCGCGCCCGCGAAGCAGGCACCGCGGTCTACGGCACCGGCTCCGCCGGTGTTCGCGGGCTTGCCCGCTCCCACAGGTTCCGCGTAGCTGCGAAGGATTGCTGTACCTGTGGGATCGTCAGATCAGGCTCAGGAAGGCTTCGCGCCAAGCAGCTTTTGCCGGCAACGCCAGGAAATGCGGGTTGAGCAACGACTCCCGCGCCGGGTACCGGAACGGCAGGCCATCCAGCCCGATCACTTCACCACCAGCCCCTTCCACCACCCCCTGCGCCCCAGCGGTATCCCACTGCGAGGTCGGGGCCAGACGCGGATAGCAATCGGCGCTACCTTCGGCCAACAGACAGAACTTCAACGAACTGCCGATATTGGCCAACTCCAGTTCACCCACCGCGGCCCCCAGCCCGGCCAACAGCGCTTCCTGTTCCGGGCTGGAATGGCGACGGCTGGCAACCACGGTGAAACGCCCACCCGTCGGCGGCGCATTGCGTACCTGGATCGGCCGGGCAGTCTCACCCGCTTCCGCACGCCAGGCGCCCAAACCGCGACCACCGAAGTAGCAGCGCCCGTTGGTCGGCATGGATACCACGCCAAACACCACCTCGCCGTTTTCGACCAGAGCGATGTTGACCGTGAACTCCTCGCTGCCGGCAATGAATTCCTTGGTGCCGTCCAGCGGGTCGACCAGCCACCAGCGGCTCCAGCCCTTACGCTCGGCCAGCGGAATGTTGCAGTCCTCTTCGGACAGCACCGGGATCTGCGGCGCCAGCGCCTGAAGGCCATCGGCAATCACCCGGTGTGCCGCCAGATCGGCGGCGGTGACCGGCGAATCGTCGGCCTTGTTGGTCACGGCCACATCGGCACGCCAGAACGGCAATATCGCCTCACCCGCCGAAAGGGCCAGCCTGACCACTTCGTGCATCAGTTGCAGGTCGTTCATGCTTCCAGCAACCCCCGCTGAATCAGCAGGTCACGCGCCAGGTACAGCGCCGCCAGGGCACGCCCCTCGGTAAACTGCGGGTGCATGGCCAGGGCCGAGAGTTCACGCAGGTTGACCTTGTCGACCCGCATTGGCTCCGGCTCATCGCCCTCCAGGCGCTCCTCGTAAAGGTCGCTGGCCAGCACCACCTGAATCTTCTGGCTCATGTAGCCCGGCGACAGCGACAGCTCGGTCAGGTGCTCCAGCTGGCGTGCGCCAAAACCGGCTTCCTCCTTGAGCTCCCGGTCGGCTGCCGCCAGCACGTCCTCGCCCGGCTCGATCAGGCCCTTGGGCAGCGACAGCTCGTATTCGTCAGTGCCACCGCAATACTCTTCAACCAGCACCGCGTGCTCGGCGTCGAGCATAGCCACGATCATCACCGCGCCATAGCCGTTGCCCCGTCCCACCAGCCGCTCGTAGGTGCGCTCGTTGCCATTGCTGAAGCGCAATTGCACGGCTTCGACGCGAAACAGGCGGCTGCTGGCGACGATTTCGCGGCTGAGGACGGTGGGTTTCTGGCGCATGGGGCGGCTCCTTGGCGTGAACGGGTTACTATACCGTGGCTTGCCGACTGATCGAGAGTTTCCCATGCCTGTTCTTCCCTGGTCTGCCATCGATACCGTCCTGCTGGACATGGACGGCACCCTGCTTGACCTGCATTACGACAACCGCTTCTGGCTGGACCACCTGCCCCAGCGCTATGCCGAGCTGCACGGAGTGAGCCGGGCCATGGCGGAAATGGAGCTGCAGCCGCTGTTCGAACGCAATGCCGGCACGCTGAACTGGTATTGCCTGGACTTCTGGAGCCGCGAATTGCGGCTGCCTATACGCGAGCTGAAACAGGAAATCGCCGACCTGATCGCCCTGCGCCCGGATGCCGATACTTTCCTGGCAGCGATCCGCGACGCGGGCAAGCGCGTGGTGATGATCACCAATGCGCACCGGGATTCGCTGTCGCTGAAGCTGGAACGGGTAGAGCTGGCGCCGTATTTCGAACGGCTGATCAGCTCGCATGATTATGGCTACCCGAAGGAAAGCCCGCAGTTCTGGGATGCATTGCAGGCGGATATCGGCTTCGAGCCAGAGCGCAGCCTGTTCATCGATGACACCCTGGCGATTCTGCGCAGTGCGCGGCGGTTTGGCGTGGGGCATCTGCTGGCAGTGCGCCAGCCGGATAGCCAGGCAGGGCCGCGGAATACCGAGGAGTTTGCGGCGGTCGAGGATTACCGGGAGCTATTGGTAGGCCTGTAAGGCCCCATTCGCGGGCATGCCCGCTCCCACAGGATCACCACAGGTCTGAACTGTGTGCGATCCCTGTGGGAGCGGGCGAGCCCGCGAAGAGGCTGCAGGGATCAATCAGGAATACGCAACACCTGCCCCGGATAGATCTTGTCCGGGTGCTTGAGCATCGGCTTGTTGGCCTCGAAGATTTTCTGGTACTTGTTGGGGTCGCCGTACACCTTCTTCGAAATGGCACTTAGCGTGTCGCCCTTCTCCACCGTCACGAACCGCGCAGCCTGGGCCACCGGGCCGGTCACGGTGATCTGGTCATCGACACTGGCCACGCCAGCGACGTTGCCCGCCGCCAGGATGATCTTCTCCTTTTCCTCCTGGCTGGCCACCTCACCCTTGAGGATGATCGTGTCGCCCTCTACAGTGGCGGTGATATTCGGGTTGCCCAGGCCGACACTTTCCACGTGTTTCTTCAGCTGCTCTTCGGCATTGGCGTTGCCGGGGGTAAGCAGGTCGATCAACTTCTCGCCCGCTTCCTTGACGAAACTGAACAAGCTCATAACGCTCTCCTTGTTGACGAAACCTCGGACACAGCAGTCTAGGCCAGCTTTTCCCCTCCCGCCCCATGCAACCCATCGACCCGGTCTATCAAGGCATAGACCGTAGCGATTAGACGCCGCCGGGTCGCACGCCTAGGCTTGTGCTATCAGATAGCTGCCAATCGCCCGATATCGCCCCGATGAAAAGCAAGCCTCCGGTCTGCGCGGCCTCATCGCCCCTGTCCCTGCCAGCCGCCAGCAACACCTACGAGTATGTCCAGCTCAGTGACGCCAGACGCGACAGCACCCCGCTGGCGGAAGAGGTAGCACTGGCCATTGCCTACAACGGCCTGAACCAGGCAGTGATGCTGGTCAGCCCAACCGACCTGGAAGACTTCGCCGTCGGCTTCAGCGTCGGCAGCGGCATTGTCGAAGGCACCTCGGAAATCTACGACCTGAAGCTCTCCGGCAGCGGCTCGGCGATGTATGCCGACCTGGAAATTTCCAGCCGTGCTTTCTGGAACCTGAAAAATCAGCGCCGCCAGCTGGCCGGCACCAGCGGTTGCGGCCTGTGCGGGGTCGAAGCGCTGGAGCAGGCTCTGCCAGAACTGGCCGCGCTGCCCGGTGCGCCGTTGCCGCCGGCACAATGGCTGGTCGGCCTGCGCGAGCACATCGATGCCTTCCAGCCCCTCGGCCAGCACTGCGGCGCGGTGCATGCAGCGCTGTTCATGGACCGCCATGGCGAGCTGCTGCTCGGCCGCGAAGACATCGGCCGGCACAACGCCCTCGACAAATTGATCGGCGCCTTGCTGCGCCAGGGCATCGACAGCCAGGGCGGCCTGGCCATCGTCACCAGCCGCTGCAGCCTGGAGCTGATCCAGAAAGTGCTGCGGGCCGGGATCCAGACCCTGGTCAGCCTTTCAGCGCCCACCGGCCTTGCCCTGCAATGGGCGCGCAAGCACAACCTCAACCTTATCCATCTGCCCAAGCACAGCGCACCGCGGGTCTACAGCCCAGCGGCGGAGTCGTAACAGTCGTGACCTCGTATCAACCTCTCCCGGACAACGCCCCAGCCTCCTCCCCTCGCTACAAACCCTACCACGGCCCCGCCGGTGGCTGGGGCGCGCTGCGCAGCGTGGCCAAGGCCTGGGTCGGCAGCGACAACGCGCTGAAGAACATTCGCGCGCTGCTCAAGACCAACCAGAACGGCGGTTTCGATTGCCCCGGCTGTGCCTGGGGCGACTCGCCGGAAAGCGGCATGGTCAAATTCTGCGAGAACGGTGCCAAGGCGGTGAACTGGGAGGCGACCAAGCGCCGCGTCGATGCCGCCTTTTTTGCCCGCTACAGTGTCACGTCGCTCCTGCAGCAGAGCGACTATTGGCTGGAGTACCAGGGGCGCCTGACCGAGCCGATGGTCTACGACGCACCCAGCGACCGCTACCAGCCGATCAGCTGGGACGCCGCCTTCAACCTGATCGCCCGCGAGCTTAACAAGCTGGCCAGCCCTGACCAGGCCGAGTTCTACACATCGGGGCGCGCCAGCAACGAAGCGGCGTACCTGTACCAGTTGTTCGTACGCGCCTATGGCACCAACAATTTCCCCGACTGCTCGAACATGTGCCACGAGGCCAGCGGCGTAGCCCTGGGGCAAAGCGTCGGGGTCGGCAAGGGCACCGTCACCTTCGACGACTTCGAGCACGCCGACGCAATTTTCGTCTGGGGGCAGAACCCCGGCACCAACCACCCGCGCATGCTCGACCCACTGCGCGATGCGGTAAAACGCGGTGCCCAAGTGGTGTGCATCAACCCGCTCAAGGAGCGAGGCCTGGAGCGCTTCCAGCACCCGCAGAACCCGCTGGAAATGCTGACCAACAGCGACCGGCCGACCAACACCGCATTCTTCCGCCCGGCCCTGGGCGGCGACATGGCGATGCTGCGCGGCATGGCCAAGTTCGTCCTGCAATGGGAACGCGAAGCCCAGGCCAAGGGCGAACCAGCCATCTTCGATCACGCCTTCATCGCCGAACATGGCCATGGCATCGACGACTACCTCGCGGTAGTGGACGCCACCCCGTGGGAGCACATCCAGGCACAGTCCGGCCTGGCGCTGGCAGACATCGAGCTGGCCGCGCGCATGTACTGCCGCGGCAAGCGGGTGATCATGTGCTGGGCGATGGGCATTACCCAGCATCGCCACTCGGTGCCGACCATCCAGGAAATAGTCAACCTGCAGATGCTGCGCGGCAACATCGGCGTACCAGGCGCCGGCCTGTGCCCGGTGCGCGGCCACAGCAACGTGCAGGGTGACCGCACCATGGGCATCAACGAACGCCCGCCGGCGGCCCTGCTGGACGCCATCGAGCAGCGCTTCGGCTTCCCCGTGCCGCGGCACAATGGCCACAACACCGTCGAGGCGATCCACGCCATGCTCGACGGCCGGGCCAAGGTATTCATCGGCCTGGGTGGCAACTTCGCCCAGGCCACGCCAGACACCGAGCGCACCGCCCAGGCGCTGCGCAACTGCGAGCTGACCGTGCACATCAGCACCAAGCTCAACCGCAGCCACCTGGTGCACGGCAAGCAGGCTCTGATCCTGCCATGCCTGGGCCGCACCGACATCGACCTGCAGGCCGACGGGCCACAGGCGGTCACGGTAGAGGACTCGTTCAGCATGGTCCATGCCTCCAATGGCCAGCTGCAGCCGCTTTCGACGCAGATGCGCTCGGAGCCGGCAGTTATCGCCGGTATCGCCGCCGCCACCCTGGGCAAGACGCCCGTGGACTGGCACTGGCTGGTGGCTGACTACGACCGTATTCGCGAGCTGATCGGCGACACCATCGCCGGCTTCAGCGGCTTCAACCAGCGCCTGCGCGAGCCGGGCGGTTTCTACCTGGGCAATAGCGCCGCCAGCCGCGAATGGAAGACCAGCACCGGCCGCGCCAACTTCAAGGCCAACCTGCTGCCCGACACACTGCTCGACGAGCGCGTACGCGCCAGCGGCCAGGTGCCGGACCTGATCATGCAGTCGATGCGCTCGCACGATCAGTACAACACCACCATCTACGGCCTGGATGACCGTTACCGCGGCGTGCGCGGCCAGCGCGAGGTGCTGTTCGCCAACGAAGCAGACATTATCCGCCTCGGCTTCCAGCCGGGGCAGCGGGTCGACATCGTGTCATTGTGGGGGGATGAACATGTGCGCCGTGTGCACGGTTTCACCCTGCTGGCCTTCGACATCCCGGCCGGGCAGGCGGCGGCATACTACCCGGAGGTGAACCCGCTGGTGCCGCTGGAGAGCATTGGCGACGGCAGCCATACGCCGACGTCGAAGTTCATTGCCATCAAGCTGGAGCGGGCGCGGGACGACGGGCGTATCCTGTAGCAATTGTGTTGGGTTCTTCGCGGGCTTGCCCGCTCCCACAGGTACTACACAGGATGGGAAATTTGTGAAGTTCCTGTGGGAGCGGGCGAGCCCGCGAAGAGGCCATCAGCCTCACCGCCAAAAACGAAAAAGCCCTGTTCCATTCATGGTTCAGGGCTTCGTCATAAAAGTCTAAGACAGCCAAAAAACGATAAAGTTTCACAGTAAATACAGTAACTTACAGAATTGTGTACAAGTCGTGTTACTCGTCGGATTTCCGTTGCCAGACGCACCTGCAAGGCTCACATTCGCCTCGTCATCCCTATGAGGCTCTCTTGATGAAGAAGTACTCCTCGATACTGTTGTTGTCTTTCAGCTTGCTCAGCGGCGTTGCCATGGCAGGCGGCACCACCGAGGCCGGCATTGGCGGCGCATTGGGTGGGGTACTGGGCTCTGTCGTGGGCCAGTCCATTGGTGGTAGCACAGGCGGCGCGATTGGCGCTGGCCTGGGCGGCGCAGCTGGTAGTGCAGTCGGTGCCAACAAGCACCAGCGTGGTGAGGCAGCCATCGGTGGCGCATTGGGCGCCGCAGGCGGCAACGTGGTCGGCCGCTCCATGGGCGGTACTACCGGTAGCTACATTGGCGCGGCAGCTGGCGGTGGCGCCGGTGGCGCACTGGGTAACTACATGGGTAAAGAGGCCGACGAAGACGATTACCGCGATGGCCGCCGCTACCGTCGTGGCTATGACGACGACCGTCGCCACTGGGACCGTGGCCACCACTACGGCCACCGCAAGCACAAGCGCCACTGGCGCGACTAACGCCTGAGGGCCCTGCCCCGGCAACAAAAGCCCCGCCCCTGCCAGCGGGGCTTTTTTATGCCTGCGGTTCCAGCAGGATGCCAGACAGGATCACCTGCAGCGTTTCTGGCAACGCCACTGGCCGGCCACTGGCGCGCTCGATGAACACCTGCACCACCGTGCCTGCCGCACACGCCTCCGGCTCCCCTGGGCGGAACAGGGCCAGGCGGTACTCCACCGTGCTGCCTGCCAGGCGCGTTACCCCCAGCCCCACTTCCAGCACGTCCGGGAAGCCTGGCAACGCGTAGAAGTCCGCCGCCGAGCTGACCACGAAGGCGGCCAGCTCGCCGTCACGCAGGTCCAGTTCGGCCTGTTCGACAAGGAACGCCTGGATGGCGGTTTCGAAGAAGCCGTGCACGGTGGCACCGGCAATGTGGCCGTTCAGGTCGTTGTCCTGGGGGCGGGTGAGAATGGGGTGGAAATGGGAGAAGGCAGTGCGCTGAGGGGATTCGGTCATCTGGCTGGCTCTTGTCTTCGCAATGGATGCTGACAGTGAAACAGAAAAAACGGATTCTCGCTGCCCGCTCCCACAGGGATCGCGCCAGCTTTTAGAAATTGAGCAAGACAGTTGCTTCCACAATGACCGCACTTATTCACAGGAACAAAAAAGCCGCCCCAGGGGCGGCTTTCTCGTTGCGGGCGGGTCAGCTTACAGCTGCGGGCCAGCGGCCTTGATGGCGTCGGAGACTTCGAACTTCTTGAAGTTTTCGATGAACAGCTTGGCCAGGCCTTTGGCGGCCTCGTCGTAGGCAGCCTTGTCAGCCCAGTTGGTGCGCGGGTTGAGCAGCTCGGTATCAACGCCCGGAACGGCCTTCGGCACGTCCAGGTTGATGATGTCCAGGTGCTCGGTTTCGGCACCGATCAGCGCGCCGCTCTGGATTGCAGCGATCACGGCACGGGTGGTCGGGATGCTGAAGCGCTTGCCAACGCCGTAGCCACCGCCGGTCCAGCCGGTGTTGACCAGGTAGACCTTCGAGTCGAAGCCCTTGATACGCTTGATCAGCAGTTCGGCGTACTCGCCACGCCGGGCGCGGGAAGAACGGGGCGCCGAAGCAGGTGGAGAAGGTCGACTTGATGCCGCTGCCCGAACCCATTTCGGTGGAACCGACCAGCGCGGTGTAACCGGACAGGAAGTGGTAGGCCGCCTGCTCGTTGTTCAGGATCGAAACCGGAGGCAGAACACCGGTCAGGTCGCAGGTCAGGAAGATGACTGCGTTCGGCTCGCCGCCCAGGTTCGCTGCGGAACGCTTGGCAACGTGCTCCAGCGGGTAGGCCGCACGGCTGTTCTGGGTCAGGCTGACATCGGAGTAGTCGGCGTGCTTGTTGGCGTCGAGAACGACGTTTTCCAGCACGGCGCCATGCTTGATGGCTTTCCAGATGACCGGCTCGTTCTTCTCGGACAAGTCGATGCACTTGGCGTAGCAGCCGCCTTCGATGTTGAAGACCACGCCCTCGCCCCAGCCGTGCTCGTCGTCACCGATCAGGTAACGGCTTTCGTCGGCCGACAGGGTGGTCTTGCCGGTGCCGGACAGGCCGAAGAACAGGGTCACATCGCCTGCTTCGCCGATGTTGGCGGCGCAGTGCATAGGCAGCACGTCGGCGGCCGGCAGCAGGAAGTTCTGCACCGAGAACATGGCTTTCTTCATTTCGCCGGCGTAGCGCATGCCAGCGATCAGCACTTTCTTCTGGGCGAAGTTGATGATCACGCAACCATCGGAGTTGGTGCCGTCACGCTCTGGTTCGCACACGAAGTTGGCGACGTTAAGAACCTGCCACTCGCCGCGACCGGCCGGGTTGTACTGCTCCGGGTTGATGAACAGGCAACGACCGAACAGGTTCTGCCAGGCAGTCTGGGTGGTCATCTTCACCGGCAGGTAGTGCTCGGCAGCGGCCCCTACGTGAACGTAGGAAACGAAGTGATCCTGGGCGTTGTTGAACGCCTCGACGCGGTCCCACAGGGCATCGAACTTGTCTGCCGGGAACTTGCGGTTGATCGGGCCCCAGGCAATGGCGTCCTGGGTGGAAGGTTCTTCGACGATGAAACGGTCAGCCGGCGAACGGCCAGTACGGTGACCAGTCTCCACGACCAGTGCACCAGTATCGGCTAGTACGCCTTCACCGCGTTGCAGCGCTTCTTTTACCAGCTCATCGACGCTCAGGTCGGTGTACACGGTGTTGTTGGCTTGCGTCATGAGATACCCCATCCGGCCCGAGGCCGAGTGCTCCAAACGTTTTGTAGTTGTCTTGAAAAAACTACTACAGCGAAAAAAGTGGCCGGATTATGCCAGAAACGCCCAAAAAAAGTAGGCCCCTCCTGTCAGAACTGCGCTTTTGCGCAATTCGACAGGAGATTGTCCTGTAGTTAAACGTTTCAGTGACGAGTTTCTGAGGCTACGTCAGTGCCGCCACCGGCAAACAGTTGCGCCACGTCGCTGGCGTCGAAGAAATAGCGTTCGTTGCAGAACTGGCAATCGATCTCCACCTGCCCGCCGCATTCTTCCACCAGCGCCTTGGCATCGTGCTCGCCCAAACTGACCAGCGCATTGCCGGAACGTTCGCGAGAGCAGCTGCAGTTGAAGCGCAGCGGCTGGATGTCGAACAGGCGCACGGCATCTTCATGGTACAAGCGGTGCAACAGGGTTTCGTTGTCCAGCGCCCACTCATCAGCCTTGAGCGTGGTAGCCAATGCCACAACGTGCTGCCAGCTTTCTTCACGCTCTTCATCGTCCAACTGGCGATCGCGCGGCAGTTGCTGCAGCAGCAGACCACGGGCCTTGCCGCCTTCGGCGTTGAGCCAGAAGCGCGTGTTGAGCTGTTGCGACTGGACGAAGTAGTTGGTGAAGCACTCCGACAGGGTGGCGCCGTCGAGGTCGACAGTGCCCTGGTAGCGCTGACCCTTGACCGGATCGATGGTCAGGGTCAGGTGGCCATCGGGCATCAGCTGCGACAGGGTCGCATCCGCAGGGATCTGGTCCGCTTCGTAGCGGGCCATGCCACGGATGTCCCGATCCCCCGAACATTCGACCATCAACAGCGGGATCGGCCCTGCGGAACGCGCCTGCAGAATCAGCAGGCCGTCGAACTTCAGCGCCCCCACCAGCAAGGCGGTGGCGGCCATCAGCTCGCCGAGCAACGCCTGCACCGGCTGCGGGTACTCATGACGCGCCAGCACCGCGGCGTAGCTGTCATCGAGAGACACCCACTCGCCGCGCACATCGCGCTCGTCGAAGATGAAACGTTGGGTGAAATCGGTATCAGGCAAGTCGCTCATAGGTTTTGGCTATCTGAAAATGATGACAAAATGGTTACAAGGGTTGTCGAAACATGCGAGAACCCCATGACAGAGCGCTCACAAGGCGCTCCGATTCCTGTTTGCAATAGAGGTATTTTATGGACAATCGACCACTGTTCCAAGCAAGGTGGTCCTGGGGGCCATTGGCAGCCTGTACGCTGCTTCCCATCGCTCTACTGTGTTTCTGGTTATGGCCCTTTGGCCAGATCTTGTGCCTGACTTTCGACGAGTGGCTGTTCCACAGCCTGAATGCGCCGCTGGCCGACAACACCACCTGGCGCTACATCTGGACTGTCGGCAGCTTGCGCCCGTTCGACATCGTCGTCGGCCTGATCCTTCTGGCAGTGCTTATACGAGGCGACTGGGTGTTCAAGGCAACCCAGGTGCGCCAGGCCTTTTTCGGTTTCCTGGTCACGCTAATCCTCTTAGTGGTGATTCGCGCGCTGTTTTCCAAGTGGGTTGATGCAGCCGGCTGGCAGCACAAGAGCCCGTCAATGATGTTCGACGATGTGGTGCACCTCAGCGACTACTACCCGAACCTGGAAGCAGCCTGGGAACTGAAAGACCGTTCCAGCAAGAGTTTCCCGGGGGATCATGCCTCGGTGCTGCTGGTGTGGGCGCTGTTCATGAGCGTGTTCAGCCGCCGCCTGGTGCAGTACCTGGTGGTCTGGGGCCTGGCGGTGTTGTTCATGTTGCCGCGCCTGGTGGCCGGTGCCCATTG
This sequence comes from Pseudomonas putida, assembly GCA_029953615.1. Lineage (NCBI taxonomy): Bacteria > Pseudomonadati > Pseudomonadota > Gammaproteobacteria > Pseudomonadales > Pseudomonadaceae > Pseudomonas > Pseudomonas putida. Next base: position 2,617,960 of record CP124529.1, on the reverse strand, counting down.
GGGGCAGGATGACTACATCGGCGGGCTGCTGATGGCGGTGTTGGCGCTGGGCTGGAGCTGCTACACGCCGCTGGCGGCCAAGGGGAGTGCGCTGCTGCTGCGCTGGACGGCGCCGTTGTTTAACCTGCTGGCCAGGTTACCGCTGGTCGGGCGAATGGCTGTCACCCGTTAGGGCCATGGGGCTGCTGCGCAGCCCATCGCGACACAAGGCCGCTCCTACAGGGGTACGCGATTTCCTGTAGGAGCGGCCTTGTGTCGCGAAAGGGCCGCAAAGCGGCCCCGGCTATTCGAAGCTCCCATGCAACTGGTGAATCTGCCGCCGCTGCTTCTTGGTCGGCCGGCCGTCGGTGGTCACCCCCATCGCCCCGGCCTTGCGCAGTTCAGCCGCCTGCTCACGCCGACGCACGCTGTCCTCAGTCTCTTCATACAACGTCTGCGCCTCTGGCGCCCCACGCCGCACCACTGAAAGCGCCTTCACCACCACGGTACGTTCATCGAACCCGGTGCGCAGCACGAACTCGTCGCCCACCCGCGGCTCCTTGCCCGGCTTGCAGCGCTCACCCCGGCAATGCACCTTGCCGCTCTCGATCGCTGCCTTGGCCAGCGCGCGGGTCTTGTAGAAGCGTGCCGCCCACAGCCATTTGTCCAGGCGGACCTTGTCGTCGTCTTCGGCTTTTTGTGCCATCCCGTTACCTCGAACGCTGTGTTTCATCGAACTGTACTACCGTAACGATCGGATGCAAAAAATCCCCGCCGTGCTTACAGTTCAACACCTCATCCGCAGGGTGCGTTTCGTGAAGACATTTGACCATTTGACTGTGATCGGCCTGCGCGAGTGGGTCGCCCTGCCCGACCTTGGCGTAGCCGGGTTGCGCGCCAAGATCGACACCGGCGCCAGCACCTCCAGCTTGCACGCCACCGAGGTGGAACCGTTCGAGCGCGACGGCCAGCCCTGGGTCCGCTTCACCGCACACCTGGGCTCGGTGGTGCAGTTGCGCCACCGCCGCTGCGAAGCACCGCTGGTGACCATGAAAACCATCAAGAGCTCCAACGGCCAGGCCCAGACCCGCTATGTCATCCGCACGTCATTGGCCCTGGGCGATGGTGTTTGGGAGGTTGAGTTCACCCTGGCCTGCCGCAAGAACATGCGTTATCGCCTGTTACTAGGTTCCAAGGCCCTGATCCATGGCCAGCTGGTGGTCAACCCTGGCCTGAAGTACGTCCAAGACAAACCGGCCTTTCCGGCCACCCTTTCCCCTGTAACAGGTGCTGCATGAAGATCGCTGTGCTGTCGCGCAATCCGCGTCTGTATTCCACCCGCCGCCTGGTCGAAGCCGGTACCCAGCGGGGCCACGAAATGGTGGTGATCGACACCCTGCGGGCCTACATGAACATCGCCAGCCACAAGCCGCAGATTCACTACCGCGGCAAGCCGCTGGAAGGCTTCGACGCGGTGATCCCGCGCATTGGTGCCTCGGTAACCTTCTATGGCTGCGCGGTGCTGCGCCAGTTCGAGATGATGGGCGTGTATCCGCTCAACGAGTCGGTAGCTATAGCCCGCTCCCGCGACAAGCTGCGTTCGTTGCAACTGCTGTCGCGACGCGGCATCGGCCTGCCGATTACCGGCTTCGCCCACTCGCCGGACGACATCCCCGACCTGATCCAGATGGTCAACGGCGCGCCACTGGTGATCAAGGTGCTGGAAGGCACCCAGGGAATCGGCGTGGTGTTGTGCGAAACCACCAAGGCCGCCGAATCGGTGATCGAGGCGTTCATGGGGTTGAAGCAGAACATCATGGTGCAGGAATACATCAAGGAAGCGGGTGGCGCAGACATCCGCTGCTTCGTGGTCGGCGACAAGGTCATCGCGTCGATGAAGCGCCAGGCCAAGCCGGGGGAGTTCCGCTCCAACCTGCATCGCGGAGGGGTGGCCAGCCTGATCAAGATCACCCCGGAAGAACGCATGACCGCCATTCGCGCGGCCAAGGTGATGGGCTTGAGCGTGGCCGGTGTGGATATTCTGCGTTCCAACCATGGGCCGCTGGTGATGGAGGTGAACTCGTCGCCGGGGCTGGAAGGTATCGAAGTGACCACCGGCAAGAACGTGGCCGGCATGATCATCGAGCACCTGGAGAAGAATGGAGGGCCTAATCAGACCCGGACCAAGGGTAAGGGCTGAGATCCTGGGGCCGCTTTGCGGCCCCGGCAATCACACGGCATTACGCGGCAGCAACAACCCCAGCGGCAGCCTCACCCGCGCCTCGATCCCGCCACCGGACCGATTGCGCAATTCCACATTGCCGCCATGCTGCGCCGCGATCCGCTTGACGATCGCCAAACCCAGCCCGGTACCCTTGCCACCGCGGGCCCGGTCACCACGAATGAACGGGTTGAAGATGGTCTCCAGCTCCGACTCGTCGATCCCCGTCCCGCGATCGAGCACGCTCAGCACTACATACGGCGCACTCTCGTCACCCGACACATAGGCGGCTACCTCGACCCCTTTGCCGGCGTGGTGCAGGGCGTTGCCGATCAGGTTGCCCAGCATGCGCTTGAGCGAAACCCGGCGCAGCGGGAACGGCGGGATCGGCTCCAGGCACAGCCGCACGCGTTCTTCCGGCTGGTTGTACGGCGCCACCACCTCGCGCACCAGGTCGGCCAGGTCGACCTCCTCCACCGGCTCGTCACGGCCATCGCGGATAAAGGCCAGGAACTGATCGAGGATCGCGTCCATGTCCTCGATATCGCGGACCATGTCGTCACTCAGTTCGCTGTCGCTGTCCAGCAACGACAACGACAAGCGCAGGCGCGTCAGCGGTGTGCGCAGGTCGTGGGAAACCCCGGCCAGCATCAATTCGCGCTCACGCCCGGCCTGCTCGACATCCTCAGCCATCTGGTTGAAGGCCTTGTACACCTCGGTCATTTCGCTGGGCGTGTCGCTGATCGGCAGGCGCACGCTGCGCCCCTGGCCCAGCTGGCGGGCGGCGAACACCAGGCGCTTGAGCGGCTGGTTCAGCTGGCGCACGAATATCCAGGCCGAGGCGGTGGACAACAGGCCGATAGCCAGGAACCAACCCAACACGTTCCAGATCTTCTGCCCCCGCAGTGGGTGCGGGTACAGCGGTACCTTCAACCAGCCCGGGCCCAGGCTCGGCGCATTGACCCACAACGCCGGTGGCGCATGGATGCGCAGCCGTACCTCGGTGTCTTCGCCCAGCTCGGCCTGCATCTGCCGTTGGTAGATTTCGCTATAGGGCCAGTGCTGCTCGCCCTCAGGCACCCCCGAGCCGGTGACCCGGATAAGGCCTGCCGCTTCGGCGATCCTGTCGCGGTTTTCTTCGTCGGCCGCCCAATAGGCGCGCAGGGTCAGCGCCACACCGTGGCTGTACTGACGGTCGACCAGCACGTCTTCGTTCATCAGCAGGTAGACCAGGGTCAAGGCCTTGGAGAACAGGACGACGATCAACACCAGCCACAGGGTGCGGGCGAAGAAACTTTGCGGAAACCAGAGCGGTGTCTTCATCGACGGCGCGGCATCATTTGCCGGCGTTCCCGTCCGGCACGAACACGTAGCCCACGCCCCAGACGGTCTGGATATAACGCGGCTTGGACGGGTCCGGCTCGATCATGCGGCGCAGGCGCGAGATCTGCACGTCGATGGAACGCTCCAGCGCATCCCATTCGCGGCCACGGGCCAGGTTCATCAGCTTGTCGCGGGTCAGCGGCTCGCGTGCGTGCATCACCAGCGCCTTGAGCACGGCGAACTCGCCGGTGGTGAGCATGTGCACTTCGTCGCCACGCTTGAGTTCGCGGGTGGCCAGCGACAGCTCGTAGTCGCCAAAGGTGACCGACTCGTCTTCGCTACCTGGCGCTCCCGGCACGCTCGGTGCCTGTCGGCGCAGCACGGCCTTGACCCGTGCCATCAGCTCGTCCGGGTTGAACGGCTTGCCCAGGTAGTCGTCGGCGCCCAGCTCCAGGCCCTTGATACGGCTGAGCTCGTCGCCCTTGGCGGTAAGCATGATGATCGGGATCTGGTTGTTCTGCTGGCGCAGGCGCTTGCACGCCGACAGGCCATCTTCGCCGGGCAGCATCAGGTCGAGCACCACCAGGTTGAACACCTCACGCTGCAGCAGGCGGTCCATCTGCTCGGTGTTGGGTACTGCGCGGGCACGGTAGCCCTTGCTGGTGAAGAAACGTTCCAGCAGGCTGCTCAGCCCCGGGTCGTCGTCGACGATGAGAATCTTGTCACCTTCAGCGGTGTTTGGCGTGCCGGTCATGAATAACTCCTCTGGTATCGCCGCGCATTATGGCGTAGCCATTGCTGCACGTTGCGTGAGCATTGTTAGCAGATTTTTCCCCCGGCGCCAGTTCCGGCTGGCCGGGCGCCATCACCGCAAGCCGTTTGCGATGGGTATAATGCGCGCCTTTCATCCAGCGCCGCCGGGCGAAAGACCCACAGGCGACCCCCGTATTCACAAATGTCAGGTGGTTTACATGGACAGCATCAACAGCCGTATCGCCGAGGAACTGGGCGTACGCCCCCAGCAGGTCGAGGCGGCCGTGGGCCTGTTGGACGAAGGCTCGACCGTGCCCTTCATCGCCCGCTACCGCAAGGAAGTGACCGGTAGCCTGGACGATACCCAGCTGCGCCATCTGGAGGAGCGCCTGCGCTACCTGCGCGAACTCGACGAACGCCGCGCCAGCATCCTGGCCAGCATCGAGGAGCAGGGCAAGCTGACCCCGGAACTGGCCCGCGAGATCAAGCTGGCCGACACCAAGACCCGCCTCGAAGACCTGTACCTGCCGTACAAGCAGAAGCGCCGCACCAAGGGCCAGATTGCCCTGGAAGCCGGCCTCGGCGAGTTGGCCGACGGCCTGTTCAACAACCCCGACCTGGCCCCGGAAAGCGAAGCCGCGCGCTTCGTCAACGCCGACAAAGGCGTGGCCGACGTCAAGGCCGCGCTGGAAGGCGCCAAGTACATCCTCATGGAGCGCTTCGCCGAAGATGCCGCCCTGCTCGACAAGCTGCGCAGCTTCCTCAAGCAGGAAGCCGTGCTCAGCGCCCGCGTCGTGCCAGGCAAGGAAGAAGAAGGCGCCAAGTTCCGCGACTACTTCGCCCACGACGAACTGCTGCGCAACGCCCCGTCGCACCGTGCCCTGGCCATTTTCCGCGGGCGCAACGAAGGCGTGCTGAGTGCCTCGCTGAAAGTCGGCGAAGAACTGCCCGGCACCCTGCACCCGTGCGAGCTGATGATCGGCAACCATGTCGGCATCGAGAACCGCAACCGCCCAGCCGACAAGTGGCTGGGCGAAGTGGTGCGCTGGACCTGGAAGGTCAAGCTGTACACCCACCTTGAAACCGACCTGTTCGGCGAACTGCGCGACAACGCCGAAGGCGAGGCGATCAACGTGTTCGCCCACAACCTGCACGACCTGCTGCTGGCCGCCCCGGCCGGCCCGCGCGCCACCCTGGGCTTCGACCCGGGCCTGCGTACCGGCTGCAAGATCGCAGTGGTCGATGCCACCGGCAAGCTGCTGGACCACACCACGGTCTACCCGCACGCGCCGAAGAACGACTGGGACCGTACCATTTCCATCATGGCCGCATTGTGCGCCAAGCACTCGGTAGAGCTGATCGCCATCGGCAACGGTACCGCCAGCCGCGAAAGCGACAAGCTGGTGGCAGAACTGGTCAAGAAGTACCCGGCGCTGAAGATCACCAAGGTCATGGTCTCCGAGGCCGGCGCTTCGGTGTATTCCGCATCGGAGCTGGCCGCCCGCGAGTTCCCGGACCTGGATGTGTCGATCCGCGGCGCCGTGTCGATTGCCCGCCGCCTGCAAGACCCACTGGCCGAACTGGTGAAGATCGACCCGAAATCCATCGGTGTCGGCCAGTACCAGCACGACGTGTCCCAGCTGAAACTGGCGCGTGGCCTGGACGCCGTGGTGGAGGACTGCGTGAACGCCGTGGGCGTGGACGTCAACACTGCGTCGGTTGCGCTGCTGACGCGCATCTCCGGCCTCAACGCCACCCTGGCGCAGAACATCGTCGCCCATCGCGATGCCAACGGCCCGTTCGCCACGCGTGCGGCACTGAAAAAGGTCAGCCGCCTGGGTGAAAAAACCTTCGAACAGGCCGCCGGCTTCCTGCGCGTAATGAACGGCGACAACCCGCTGGACGCCTCTGCAGTGCACCCCGAGGCCTACCCGCTGGTGCAGCGCATTGCCGCCGACACCGACCGCGATATCCGCTCGCTGATCGGCGACAGCAGTTTCCTCAAGCGCTTGGACCCGAAAAAGTTCACCGATGAAACCTTCGGCCTGCCGACCGTCACCGACATCCTGCAGGAGCTGGACAAACCTGGCCGCGACCCACGCCCCGAGTTCAAGACCGCCACCTTCCAGGACGGCGTCGAAGACCTCAAGGACCTGGAGCCGGGCATGATCCTCGAAGGCGTGGTGACCAACGTCACCAACTTCGGTGCCTTCGTCGACATCGGCGTGCACCAGGACGGCCTGGTGCATATCTCGGCGCTGTCGGAGAAGTTCGTCAAGGACCCGCGTGAAGCGGTCAAGGCCGGCGACGTGGTCAAGGTCAAGGTCATGGAAGTGGACATCCCGCGCAAGCGCGTCGGCCTGTCCATGCGCATGAGCGACACCCCGGGCGAGAAGGTCGAAGGCAACCGCGGCGGTAACCGTGGCAATGGCGGCAACCGCCAGCAGCAGGCGCCGCGCCAGCGCGAAACTGCCACTGCGGCCCCGGCCAACAACGCAATGGCCGCACTGTTCGCCAATGCCAAGCAGCTGAAGAAGAAGTGATGGACGTACCACGCGCATACGTCGAAAGCGCCTTCAGCCAGCTGCTCGGCTGCCGCCTGCAACGCCTGGAAACAGGTGTTGCCGAGGTAGCCCTGGCACTTGAGCCACACTTGCGCAACCGTGGCCAGAAGCTGCACGGCGGGGCGATCTTCAGCCTGGTGGACATCGCCATGGGCCTGGCCTGCTCGGCCAGCCATGGTTTCGACCAGCAAAGCGTCACCATCGAGTGCAAGATCAACTACATGCGCGCCGTCAGTGACGGCGAGGTGCTGTGCATCGCCCGTGTGCTGCACGCCGGGCGGCGCACCCTGGTGGTCGACGCCGACGTAGTTCAGGGCGACAAGCTGGTGGCGAAAGCGCAAGGAACCTTCGCGGTTCTCTAGCTCACCAAGCAGTATCTGCGGTATTTTCGGCAACAGCAGGGGGCCGCTTCGCGCCCCATCGCCGGCAAGCCGGGCTCCCACAGGTAATCCACAAGCCTGGATATCGTGGTTTACATGTGGAAGCCCGGCTTGCTGGCGATGGGCTGCCAAGCGGCCCTCGAAGTCGGCGCTGCGCAATGCCAGAACCGCGTAAACCAGGCGACAACGCCAGTTCCTTTTCCCACTACCCTTGTAGACCGTCTTTTCTACCCCCATATTGGGGCGACTGACGCGTGAAGGAATACATCTTGAGCGACCTCCTCAACCGCCGCCTGAGCCTGCTCGGCGCCAATCTCCCCCTGCTCAAGCAGTGCCTGCACGGTATTGAGCGCGAATGCCTGCGCGTGACCGACGAAGGTCGCCTGGCCCAGACCCCGCATCCGCAAGCACTGGGGTCGGCGCTGACCAACGAGCAGATCACCACCGATTATTCCGAGTCGCTGCTGGAGTTCATCACCCCAGCCCTGCCCGACCCGGCCAAGGTGCTGGAAAGCCTCGAAGAGACCCACCGTTTCGTCTACAGCAAGCTGGGCGACGAATACCTGTGGAGCCCGTCGATGCCCTGCACGCTGCCGGCCGAGGAGGACATCCCGATCGCCGAGTACGGCAGCTCGAACATCGGCAAGCTCAAGCACGTCTACCGCAAGGGCCTGGCCCTGCGCTACGGCCGCACCATGCAGTGCATCGCCGGTATCCATTACAACTTCTCGCTGCCCGAAGCGCTGTGGCCGTTGCTGCGCGCCGCAGAAGGCGGCAGCGAGAGCGACCGCGACTACCAGTCGTCGGCCTATATCGCGCTGATCCGCAATTTCCGCCGCTACAGCTGGCTGCTGATGTACCTGTTCGGCGCCTCGCCGGCCCTGGACAAAGGCTTCATGCGTGGCCGCCCGCACCAGCTCGAAGAGCTGGACGCCGAAACCCTGTACCTGCCCTACGCCACCAGCCTGCGCATGAGCGACCTGGGCTACCAGAGCAACGCCCAGGCCGGTCTCACGCCGTGCTACAACAACCTGGCCAGCTACACCGACAGCCTGCGCAAGGCGGTAGGCACGCCCTACCCGCCTTACGTCGAAGTCGGCACACACGTGGATGGCGAGTGGGTACAGCTGAACACCAACATCCTGCAGATCGAGAACGAGTACTACTCGAACATTCGCCCCAAGCGCGTCACCTACACCGGCGAACGACCGATCCAGGCCCTGACCTCGCGCGGCGTGCAGTATGTGGAAGTGCGCTGCCTGGACATCAACCCGTTCCTGCCGGTGGGCATCGACCTGACCGAGGCGCGCTTCCTGGACGCGTTCCTGCTGTTCTGCGCACTGGAAGACAGCCCGCAACTGGATAACGGCGAATGCGGCCAGTGCACCAGCAATTTCCTGACCGTGGTCAAGGAAGGCCGTCGCCCGGACCTGGAACTGCACCGCAATGGCCAGCCGATCGGCCTGAAAGACTGGGCCAGCGAGCTGATCGAGCGTATCCGCCCACTCGCTGAGCTGCTCGACCAGGCGCAAGGCGGCGCAGAACACGGCAAGGCCCTGGATGCCCAACAAGCCAAGGTAGACGACGCCTCGCTGACCCCGTCGGCCCAGGTGCTGGCGCGCATGACCGAGCATGACGAAAGCTTCGTCAGGTTCTCCCTGCGCCAGAGCCGTATTCACGCCGAAACCTTCCGCGAACAGCCACTGCCAGTCGAACGTCAGCAAGCCTTCGAAACCCTGGCCCGCGAATCACTGGCCGAACAGTCGCGCCTGGAACAGCAGGAAGTGGGCGACTTCGACCTGTTCGTCGGCGCCTACCAGGCCAGCATCCTGGCGATCAGCAACTGATGACCCGCAGCGCCAGCCCGCGCAAGCCGCGTGCCAGCAGCCAGGCCAGGATCGAGGCGATTCTGGCTGCTGCCCGCGAGTTGCTGGCCGAGCAAGGCGTAGCGGCGCTTTCGATCTATAGCGTGGCCGAACGCGCACAGATTCCACCGTCGTCGGTGTACCACTTTTTCGCCAGCGTGCCGGCTTTGCTGGAGGCGTTGACGGCCGACGTGCACCGGGCGTTTCGCGAGGCCTTGAGTGCACCGATCGACAGCTGCGCCTTCAGCACCTGGCACCAACTGTCGCGGCTGGTCGAGCAGCGCATGCTCGATATCTACAACGAGGATGCCGCAGCGCGTCAGTTGATCCTTGCCCAGCACGGGTTGAGCGAGGTAGTGCAGGCCGACCGCCAGCACGACATGGAACTGGGCGAATTGATGCATAGCTTGTTCGATCGGCATTTCCAGCTGCCGACGATGCCTAACGATGTGGATGTCTTCGCCTTGGCCATGGAGCTGAGCGATCGCGTCTACGCGCGCTCCATGCAGCTGTTCGAACAAATCACACCGCGCATGGCCGAGGAAGGCATGCGCGTATTCGAAGCCTATCTCTCGCTTTACTTGCCGCCCTTCCTGCCACTGCGCTGCAGCGGCTGAGATACAAGTACCACCCCTCGTACCACCGCGATCAATTCAATAAAGGGCAGTCAACACCAGCCCTTGAAGAGACGATTGCTCATGCCCACCTCTGCAAACCACCAGCGCGATCTGGTCAAGACACTGCCTGTTACCGGTACCGGCAGCCCCCGTCATCTACTGGCCGGCAAAGGCAACCTGCTCACGGCAGCGCGGCAATCCCTGGAACGCAGCACCAGACAGCTGCGAACCCTGTTGAGCCAGGCACCCAGCCTGCAGCAAACCGTGCACGACACCTTGCAGGCTCAACTGCAACTGGACCCCAGCCATTGCGGCTTGCGCCATGGCGAGAGCCAGGTGAGCATGCTGACATTCGCCACCCGCCTGCTGGCTGGCCCGGTCTTTGCCAATCCATTTGCCGACTGGACCCCGTGGGGCTTCACCGATACAGCGGCATACGCAACGACCACTGCCGATACATGGGCGCAGAACCTTGGCCCCGTGGTCAGGGCAGCGCAGTTTCACGCTGCGGGCAATTACTGGGATGGGCGCATGCCCGGTACCGATACCTCGCGAAAAGCCCAGGCAAGCAAACTGCTTCGCCAGCATTTCACCGGCAGCCTGGACACTGCATATGGCCTGGGCACGATAGATATCAAAGGTTGGCTGCGCGGCAGGGAGCCCTCGGCGCAACACGCCCTGCTGGAATGGCAACTGTCGCCAGGAAACACGCTGACCAGTACAGCCGCATTATTGATCCGCCCTCACGCAGGCCAGACACCCTGGCTGCTCTACCTGCCAGCCAGGTTGCATCCGGTGCTGGCGTTCAGCGATCTTGAATCGTTGCGTGACTGGGTCTTCGCCAATCGATCCTGGTTCTGGTCGGACCCCAGATCTTCCATTGTCGAAGGCGCACGACAGAACGTCGTCGTCACCGATGTGCAAAGCGATGGCTTCAGTGCACTACTGGCGGAAATGCTCCGCCAGGATCAGGAAATTACCCAGCACCACCTGCTTCAAGCCTGCCTGCAAAGCGAAACGGACTCACTGGACTTGTCCGACCTGCAAACCTGGGAACGCCAGCGCAGCGATCTGGTTCGCGAGGCACTCGATGCGACGCTGAAAAGCGCCATCGACCAGGTGAACGCTGACGATACCGCCCTGGCGGAGGAAGAGGCTCACTTCGCCTGCCTGGAACAACACCTGCCCATCGCCTGGCGCCAGCAGTCGATCGAGCGTCAGGAAACACTGCTGGAGCAGTATCTGGCCGGAGAGACAGCGCCCACCTCTGCCAAGGTCACGCTCCTGAGGGAACGCCAGGCAGCGCTCGAGGTACTTAAAGATGCCCGGGACGTCTTTTTGCTGGAACTGCCAGCCGTGCTGACGAGCACCAACCTCAAGGAACGCGTGGGTGACAACACGCCACTTGAACAGATCAGCGAAGGGCTTTGCCAAGCCTTGCTCAAGGAAGCTCGCCTGCAACACACCATGGGGGAGCTGTCAGATACGCATCTGGACTGGATCGAGCAGCTCGTCGACAGGCCCAAGCCTGGCCTGCAACGCCTGGTACAGGCCAACACCCTGGAGCTGGTGATTGCAGAACAGAGCTGGCAGTTGCACGGTTACATGACCTTCCGTGCCCTTCCCGGAGAAAACGACGACACCCACGCCCCCGGCATACTGCTTTACAGGCCAGGCCAACGTGGCGGGCTGCGGGCTTTCGAACACGAGGCGGCCCTTGCCGGAAGTCTGCTGGCTACGCTGCATGGCGCATGGCCGGACGCACTGCTGGAAGCGGCGCAGCCGGCCGACAGCCTGCAATTGCTGGAGGCTCTGGCCAACGCCACATCGGTATCGTTCAGCCATACAGCGATCGAGTCGCACTTCATGCAGCATTGCGTGGAGGCTATTGTTGCCGCGCTGCCTGCCGACATCTCGAAGGAGCATGTCCGACAGCGCCTGTGCATAAGCGCGAACCGCGCCAGGGAGATGGCCCTGGCACGGTTTGCGGAGAAGAACCGTACCAGCAGCATGCACGCACAGCTTGCCCCCTTGCGTCACCTTGACCCGCAGCAGCTCGACGGTATGGCCAAACAGGTCGATGCGTTGCGAGACGCACTGCTTGCCTCAAGCGACCTGCTCAGGATCAGCTTGCCGTCACGCAAGCAATTCACCCGCCACCTGTTGCATCAACATCTGCGCAACGAATTTGCCATTCAGGACATTCCGCAGATCATCCTCGACATCGCCGACAGCGTAGCCGTGAAAAAGGTGGTAACCGGCCAATCGGCCATTGGCGGCGCTGGGTCCCGGGATATACCGGTGTTCAGCGAAAAGCGCAGTGACGTTAATCTGGAAGCCTTCATACTGCTGGCACTGGATGATAATCGGCGGCTCAGGCTGGGCAATGCCACAATCAGGTGCAAGCCGGCGAACCGCACGCTGGAACTGGCACTTACGCCAGCCTATATCACCTCGATGATTACCCAGCTGGATGCCGCCGGCAGCTACGAACAACGTATCGTCAAGGCCTACCTGGGCTTTGCCCACGAGTCCGGCTGGCAGGCGCAATGGCGCCAGGAAACCCTGCGTGCGCCTTACGAACACCGCCTGCGGCTGCTGACCTTGAGCAGGCCAGCCAGCCTTGACACCGCAGGCCAGCAGCTATTGGAAAGGTTCTGCCATGAGCAGGTCGACGGCACTGTCGCCAGAACCATCACCTACCACGCGCTGGTGCTGGCACCGGGCACTGCTGCTGACGGGTCCAGTAACAGCGTGGGCCTGTCGGGTATCAGCGTCATCAAGGGTATGGCGGGGCCGGTACTGCTGTATATGCCGGATGCCCCCAACGGCAGGATCATCACTCAGCATGCAACCCCCCAGGTCGCCTGCGAGGCGCTGCAAACGATGGCGCTGGAGCGTGGCATGGCCCACTATCTGGCAACCCGGACGCAGGCCGGTAACCCGGATGAACATGAGCGGTACATCAACCAGGCATTGCGAACCGGATTCCGCACCTTCATAGGCATGGGTTCGGTGCGCAATGAAACCTTGCCAACCTACGAAGCCGCCCAGGACATGGGCGAACTCATCCGCACTCATCGCGCTACCTCGCGTAGCCAGGCCGACATGGCGCTTGCCGAGCCCGAGGTGTTCAACCGTTACTTCTTTCTCGGCTTGAGGCTGGCACTCAGCATATTGCCCGGCGCAGGCACAGCGTTGGCGCTGTACGATGGCTGGCACACGGCTAACGCCGCTGTCTCGGCATTCGACAGGGGTGAGCTGGAAGAGGGCCTGCAACACCTGGTCAGCCTGCTACAGTCATTGACCGATGCCCTGCTCACGCTTGCACCGGTGGCGGCCACCGCAGGCAACTCCGCAGCCACTGCACGCCAGTTGACCCGACAACGCCAGCGTCTTGACCCGTTCAGGCCAACCGGCGGAATTCGCAAGACCCCGCCAAGCCCATTCGCGGGTTACGAGGCAGAATTACCAGCAGGCCCGATGGTACCTTCCGCCCATCCCCAAGGGGCAAGTGTGTTCGAACACACTGCAAGCCAACAACACTTCATCTCGCGCAACAACGCCTGGTATGCAGTGGGCTGGGACCCGGCGCACGCCACCTGGCGGCTCAAACCCCAAGGCCTGCGCACCTACCGCCAACCTGTGCGCTTGAGTGAACAGGGGCTCTGGGAAACCCCGGGAAGGCTGAGCGGCCTGCTGGTCGACAACGGCCTGCAAGGCGGCGGCGGCATACTCACCACCCTGCACAATCAGGGCATCGCATACTGGCGCAGGATCCTTCGCCGACACCCCCGGCAATTGACCGGCATGGATCTCGCTCACGATATAAACGACGGGCTGGTGCGTACGCGAGATAGCCTGAGGACCAGGGAAGCCAGCTACCGCACGGCCCGCCAGGCAGTCGCAGATGGGGTTCGCCCTACCGACTCGCAAAGGGCTGCGCTCGCCAATGCACGTCGTCAGCTGGTCGAAGAACTCAACCGCAACATCGAGTTCAACACGCGCAGCCTTGTGCGCCTGCGCGAACAGCGTTCCACGCTGAGCAGGGCGGACCACGCCAGGTTCGCCGCAATATGTGAGGAAAACATCAGCGAGATGAGCGTCCGCGAGATGCGCCTGGTGTCGGAACGCTTCACCCTGGCGACGAATGAGGTCCAGCGTGCTAAAGCTGCGTTCCAGGCCCTGCATGGGCACACTGCCACCATCGAACGGGTGGAGCGCCTGACCCAGGAGGTATTGACGGCCAATCGCGAGCTGATCGAAACCTTGCAGGAAGTGGAGCGCTTGGCCATTCGTCATCAGGCGCAGGCGCAATACCTTGCAAGGCAGCGCATTGACCCGTTACCAGCTGTTGGTAGAAGAGACAGGATTGGTCCTCGATCTTACCAATGCACGACTTGTCCGGGCATCGATTCTTTCGCTGACGCTATTCAAGGCAAGCGCCGTCGGACATCCGCAGATCAGCGCATTCATGACACACTTCCACGAGCAAGGCGTTGCATTGCGCAGCACCCTCTACAGCCACCTGCAATTGCCCCAGGCCAGTCTAAGTCGAGCCCAGGAGCGCAACTTCCTGCGAAGCGCACAAAGCCACTACGCACGATTCCTGAATTACGTCAGGGCGTGGGAAGACAATTTCCAGAACCTTCTGTCGCCCGAGGAAAACCGTTCCCTGCGACAGCTGCTGCGTCAGCTGATCGACGACATCGAAAACAGCCTCGACAGGGCCAATGCCGCCCGACAACGCACCGGTCGCCAGCCTGGGCAGGGAATTAGCCGGCCACGCCTGTTCGAAACCGTGGAAGGCCCGCTGATCGGCACCGAGTACGTCGAGCGAGGGCAGGCACGCATGCGTATCAACCAGCCACATTCCGATCAAGCCCATACCACTTATGCCAGGAACGAAACAGGCCAATGGCAGTTGTCGACAACACAACGCGCGGCGCCCACCCAGACAATGGCGAACCTGGTGGAAACCGCCACGGCTCGTCTGGACGATATTCCCAGGCAGCAGGCCAAGCTACGCCGGTATCAGACGCCGCAAGCAGTCCCTGCCGACCTGGAGGACATCGCCCAAGGGCACGCGCAGCAGCTGCGCTTCATTGCCGACAGGATTGGTCAGAAAGCAGGGGATGCAATGACCGATGGGCAACGAACCTTGACGCAAAGGCTGAATACCGCTGCCGAGCAGATGGAGGCACTTGGCCGCGAACTGCGCATCGCCCAGACCAAGGTCACCAGAAAGCCTACCGTTGGTTATCTGGAATACCTGCTTGCCGAGCGGGAAGTCGAAATTGCCTGGTCGCGCACTTTGAATCCCAAGCTGGACCGCAAAGGCAACCCGGTCGAATACCTGGAGGAATATCGCATCCTTGATCGGAGTAGCCGGCAGGCCTTGTGGTATGCACACTTTCACTTCCGACAAAAACCGGCACAAGGTTTCAACCGGCTGGAAGCAGGCCACCTGAAACTGGCGAGCGAACGCGACATGGGGAACGGCGCCTGGCGCGGCAGCATGAACGAGACCCAGGCCAACCGGCTATTCGGCGATCTGCGGCCGGCCAGCTGACGCAGCATCATTGGGGCCGCTGTGCGGCCCTTCGCGGGCACGCCCGCTCCCACAGGGTCCGCGCAAAACCTGAAACCTGCGCAGGACCTGTGGGAGCGGGCGTGCCCGCGAAGGGCTGCCAAGCAGCCCCATGGTCAACACCCATCACAGCTTGGCGATAGACACTTCGGTCGATTTTACGAAGGCAATCACTTCACTACCCACTTGCAACTCCAGCTCACGCACGGAGCGGGTGGTGATGACCGAAGTGACGATGCCCGAGGCAGTCTGCACGTCGATTTCCGACAGTACCGGGCCTTCGAGGATTTCCTTCACGGTGCCTTTGAACTGGTTGCGAACGTTGATGGCTTTGATGGTCATGATTTGCTTCCTTTTAGCTTCTGGGGGTTCAGTGCGCCCAACGCAGTTGCGTGGGCAAAGGGGCTACAGGATCCGGCTCGGGCGCAGCGCCCGGGGCCGACAACACACGGTTGAGGACTTCGCTTTCCAGCGCGGCCAGGCGGTGCGAACCGCGCGCGCGAGGCCGTGCCAGGTCAACAGTGAGGTCGAGCCCGACCTCGCCGTCCTCGATCAGGATCACCCGGTCAGCCACGGCAACTGCCTCGCTGACATCGTGGGTCACCAGCAACACGGTGAAGCCGTGCTGACGCCACAGGCGTTCGATCAGTTGCTGCATCTCGATACGGGTCAATGCATCCAGCGCACCGAGCGGCTCGTCCAGCAGCAGCAGGCGCGGCTGGTGGATCAGCGCCCGGGCCAGGGCCACGCGCTGCTTCTGGCCGCCCGAGAGTGAAGCCGGCCATTCATTGGCGCGGTCGGCCAGGCCAACGGACTCCAACGCTTCCAGCGCACACGGGCGCCAGTCGCCAGACAAGCCCAGGCCAACGTTGTCGATCACCTTTTTCCACGGCAGCAGGCGTGCGTCCTGGAACATCAGGCGGGTTTCTTCGCGGGCCTGCTCCAGCGGCGCAGCGCCGGCCAGCAACTGACCTGCGGTCGGCTGGTCGAGACCCGCCAGCAGGCGCAGCAAGGTGCTCTTGCCGCAGCCGCTACGGCCAACGATGGCGACAAACTGACCGGCCGGAATGTGCAGCTCGATGCCCTTGAGCACTTCGCGCTGGCCAAAGGTCTTGCGCAGGCCGCTGGACGCCAGCGGGATGCCACGCAGCAGGCGTGGCGGCTGTTCCTTGAGTACGGTCATGCGCCCTCCTTCCTGGCCACTTGATACGCCGGATGCCAGCGTAGCCACACACGTTCCAGGCCGCGGGCGGCGAGGTCGGCAAGCTTGCCGAGCACGGCATACAGCACGATCGCCAGCACCACCACGTCGGTCTGCAGGAATTCACGAGCGTTCATTGCCAGGTAACCGATGCCGGCGTTGGCCGAGATGGTTTCGGCAACGATCAGGGTCAGCCACATGAAACCCAGGGCAAAACGTACGCCGACCAGGATCGACGGCAGTGCCCCTGGCAGGATCACCTGGCGGAACAGGCTGAAACCGGACAGGCCATAGCTGCGCGCCATTTCCACCAGCGCCGGGTCGACGTTGCGGATGCCGTGGTAGGTGTTCAGGTAGATCGGGAACAGCGTGCCCAGCGCGACCAGGAAGATCTTTGCCGACTCGTCGATGCCGAACCACAGGATCACCAGCGGGATTAGCGCCAGGTGCGGTACGTTGCGGATCATTTGCACCGAGCTGTCGAGCAGGCGCTCGCCCCACTTAGACAGGCCGGTGATAAAGCCCAACAGCAGGCCGATGCTACCGCCGATGACGAAGCCCAGCCCGGCACGCCAGCCACTGATGGCCAGGTGAGTCCAGATCTCGCCACTGCGCACCAGCTCCACGCCGGCACTGACCACGGCGCTGGGTGCCGGCAGGATACGCGTCGACAACCAGCCGGCGCTGACCGCCAGTTGCCAGGCGGCCAGCAGCAGTACCGGCAGCGCCCATGGCGCCAGGCGCTGGCCAAAGTTGTTGGAAGTTGCACGACTCATGGCCTGACCCTCAGCTCTGCGCCACGGACTTGGGCAGGATGTCGTTGGCCACCATTTCGCCAAACGGGCTCACATAACCGCCCGTCTTGGCTTGCTCCGGGCGTTGCACATCCAGGTGCGGGAACAGCAGCTCGGCCACCCGGTACGACTCTTCCAGGTGCGGGTAGCCGGAGAAGATGAAGGTATCGATGCCGAGCTCGGCGTATTCCTTGACCCGCGCCGCCACAGTCGGGCCATCGCCGACCAGTGCAGTGCCGGCACCGCCACGTACCAGGCCGACACCCGCCCAGAGGTTGGGGCTGACTTCCAGGTTGTCGCGTTTGCCGCCGTGCAGGGCCGCCATGCGCTGCTGGCCCACCGAGTCAAAACGTGCCAGCGATGCCTGGGCACGGGCGATGGTGTCATCGTCCAGGTGCGAGATCAGGCGGTCGGCGGCAGCCCAGGCTTCCTCGTTGGTTTCACGCACGATCACATGCAGGCGAATACCAAAGCGGACTTCCCGGCCTTGAGCGGCAGCTTTTTCACGCACCTGGGCGATTTTTTCGGCTACGGCTGCCGGTGGCTCACCCCAGGTCAGGTATAGCTCTACCTGTTCTGCGGCCAGGTCTTGCGCGGCTTCGGACGAGCCACCGAAATACAGGGGTGGTCGAGGCTGCTGGATCGGTGGATAGAGCAGCTTGGCGCCCTTCACCTGAATATGTTTACCGTCGTAATCGACGTTTTCACCTTCCAGCACTCTGCGCCAGATACGGGTGAATTCGACCGAGGCTTCATAGCGCTCTTCATGGCTAAGGTGCAGGCCATCACCAGCCAGCTCATCCGGATCACCCCCGGTCACCAGGTTGAACAGTGCACGGCCATTGGACAGGCGGTCCAAGGTCGCAGCCTGGCGCGCTGCCACGGTCGGCGAAATGATCCCGGGGCGCAGGGCAACCAGGAATTTCAGGCGCTCGGTCACCGGGATCAGCGACGCTGCCACCAACCAGGAATCCTCGCAGGAACGCCCGGTCGGAATCAGTACGCCACCAAAACCGAGACGGTCGGCAGCCTGGGCGATCTGTTGCAGGTAGCCGTGGTCGACGGCGCGGGCGCCCTCGGAAGTGCCCAGGTACTTGCCGTCACCGTGGGTAGGGAGGAACCAGAAAATGTTAAGGCTCATTGGAGTTGTCTCCTCAGGGGTGGCTCAAGCCGGAGTGACGCCCCGGCGCAGGCAAATCAATCAAGGCGCGTTGGCGACCTTGGCCGGTGGGGTCCAGATCACGTCCTTGATGCTCAACGGCTTGGGTATCAGCTTGAGCGCCTGGAAGGCGTCTGCGATCTTCTGTTGCGCGACGATCACTTCAGGAGTGAGCGGTGCTGCACCGTAGCCCTGGCGCTTGACCGAGGTCAGGGTGATGTCCGCGGGCAGGCCGAGCAGCGGGGCGACCTGGTCAGTGACCTGCTGGGGGTTGGCCTTGGACCATTCGCCCACGGCGCGCACTTCTTCGATCAGGGTGTTGATCACCGCCGGGTGCTGGGTCGCGTAGTTGCGGGTGGCCAGGTAGAACTGATGGTTGTCGACCAGGCCCTGACCATCGCGCAGGGTATGAGCCTGCAGCTGTTTCTCGGCGGCAGCCTGGTACGGGTCCCAGATCACCCATGCATCCACGCTGCCACGCTCGAAGGCGGCACGGGCATCGGCCGGAGGCAGGTACACCGGCTGGATGTCGCTGTACTTCAGCCCTGCATCTTCCAGCGCTCGCACCAGCAGGTAATGGACGTTGGAGCCTTTGTTGAGGGCGACTTTCTTGCCCTTGAGGTCTTTGACCGACTGGATCGGCGAGCCCTTCGGCACCAAAATCGCCTCGCTGTGCGGCGCTGGCGGCTCGTAGGCGACGTACAGCAGGTCGGCACCGGCGGCCTGGGCGAACACCGGCGGGGTTTCGCCGGTGACGCCAAAATCGATAGAGCCGACGTTCAGTCCCTCAAGCAGCTGCGGGCCGCCGGGGAACTCGGTCCATTGCACCTGCACGCCCTGCTCGGCCAGGCGCTTTTCCAGCGTGCCCTTGGCCTTGAGCAGCACCAGGGTGCCGTATTTCTGGTAACCGATACGCAGGCTCTCGGCCTGTGCTTGGGTGATGGCGCCGAAGGACACAGCCGCCGCAAACAGGGCGACCAGACCGCGACGCAAGAAGACTGTGCGCATGGCGCTCTCCTGTGCGAGTAGGTTCGGGTTGCACCTGCTTGCCTCGTTGTCGGGCGAGTAAGGTGGTGAAGCGGGTTGAGCCGGTCAGATGCTCCAGCGAGCGCTGATCAGGCGTTCGTTCAATATGCCGGGGGCCACGGGGCGCGGCCGGCGGGCCAGTGCAACATGAAACGTTTCCAGCGCATCCTGCAGGCGTTCTTCCAGCGCCGCTGCCAGCTGCGCGGGCCTGCTGCCTTCTGCGTAGGCGACCTGGCTGTCGTCGGCGAAGATCCCTTGCAGGGTCTCCTGCGCCTTGAGTGCCGACAGCACAGGTTTCAGTGCGTAATCCACCGCCAGCATGTGGGCGATGCTGCCGCCGGTGGCGATCGGCAACACGATCTTGTGTGCCAGGGCGCGTTCGGGCAGTAGGTCGAGCAAGGTTTTCAGGGCCCCGGCGAATGAGGCCTTGTACACCGGCGTGGCGACGATCAGGCCATCGGCCTGGGCCACAAGCTGCTGGAAGTGCTGCACCTGCGGGCTGTCGAAACGGGCGTGCAGCAGGTCTTCAGCGGGAAAGTCACGTACCTGGAACGTCACTACCTCTACACCCTGGTCCTGCAGCCACTGGCGAGAACGCTCCAGCAGCACGCCGGAGCGTGAACGGGTACTGGGGCTACCACCGATTGAGACGACCAGCATTGAAGCGCTTCCTTGTGTTCTGTTGGGAGTGACATTAACAGTCACCGCATATATCTAGAAATCATATTTTTTCATTTGTTTATTCCATTTGTGTTTTTTCTTCAGGGCGTATTCGCGGGCACGCCCGCTCCCACAGGTTTTGTGACAAAGCTGAGAACTGCGCAGTTCCTGTGGGAGCGGGCATGCCCGCGAAGGAGCCTGCGCGGGTTCAGCAAGGCATAAAAAAGGGCCGTCGAAACGGCCCGAATATCCCTGCTTGGCTAAGAGCAATGCAACGAGGAATGCTTTAACGATTGGGCTGCGGGGTCAGCCGCAAATAGGGTTTGATCGCCCGGTAACCTTTAGGGAAGCGCTGCCTGATCTCTTCCTCGTCCTTGAGCGAGGGCACGATCACCACATCGTCACCGTCCTGCCAGTTGCCTGGTGTGGCGACCTTGTGGTTGTCGGTCAGCTGCAGCGAGTCGATCACCCGCAAGATTTCGTTGAAGTTGCGCCCGGTACTGGCCGGATAGGTGATGGTCAGGCGCACCTTCTTGTTCGGGTCGATGACGAACAGTGAGCGCACCGTCAGGGTGTCGCTGGCGTTCGGGTGAATCAGGTCGTACAGGTCGGACACCTTGCGGTCGGCGTCGGCAATGATCGGAAAGTTGACCACGGTGTTCTGGGTTTCGTTGATGTCATCGATCCAGCGATGGTGCGAATCGACCGGGTCCACCGACAGGGCAATGGCCTTCACACCGCGCTTGGCAAAATCGTCCTTCAGCTTGGCGGTCAGGCCCAGCTCGGTGGTGCACACCGGGGTGAAGTCGGCCGGGTGAGAGAACAACACCCCCCAGCTGTTGCCCAGCCACTCGTGGAAGCGGATTTTGCCTTCGCTGGAATCCTGTTCGAAATCGGGGGCGATATCGCCGAGTTTGAGGCTCATGGGCTGCGGCTCCTGTGCTGGGTTCTGTACCGTGTGGGTTCAATGTGCCTGCGTTCGATTAAAAATAAAAAGAATAAATACTGATTTATTTATAACCATAACGCATACAAAATTGCAGATACAAAAAAGCCTCGCACTAGGCGAGGCTCTTTGTGTAACACCACGAACTCACATGAAGGCGTAAGTGTAGTTCACGATGAAGCGAGTTTGGTCCTGGTCAGAGCTGCTTTCGCCGCTACCACGGTAGACGCCTTGACGCAGGCTGAAGCCCAGGCCTTTGAGGGTACCCTGTTGAATGGTGTAGTCGACGCGCGCGTCACGTTCCCATTCGTTGTAGCTACCGTCGCCCGACTTGTTGCGGATATCGTCACCACGCAGGTAGGCCACCGAAGCCTTCAGGCCCGGAACGCCCAGGGACGCGAAGTCATAGGAGTACTGACCGAAGGTGGTGTTCTCACCGGCGCGAGCGAACTGGTTGATCATGCTGTCGGTGAACAGGTAGAAGCTGGAACCACCAGCGCCTTCCGAGGTGCCGCTGTCGTTGACCAGGCTGCCCTGGTTGAGCCATACGAAGCCGCCGTCGTCACCGACCTGCTGGTGACCGAGCATCAGTGCATGGCCACCCAGGGTGTAGGTGAACATGGCGGACCAGGTCTTGTTGTCGATCTTGCCGTCGGTCTTCTCGTAACCGCCGTTGTTGTTGAAGTTGTACTCGCCTGGGCCACCTTTCTTGTTCTTGCCGTCGGCGCTGCTATCGAAGTAGCGCAGGTCGGTCTTGAACGACTGGTCGTCAGCGATCTTGAAGACATGGGTAGCACCCAGGAAGTGCTGCTTGTAGAAGTCTTCCAGATTCGAGTAGTAGTACTGCAGGGTCAGGTCTGGAGTGAGTTTGTAGTCCAGGCCACCGTAGCGGAACTTGTTGCTTTCAGCGGTAGCGCCCGCAACGGACAGACCAGTACGGTTGCTCGAGGCACGACCCATGGCGTGGGTCAGCTGACCGGCGTTGATGGTCAGGTTGTCGATTTCCTTCGAGGTGATGGTGCCACCCTCGAAGGTTTGTGGCAGCAGACGACCATCGTTGGAGACCAGGATTGGCAGGTTCGGCGCGAGCGCGCTACCGAAATGCGCTTCGGTCTTCGAGAAGCGAGCCTTGGCGTTGGCACCGAAACGAGCCCACTGGGCTGCGGAACCCTTGCCGTCATCCGGGAAGAAACCGCTCTTGTGGTAACCCTCACCACCATCCAGATGAATACCCCACAGCGCCTGGGCATCAACACCAAAGCCAACGGTACCTTCAGTGAAGCCCGAGATGTAGTCGAGCTTGAAGCCCTGACCGGATTCACGCTGATCAGGGCGCTCCGCACCAGGCCTTGCGTGGTCTTCACGGTTGTCGTTGTTGAAGTACATGGTGCGCGAGCTGAGCGACAGTTTGCTGTCTTCAACGAAACCGGCAGCGCCTGCTTGTTGGGCAAGAACCCCCAGTGCCACGGCCAGGGCCAGGCTGGACTTGTACATGTTTTGCTCCTCTACGTTCTAATTCTTGTGTATCTCTGGCGGAAGGGTCTTGTGCCCCGCTCACCGTGGATTGGCGATTTAGTCCCAAAGAGTGACCGTTAAGTCAATCGTTTCTAAACGTTTCGCGACTTTGGTCTAAGGCCGCCACCTGCGCTACAGGATAATGACAATCCTATAAATCCAAAATGACCGTTTTATGAATTGGTAAGATTTTTAAGGAATATGTTAGGAACTGTTACTACGATTCGTTGTATCGACGCCACCATTCATAACCAACGGTTATTTGCAAACGTTTGCTCATAACCTAATTCCGTATCGTTCTATCGGGACGGAAAGCCTAGCAGCGGTCTCTGATTTCGCCATTGAGCGAAGTCACCCCCGAGTCGCGCCTTAGTGAGATCGATGTGGGAGCGGGCATGCCCGCGAACACCGGCGAAAGCCGGTGCCATCCACCGCGTCGCCTGCTTCGCGGGCATGCCCGCTCCCACACCGATCGCACTACGGCGGCATGATTAAGCAATCGGCTCCTAAGCTAATGCGAAAAAGTTATTTATTTTACTTTTCTTAGATCATTTAGCCTTCTCGCCATCCATCACACCGTTTGCCTGACGAGAGGTTCACCATGATCCCGCACGCTCCGCTGCGCCTGTTCGCCGCCCTGACCCTCGCCAGCGCCAGCTGGTTGGCCCAGGCCGCCGACCTCACCGTGGCCTACCAGACCACCGTCGACCCAGCCAAGGTTGCGCAGGTCGATGGCGACTACGAAAAAGCCAGCAAGGCCAGCATCGACTGGCGCAAATTCGACAACGGCGCCGATGTGATCACCGCCGTAGCCAGCGGCGATGTGCAGATTGGCTACCTGGGCTCCAGCCCGCTGGCCGCCGCCGCCACCCGCAAGCTACCGGTCGAGACCTTCCTCATCGCCACGCAGATTGGCCGCCGGTGAAGCACTGGTCGCCCGCGACAGCATCAAGACGCCGCAAGACCTGGTCGGCAAGAAAGTCGCCGTGCCGTTCGTCTCCACCGGCCACTACAGCCTGTTGGCTGCACTCAAGACCTGGAACATCGACCCGGCCAAGGTGCAGATCCTCAACCTCGCTCCACCGGCAATCATTGCCGCCTGGAAGCGCGGCGACATCGACGCAACCTACGTCTGGGACCCGGCCCTGGGTGTAGCCAAGGAGAACGGCAAGGTGCTGATCACTTCCGGCGAGCTGGCCAAGAAAGGTGCACCCACCTTCGACGCCTGGATCGTGCGCAAGGACTTCGCCGCCAAGCACCCCGACGTGGTCAAGGCCTTTGCCAAGGTCACCCTCGATGCCTACGCCGACTACCGCAAGAACCCGCAAGCCTGGCTGGCCAACCCCGACAACGTAAGCAAGCTGGCCAAACTGTCGGGCGCCAAGCCTGCCGACATCCCGGTGCTGCTGCAGGGCAACGTCTATCCGCTGGCCGCCGACCAGGCCAGCGCACTGGGCGCGCCGACCACCCAGGCGCTGACCGACACGGCTACCTTCCTCAAGCAGCAAGGCAAGGTCGACGCGGTGTTGCCGGACTATTCGCCGTACGTCAGCGCCCAGTATCTCCCCAACTAAGCCTGTAGAAGCCGACCGGAGCCTGCCATGGCCTTGCTCGAACTGGAGCGCATCAGCGCACAGTACCCCGGTGCCGAAACCCCGGTACTGGCCGACATCAACCTGAGCCTGGGGCCACGCCAGCTGCTGGTGGCCCTGGGGCCGTCCGGCAGCGGCAAGACCTCGCTGCTCAATCTGATCGCCGGCTTCGTCGCCCCCAGCGGCGGGCGTATCACCCTGGACGGCGTGGCCGTGCAGGGCCCCGGCGCCGAGCGCGGTGTGGTGTTTCAGGACGATGCGCTGCTGCCCTGGCAGAACGTGCTGGGCAACGTCGCCTTCGGCCTGGAACTGGCCGGCGTGCCACGCGCCGAGCGAGAAGCCAAGGCCCGCGAAATGCTGGCCCTGGTCGACCTCGACGGCTTTGGCGAACGGCGTATCTGGCAATTGTCCGGTGGCCAGAAGCAACGCGTGGGCCTGGCACGGGCATTGGCAGCCGACCCGCGCGTGTTGCTGATGGACGAACCGTTCGGCGCACTGGATGCCTTCACCCGCGAGCAGATGCAGGAGCTGTTGCTGCAGGTGTGGCAACGCACCGCCAAGCCGGTGTTCCTGATTACCCACGACATCGAAGAAGCCGTGTTCCTCGCCAGCGAGCTGGTGCTGCTGGCGCCCAACCCGGGGCGCGTGGTGGAACGCCTGCAGCTGGACTTCGGCCAACGCTATGCCGCCGGTGAACCGGCGCGTGCGATCAAGTCCGACCCGGCCTTCATCGAAACCCGCGAGCATGTGCTGGCGCGGGTGTTCTCCCAACGTCAAAGCCTGCAGGAGCGCGCATGAGCAGCCTGGACCTGCCGGTCGCCGGCAAACGCAACACCCAACCCCGGCCAGCCACCAAGCTGCGCCGCCCCCTGCCCACCCGCTGGATCAGCACCTTGACCCTGGCCAGCTTGCTGCTGGCCTGGTGGCTGGTGACCGCAGCCGGCTGGATCGAGCCACTGTTCCTGCCCTCGCCCGCCGACATCCTGGCCAAGGCCGGGACCTTGCTTACCCAAGGCTACATGGATGCCAGCCTGTGGCAGCACCTGGGTGCCAGCCTGGGGCGCATCGGCGTGGCCCTGCTGGCAGCCACCCTCACCGCCATCCCGGTGGGTATCGCCATCGGCTACAACCGCGTGGCCCGCGGCATTCTCGACCCGCTGATCGAGTTCTACCGGCCGATCCCGCCGCTGGCCTACCTGCCATTGATCGTCATCTGGTGCGGCATCGGCGAGCTGTCCAAGGTGCTGCTGATCTACCTGGCGATCTTCGCCCCCATCGCCATTGCCACCGCCACCGGCGTGCGCACGGTCGACCCGGCCAAGCTGCGTGCCGCGCAGTCGCTGGGCGCGACCAAGGCGCAGCTGATTCGTCATGTGATCCTGCCCAGCGCCCTGCCCGACATCCTTACCGGCATCCGCATTGGCCTTGGGGTCGGCTGGTCGACCCTGGTGGCCGCCGAGTTGATCGCCGCTACCAGCGGCCTGGGCTTCATGGTGCAGTCGGCAGCGCAGTTCCTGGTTACCGATGTGGTAGTGCTGGGCATCCTGCTGATTGCCCTGATCGCCTTCGCCCTGGAAATGAGCCTGCGTGCCCTGCAACGCAAGCTGGTGCCTTGGCATGGGCAGAGCCACTGAACCCTGTTGACCACGCCAGCAGCCTGGCGCCTGATTGAAGAGACCGACATGAGCCTGACCATCACCCCCCTCAGCCCTGCGCTTGGCGCCCAGATCAGCGGCGTGGACATCAGCCGCGATATCACCGTCGAAGAGCGTGACGCCATCGAGCAGGCGCTGCTGCAGCACCAGGTACTGTTCTTCCGCAACCAGCCGATCAACCCGCAGCAACAGGCGCGCTTTGCCGCCCGCTTCGGCGACCTGCACATCCACCCGATCTACCCCAACGTGCCGGAAACCCCGCAGGTACTGATTCTCGACACGGCGGTTACCGATGTGCGCGACAACGCCGTGTGGCACACCGACGTGACCTTCCTGCCGACCCCGGCCCTGGGCGCGGTGCTCAGCGCCAAGCAGTTACCGGCCTACGGCGGCGACACCCTGTGGGCCAGCGGCATCGCAGCCTTCGAAGCCTTGTCGGCGCCGCTGCGCGAGATGCTCGACGGGCTGACCGCCACCCATGATTTCACCAAGTCGTTCCCGCTGGAGCGCTTTGGCACCACGCCGGAAGACCTGGCGCGCTGGGAAGCCACGCGGCGCAACAACTCGCCGCTGTCGCACCCGGTGGTACGCACGCATCCGGTGAGCGGGCGCAAGGCGTTGTTCGTCAATGAGGGGTTCACCACTCGCATCAATGAGCTGAGCGAGCTGGTAAAGCGAGGCGCTGCTGAAACTGCTGTTCGCCCATGCGACGCGGCCGGAGTTCAGCATTCGCTGGCGGTGGCAGGAGAATGATGTGGCGTTCTGGGACAACCGCGTGACCCAGCATTTTGCCGTGGATGACTACCGGCCCAATCGGCGGGTGATGCATCGCGCGACCATCCTTGGAGATGCGCCCTTCTAGTTGTTGCCTGTACTGGCCTCTTCGCGGGCTCGCCCGCTCCCACAGGTCCGGCACAGATTTCAGAAACTGTGTTGAACCTGTGGGAGCGGGCGAGCCCGCGAAGAGGCCGTTACAGGTTGTTACCTGACCAGATGCAGGAACTGCATGTGCCGTTCGTACTGGTCGAGGATGTCGTTGATGATCTGCTCCTTGCTGTAGCCCACCAGGTCATAGTTCTGGCTGCCTTCGCTCAGGTGCACCTCCGCCCGGTAATAGCGGCGGTTCTTCAACTCCTGCGTACCCAGCCCACCCAGCGCAAACGACGGCGTGAAATAGCCACGCATCTGCACCTGGTAAATGAACG
This sequence comes from Pseudomonas putida, assembly GCA_029953615.1. NCBI lineage: Bacteria > Pseudomonadati > Pseudomonadota > Gammaproteobacteria > Pseudomonadales > Pseudomonadaceae > Pseudomonas > Pseudomonas putida. Next base: position 2,590,915 of record CP124529.1, on the reverse strand, counting down.
GCTGTTCCTCGCCATGGCCGATCTTCAGGCTGACGTTGTCGTGGCTCGGGTCGTCCTGGGTAATCAGCACCAGGCCCTTCTGCTCGAACACTTCACGCACATCGGCAATCGCCGGGCGCACCACGTCGTCCATGAACCGGTAAACCTCATCACGCGACGGGAAGTGCACTGCCTGGCTCAGGCGCTGGCGCCAGCCGCCGCGGCCACGGCGTGACTGGGCGAACGGGGCCAGCGAATGCATCTGTGCGATCTGCCGTTGCGACTCCAGGTAGAACGCCTTGTGCAGCCCCCACATCATGCACAGCAGGATCAGCGAGAACGGCAGCGAGGTCAGCACCACCGCCGACTTCAGCGAATCGATGCTACCGGCGAACAACAGCGCACTGGTGATCAGTGCCGTCATTGCGCCCCAGAAGATGCGCAGCCAGTTCGGCCCGTCCTCGTCGGTATCACCACCCTTGGCCGACAGGGTCGACAGCACCACGGTACCCGAGTCGGCCGAGGTGACGAAGAACACGAAACTGATGAACACCGTCATGGCGATCACCGCCTTGCTCCAGGGGTAGGTCTCCAGCAGCAGGTACAGGCTCATCGACGGGTTATCCAGCGCCGACTGGCCCAGCGCGGTCATGCCGTGGTTGATGACCTGGTCCAGGGCGCTGTTGCCGAAGATCGACATCCACGCCAGGGTGAAGCCTAGCGGGATCAGCAGCACACCAAAGACGAACTCGCGGATGGTGCGGCCACGGGAGATGCGGGCGATGAACAGGCCCACGAACGGCGCCCAGGCAATCCACCAGGCCCAGTAGAACACCGTCCAGCCACCCAGCCAGTCGCGGTTCTCGCCGTAGGCATAAACGTCGAAGCTCTTGCGCGGCAAGGCCCCCAGGTAGTCACCAAGGTTCTGGATCAGCGTGTTGAACAGGTGCTGGGTAGGCCCGGCGAACAACACGAACAGCAGCAGCGCGCAGGCCAGGAACAGGTTGATGTCGCTCATCACCCGCACGCCCTTTTCCACCCCGGCGACGGCCACGGCCACCGCCGCGCCCATCATCAGGGTGATGAGCAGCACCTGCACCCACTGGCTGTGGCTGATACCGAACAGGTACTCGAGGCCGGCGTTCAGGTGCAGCACGCCAAAGCCCATGTCGGCGCCCAGGCCGAACACCGTGGCGATGATGCCGAAGCCGTCCACCGCATAACCGATCGGGCCGTTGATGCGCTTGCCGATCAACGGGTACAACGCCGAACGCAACGCCAGCGGCAAGTTGTGCCGGTAGGCGAAGTAGGCAAGGGCCATGCCGACGAAGGCAAATACGCCCCAGCCATGCAGGCCCCAGTGCAGGAACAGGATCTGCATCGCCTGGCGCCCGGCCTCGACCGTGCCCGCTTCGCCCTGGGGCGGCTGCAGCATGTGCGTCAGCGGTTCGGAAACGCAGAAGAAGAACAAGGTGATGCTGATGCCGGCGGCGAACAGCATGCCGGCCCACGACAGGTAGCTGAACTCGGGCTCGTCGTGGTCGGCACCGAGCTTGATCTTGCCGTAGCCGGACAAGGCGGTGACCACCACGAAGACCAGGTAAAGCGTCATGGCCAGCATGTAGTACCAGCCGACCGTGTTGGCCGCCCAGTTCTGCGCCGTCAGCAACCAGTCGCCTGCTGCTTGCGGATAGGAAATGACCACCAGGCCGAAGATGAGGATGAAACTTGCCGCGAAGTAGAACACCGGGGGGTTCATGCGGATCTTGCCATTGGCAAGGGAGGGGGTCGGTGCACTCATTGGGTGTGCACCTCGTCGAATGACGTAAGGTTCGGAATGAACGGGTTCAGCAAAGGAATCCTCCTGTTGAACACCGGCAGCGGACCAGCGTTTTTCATTGAACAAGCGTTCAAGTTAAACATGGATCGGATTTCAATGCGAATCGGAGCGCTGATTGGTGCCCTCCTGCACTGACCTCTTCGCGGGCTTGCCCGCTCCCACAGGTAATGCACAAGATTCAATATTTGTGCGGTCCTTGTGGGAGCGGGCAAGCCCGCGAAGAGGCCGGTACAGGCCAAGGAATTGCCAGATCAGTTCTTGTCCTGGCAATCCAGCTGCAAGTTGGCCTGGGTGATGTTGCTGTCAGCCGGCACACTGCGGGTCAGCCACACATTGCCGCCAATGGTCGAGCCTTTGCCGATGGTGATCCGCCCCAGCACCGTGGCCCCGGCATAGATCACCACATCGTCCTCGACGATCGGGTGGCGTGGCAGGCCCTTGTGCAAGGTGCCCGATTCATCGCTGGGGAAGCGCTTGGCGCCCAGGGTCACCGCCTGGTAGATGCGCACACGCTCACCGATGATCGCAGTTTCGCCGATCACCACGCCGGTACCGTGGTCGATGAAGAAGCTCGGGCCGATTTGCGCACCGGGGTGAATGTCGATCCCCGTGGCCGAATGCGCCAGCTCCGAACTGATCCGCGCCAGCAACGGCAGGCCGGCCTGGTACAGGTGGTGCGCCAGGCGGTGATGGATGATTGCCAGGATGCCCGGATAGCACAGCAGCACTTCATCGACGCTGCGCGCCGCCGGGTCTCCGTGGTAGGCGGCCAGCACGTCGGTGTCGAGCAGCACGCGCAGGCCCGGCAAGGCCGCGGCGAAGCCCTGTACCAGGCTCAGCGCATGGGCATCGACACCGGCCAGCTCACCCTTGCTATGCCGCGCGGCGTAGCGCAGCTCCAGGCGGGCCTGGGCCAGCAAGGCGGTCAGCGCGGCATCCAGGGTATGCCCGACGTAGAAGTCTTCGCTTTCTTCGCGCAGGTCGACCGGGCCAAGGCGCATCGGGAAAAGTGCGCCGCACAGTTGTTCCAGAATCTGCCGCATCGCCTCGCGCGATGGCAGCTCACGCCCGCCCTGCTCGCCAATGCTGCGGCCGTTGCGGGTGCGCCATTGTTCACGGGCGCCGCGCAGGCCGGTGACGATGCTCTGCAACTGCCAGTGCCCGGATGAAGGTTGTTCGCTCACGGTTTTCTCCTGCCTGAAGAGGCCAACTTTTTTTATCGGCAGGGCCGGCCTCTTCGCGGGCTCGCCCGCTCCCACAGGGACCGCACACATTTCAAGCCCTGTGCAATACCTGTGGGAGCGGGCGAGCCCGCGAAAGGGCCGGACCTGCCTACATGCAATCCACTCTACGGCAAATCCGTCTCTTGGAAAAAACAACGCTTTATTCCATCCTGCGCTAAGTCAGGCATAAGCCGCGATGACGGAGCAGGCAACCTCGCCTACCCTCAATGCAGTCTGCAACTGGCAAGAACATAAAAGGGAATAACAAAATAATTTTTTAGTATTTCCTGGCCTAAGCAGCCGAATCTATAGTCGCCACCCACTACTTCCACAACAAGCGCGGGGCTCTGCCATGTCGAAATTCGCCAAACCGCTACTCAATGCCAGCCTGGCACTCCTGCTGGGTGCCGGCCTGCTCAGCCAGGCCTTCGCCGGCGAGCAGCTGAAGACCATCCAGGAAAAAGGCGTGATCAACGTCGGTCTCGAAGGCACCTACCCACCGTTCAGCTTCCAGGACGAAAACGGCAAGCTGACCGGCTTCGAAGTGGAGCTGTCCGAACTGCTGGCCAAGGAGCTGGGGGTCAAGGCCAAGGTGCAGCCGACCAAGTGGGACGGCATCCTCGCCGCACTGGAGTCCAAACGCCTGGACGTAGTGATCAACCAGGTAACCATTTCCGAAGAGCGCAAGAAGAAGTATGACTTCTCCGAGCCTTACACCATCTCCGGCATCCAGGCACTGATCCTGAAGAAGAAGGCCGAGCAGCTGAACATCCACAAGGCTGCCGACCTGGCCGGCAAGAAGGTTGGTGTAGGCCTGGGTACCAACTACGAGCAATGGGTCAAGCAGGACGTGCCGCAAGCCGATGTGCGTACCTATGAGGACGACCCGAGCAAGTTCGCCGACCTGCGTAATGGCCGCATCGACGCTATCCTGATCGACCGCCTGGCTGCGCTGGAATACGCACAGAAAGCCAAGGACACCGAGCTGGCCGGCGATGCCTTCTCGCGCCTGGAAAGCGGCGTGGCCCTGCGCAAGGGCGAGCCGGAACTGCTGGCGGCAATCAACAAGGCACTGGACAAGCTCAAGGCTGACGGCACGCTGGCCAAGCTGTCCGAGAAATACTTCGGTGCCGATGTCACCAAATGATCGCTGAAAGCCTGCAACTCGTTGTCGACTCCGCGCCCTTCCTGCTGAAAGGCGCGGGTTATACAGTGCTGCTCAGTGTTGGCGGCATGTTCTTCGGCCTGCTGCTGGGCTTTGCCCTGGCGTTGATGCGGCTGTCGAAGATCCTGCCGCTGAACTGGCTGGCCCGGGTCTACGTGTCGTTCTTCCGCGGCACGCCGCTGCTGGTGCAGCTGTTCGTCATCTACTTCGGCATGCCGCAGATCGGCATCGAGCTCGACCCGATCCCGGCGTCGCTGATCGGCCTGTCGCTGAACATGGCCGCCTACATCTGCGAAATCCTGCGCGCGGCGATTTCCTCGATCGACCGTGGCCAGTGGGAAGCCGCGGCCAGTATCGGCATGACCCGAGTCCAGGCCATGCGCCGGGCGATCCTGCCCCAGGCCTTGCGCACCGCACTGCCGCCGTTGGGCAACAGCTTCATTTCGCTGGTCAAGGACACCGCCCTGGCGGCGACCATCCAGGTGCCGGAACTGTTCCGCCAGGCCCAGCTGATTACCGCGCGCACCTTCGAAGTGTTCACCATGTACGTGGCGGTGGCGGTCATCTACTGGGTGCTGTGCAGCATCCTCGCGCACTTCCAGAACCGCATGGAAGCGCGAGTCAACCAGCATGACCAGGAGCATTGAGCATGATTGAAGTCAAAGGCCTGACCAAGCGGTTCAAGGGCCAGACCGTGCTCAACGGTATCGACCTGACCGTGCAGCCCGGCGAAGTGGTGGCCATCATCGGCCCCAGCGGCTCGGGCAAGACCACCTTCCTGCGTTGCCTCAACCTGCTGGAAACACCCGATGCCGGGCAGATACAGATTGGCGATATCAGCATCGATGCCAACCGCCCGCTGGGTGGACAGCAAAGTGCGATCCGCCGTTTGCGCCAGCAGGCCGGGTTCGTGTTTCAGAACTTCAACCTGTTCCCTCACCGCACTGCCCTGGAAAACGTGATCGAGGGGCCAGTGATCGTCAAGAAGACGCCCCGCGAGCAGGCCATCGAACTGGGCCGGCGCCTGCTGGCCAAGGTCGGCCTGGCGGGCAAGGAAGACGCCTACCCGCGGCGCCTGTCCGGTGGCCAGCAGCAACGGGTGGCCATCGCCCGCGCCCTGGCCATGGAGCCGGAGGTAATCCTGTTCGACGAGCCGACTTCGGCGCTGGACCCCGAACTGGTGGGTGAAGTGCTGGCGACCATCCGCGGCCTGGCCGAGGAAAAGCGCACCATGATCATCGTTACCCACGAGATGAGCTTTGCCCGCGACGTGGCGAACCGGGTGATCTTCTTCGACAAGGGCGTGATCGTGGAACAGGGCGAGGCCAAGGCGCTGTTTGCAGCGCCAAAGGAAGAGCGTACCCGGCAGTTCCTGCGCAAGTTCCTGGGGACTGCTGCCTCCGAATAAACCTGCACTGGCCCTATCGCCGGCAAGCCAGCTCCCACAGGTACTCCACAGGTCTTGAATACTGTGGGGTACCTGTGGGAGCTGGCTTGCCGGCGATAGGGCCAGTACATCCACAGCAAAATCCTCCTTCTATAGATATTCCAAAGAGTTAGTTCATAAACTTTTTATAAAGCATTAGGGTATATAAACCGGACCACCGGACCAGCACATATCTGTCGCGATCAGCTGTAGCGGCACTACTTTTTTGTGAGGTCAGGAATGGTCAGGATCACAATCACCCCAGTGCGTAACGCCAGGGCATTGAGTGCAGCCAAGGAGCGGTACTGATGTCCAGCCAACCCAATACTCAATTCCACAGCGATCTCGACAGCTCGCCCTTGCTGCTGCCGGCCAAGGTACTGCGCAACGACGCCGAAGCCCTGCAAGCGGCCCGCGAAGTGGCCGAGGTCGCCCGCGAGCAGGCCGCCCGCCGCGACCAGCAACGCAAGCTGCCATGGGCCGAGATCGAACTGTTCACCCGCAGCGGCCTGGGCAGCATCAGCGTTCCCAAGGCCCATGGCGGCCCCGATGTTTCGTTCGAGACCGTAGCCGAAGTATTTCGCCTGATCAGCGCTGCCGACCCGGCCCTGGGGCAGATCCCGCAGAACCAGTTCGGCATGCTGCAACTGCTGCGCCTGACCGCCACAGAGGCACAGCAGGCGGTGATCTTCCGCAGCGTGCTCGACGGCTGGCGCATCGGCAATGCCGGCCCGGAGCGCGGAACCAAGGACACCCTCACCCTCAAGGCCAGAATCACCCGCGTCGGCGACAGCTATCGCATCAGCGGCGAGAAGTTCTATTCCACCGGCGCCCTGTTCGCCCACTGGGTGGCGGTCAAGGCACTGGACGACGAAGGTCGCCAGCGCCTGGCTTTCGTACGCCGAGGCAGCCCGGGGCTGCGCATCGTCGATGACTGGTCCGGGTTCGGCCAGCGCACCACTGCCAGCGGCACCGTGCTGCTCGACCAGGTTCCGGTGGATGCCGACCTGGTGATCGACAACTGGCGCCAGCGCGACATTCCCAACATCCAGGGCGCGGCTTCGCAGCTGATCCAGGCGGCGATCGATGCCGGCATTGCCGAGGCGGCGATCGAAGACGCCATCAGCTTCGTGCGCGAAAAGGCCCGGCCATGGATCGAGGCCAAGGTCGATCGCGCCAGCGACGACCCTTATGTAATCGCCGACATCGGCCGCCTGAAGCTCGAACTGCACGCCGCCGAAGCCCTGCTGCGCAAGGCCGCGCGGGTGCTCGACGAGGTCAATGCCGCACCGGTGGATGCCGCCAGCGCAGCACGGGCGTCGATCGCGGTGGCCGAGGCCAAGGTGCTGACTACGGAGATTGCCCTGCAGGCCAGCGAAAAGCTGTTCGAGCTGGCTGGCAGCCGCGCCACCCTTGCCGAGTTCAACCTCGACCGCCACTGGCGCAATGCCCGGGTGCACACCCTGCACGACCCGGTGCGCTGGAAGTATCACGCGGTTGGCGCGTACTACCTGAACGGCACCTTGCCCGCGCGGCATTCCTGGATCTGATTCAAAGGCCCTGGGGGCTGCTTTGCAGCCCATCGCGACACAAGGCCGCTCCTACAAGGGATCGCGTACCTACTGTAGGAGCGGCCTTGTGTCGCGATGGGGCGCGAAGCGGCCCCCAGGGCCCCGGAGAACAACATGACTACAAACATCATCACCAGCGACACCGAAGCGCTGAACGTCGCCGAAGACATCGCCCAACAGCTACGCCGCGACAGCGCCCTGCGCGACCGCGAGCGCCACCTGCCGCACGCCGAGCTCGAGCTGTTCACCCGCTCCGGCCTGTGGGCCATCAGCGTGCCCAAGGCGTTCGGCGGTGCCGGCGTGTCCAACGTCACCCTGGCCAAGGTCATCGCCCGGATCGCCCAGGCCGACGGCTCGCTCGGGCAAATCCCGCAAAACCATTTTTACGCACTGGAAGTGCTGCGGGTAAACGGCACGCCCGAACAGCAACAACGCCTGTACGCCGAAGTACTGGCGGGCAAGCGCTTCGGCAACGCCCTGGCCGAACTGGGCACCAAGACCGCCAACGAGCGCACCACCCGCCTGAGCCGCGACGGCGACGGGTTTCGCATCGATGGCCGCAAGTTCTACGCTACTGGCGCCATCTACGCCCAGCGCATTCCCACCTCGGTGGTCGATGAGCATGGCGTGCAGCACCTGGCCTTCGTTCCGGCCGACAGCCAGGGCCTGCAGGTGATCGACGACTGGAGCGGCTTCGGCCAGCGCACCACCGGCAGCGGCTCGGTGGTGTTCGACAACGTATACGTCAGCGCTGCCGACGTGGTGCCCTTCCAGAGTGCCTTCGAGCGCCCCACCCCGGTCGGCCCGCTGGCGCAGATCCTTCATGCTGCCATCGACACAGGCATCGCCCGCGCCGCATACGAAGACGCCCTGCATTTCGTGCGTACCCGCAGCCGCCCCTGGGTCGACTCCGGCCTGGACAAGGCCAGCGATGACCCGCTGACGCTGAAGAGCTTCGGCCACCTGGCAATCCGCCTGCACGCCGCCGAAGCCTTGCTGGAGCGTGCCGGCGAATACCTGGACCGCGCCCGCGACGACAGCACTGCCGACAACGTGGCCGCCGCATCCATCGCGGTGGCCGAGGCCCGCGCCATCAGTACCGAGATTGCCCTCGCAGCCGGCACCACGCTGTTCGAACTGGGCGGTAGCCAGGCCACCCTGGCCGAACACAACCTCGACCGCCACTGGCGCAACGCCCGCGTGCACACCCTGCACGACCCGGTGCGCTGGAAATACCACGCCATCGGCAACTACTACCTCAACGATGCCAACCCACCACGCCGGGGGACCATCTGATGGCCAGGCAGATCCTGCTCAATGCCTTCAACATGAACTGCATCGGGCACATCAACCACGGCCTGTGGACCCACCCACGGGACACCTCGACCCAGTACAAGACCCTGGACTACTGGACCAGCCTGGCGCGCCTGCTGGAGCGCGGCCTGTTCGACGGGCTGTTCATCGCCGACATCGTCGGCACCTACGACATCTACGGTCAGTCGCTGGACGTTACCCTCAAGGAGTCGATCCAGCTGCCGGTAAACGACCCGCTGCTGCTGGTCTCGGCCATGGCCGCCGTTACCCGCCACCTGGGCTTCGGCCTTACCGCCAACCTCACCTACGAAGCGCCGTACCTGTTCGCCCGGCGCCTTTCCACCCTGGACCACCTGAGCAATGGCCGGGTTGGCTGGAACATCGTCACCGGCTACCTCGACAGCGCCGCCCGGGCCATGGGCCTGGCGCAGCAACCCGAGCATGACCGCCGCTACGACCAGGCCGACGAGTACCTGCAGGTGCTGTACAAACTTCTGGAAGGCAGCTGGGCCGACGATGCCGTGGTCGCCGACCGCCAGCAGCGCGTCTATGCCAGGCCCGAAAAGGTGCGCAAAGTCCGGCATCAGGGCGAGTTCTACAAGGTCGACGGCTACCACCTGTGCGAACCTTCGCCGCAGCGTACCCCGGTGCTGTTCCAGGCCGGCAGCTCGCCGCGTGGCCTGGCCTTCGCCGGCAACCATGCCGAATGCGTGTTCATCAGTGGCCAGGACAAGGCCGCCACTCGCGCCCAGGTGGACAAGGTGCGCGCCGCCGCCCAGGCCGCCGGCCGCAACCCGCAGGCGGTCAAGGTGTTCATGGGCATCACGGTGATCGTCGCCGCCACCGAGCAGCAGGCCCAGGCCAAGCATGCCGAGTACCTGCGCCATGCCAGCGCCGAGGCCGGGGTCGCGCACTTCGCCGCGTCCACCGGCATCGACTTCGCCGCCTACGCCCTGGACGAGCCGATTGCCTTCAGCCAGGGCAACGCCATCCAGTCCGCCACACGCCAGTTGCAGGACAACGCCTGGACCCGTCGGCGCCTGCTGCAGCAGCACGCGCTGGGTGGCCGTTACGTGACCCTGGTCGGCGCGCCCGAGCAGGTGGCCGAGCAGTTGATCGCCTGGATCGATGAAACCGGCCTGGACGGCTTCAACCTGACCCGCACCGTAACCCCGGAAAGCTTCGAGGACTTCATCGACCTGGTCATCCCGCAGTTGCAACAGCGAGGCCGCTACAAGACCGCCTACGCCAAAGGCACCCTGCGCGAAAAACTGTTCCAGGCCAACCACCCGCATTTGCCCGCCGACCACCCTGGCTCGGCTTACCGCTTTACCTCTGACCCTGTCCCGACTGGAGCTCTGCACCATGCTTGATAAACTGTTCCGGCCCGTCGCGGCCATTGCCCTCACCCTCGGCCTGTCCGCCAGCGCGCTGGCTGCCGAACCCCTGAAGATCGGCACCACCGCCGCCTTTGCCATCCCGCTGGAAGCCGCAGTGGAAGAAGCGCACAAGCAAGGCCTGGAGGTGAAGCTGGTCGAGTTCAGCGACTGGATCGCGCCGAATGTCAGCCTCAACAGCGGCGACATCGACGTGAACTATTTCCAGCACATCCCGTTCCTGGAAAACGCCAAGGCGGCTGCGGGTTTCAACCTGGTGCCCTACGCCCCCGGCATCATCAACAACGTCGGCCTGTACTCGAAGAAGTACAAGCGCTTCGCCGACCTGCCTGAAGGCGCCAGCGTGGCCATCGCCAACGACCCGATCAACAGCGGCCGTGGCCTGCAGTTGCTGGCCAAGGCCGGGCTGATCACCCTCAAGCCGGGGGTCGGCTACAAGGCCACCGAAGACGACATCGTCGCCAACCCGAAAAAACTGAAGATTCTTCAGGTCGAGGCCGTGCAACTGGTACGTGCTTATGACGACGCCGACCTGGTGCAGGGCTACCCGGCCTACATCCGCCTGGCCAACAGCTTCGACGCCGGCTCCGCACTGCTGTTCGACGGCCTGGAGAACAAGGAATACGTGATCCAGTTCGTCATTCGCCCGCAAAGCAAGGACGACCCGCGCCTGGCCAGGTTCGTCGACATCTACCAGCACTCGCCAGTGGTGCGCGCAGCCCTGGACAAAGCCCACGGCAAGCTCTACCAGGCCGGTTGGGAGGGCTGACATGAGCCAGGCCAGCGCGCTCCGGGCGCCTACCGTACAACCACTGCCGCCGACGGCCAGGAAGCAGGCCCTGCGCCCGGAGGCCAATGAAGCCCACGTGCGCTTCATCGGCCTGGGCAAGACTTACCCGGGCCAGGCGCAACCGGCCTTGCAAGGCATCGACCTGAACATCCGCCATGGCGAAATCTTCGGCATCATCGGCCGCAGCGGCGCCGGCAAGTCATCATTGCTGCGCACCATCAACCGCCTGGAGCAACCCAGCCAGGGGCGGGTGCTGATCGACCAGGTGGATATCGCGCCCTTTGATGAGGACCACCTGGTGGCCCTGCGTCGGCGCATCGGCATGATCTTCCAGCACTTCAACCTGATGTCGGCCAAGACCGTGTGGCAGAACGTCGAGCTACCCCTGAAGGTGGCCGGCGTGGCCAAGGCCGAACGCCAGCGCAAGGTGCGCGAACTGCTGGACCTGGTTGGCCTGCAGGAAAAGCACCACGTGTACCCGGCGCAGCTGTCCGGCGGGCAGAAGCAGCGCGTGGGCATTGCCCGGGCGCTGGTGCATGACCCTGAGATCCTGCTGTGCGACGAGGCCACCTCGGCGCTGGACCCGGAAACCACCGCTTCCATTCTCGAACTGCTGCGCGACATCAACCAGCGCCTGGGTCTGACCATCGTGCTGATCACGCACGAAATGGCGGTAATCCGTGATATCTGCCACCGAGTGGTGGTGCTGGAGCGCGGAGAAGTGGTCGAGCAAGGCGAGGTCTGGCGGGTGTTTGGCTCGCCAAGCCACGAGGTCACCCGCACCCTGCTCGCGCCGTTGCAGGCCAGGTTGCCCACCGCGCTGCAAGCCAGCCTGCGGGCCAGCCCGGCGAGCCGCGACAGCGCCGTAGTGTTGAGACTGACCCTGTTCGGCGAGCCCGAACTGTCTGCCCTGTTCAACGACCTTGGCGGCCGCGTGCGCCTGCTGCAGGGCGGCGTGGAAACCATTGGCGAACATGCCTTGGGGCAACTGATCCTGTCGGTGCGGCATTCGCCGCTCGACACCCACCAATTGCTGGAACGCGCCCGCCGATGGGCCGAGGATGTGGAGGTACTGGGCCATGTGGTTTGATCGCCTGCTGGAAGGCTTGCTCGATACCCTGCTGATGGTCGGTGTGTCGTCGCTGATCGCCCTGCTGGTGGGGGTACCGATGGCGGTGCTGCTGGTTACCAGCGACAAGGGCGGAATTTTCGAGGCGCCGTTGCTGAACCGGGTGCTGGGTGCCTTCGTCAACCTGTTCCGCTCGATCCCGTTCCTGATCCTGATGGTTGCGCTTATCCCCTTTACCCGCCTGGTGGTGGGTACCACCTATGGCGTGTGGGCGGCAGTGGTACCGCTGACCATTGCCGCAACGCCTTTTTTCGCGCGGATTGCCGAGGTCAGCCTGCGCGAAGTCGACCACGGCCTGGTGGAAGCTGCGCAGGCCATGGGTTGCCGGCGCTGGCATATCGTCTGGCACGTGCTGCTGCCCGAGGCACTGCCGGGGATCGTAGGGGGGTTCACCATTACCTTGGTAACCCTGATCAACTCCTCGGCAATGGCCGGGGCGATCGGTGCAGGGGGCTTGGGAGACATTGCCTACCGATATGGCTACCAGCGTTTCGATAGCCAGATAATGCTGACCGTGATTGCCATGCTGGTGGCGTTGGTGGCGTTGATCCAGCTGGGTGGGGACCGGTTGGCGAAAGGCTTGAACAAGCGATAGGTCGGGGCCGCTGCGCGCCCCATCGCCGGCAAGCCCAGCTCCCACAGGTACAGCGCTGCCTTCAGCCTTGTGCAGTACTTGTGGGAGCTGGCTTGCCGGCGAAAGGGCCGCAAAGCGGCCCCGGCGATCTCAACCCCAACGAAGATCCTCGGCAGGCACCGGTCGCCCGAACCAGTAGCCCTGCCCCAGCTGACACAGTTCCTGCAGCAGGAAGCTGGCCTGCTCCGCCTGCTCGATGCCTTCGGCATGCACCTGCATGCCCATGCTACGGGCCAGGGCGATGATCACCCGGACAATCGCGATATCGTCCTCATCCAGCGGCAACCCGGCAACGAAACCCTGGTCGATCTTCAGCTTCTGCACCGGCAAGCGCTTGAGCCGCAGCAATGACGAGTACCCGGTGCCGAAGTCGTCGATAGCCAGCGTCACCCCCAGCTCACGCAGGCGATGCAACTGCTCCAGCGCCACCTCCGGGTCTTCCATCACCGCGCTCTCGGTCACTTCCAGTTCCAGCAGGGCTGGGTCCAGGCCGGTGTCGTGCAGCACTTCGGCGACCTGCTGGTACAACGCGTGCTGGCCAAACAGGCGGCTAGAGATGTTCACCGCCACGAACGCCAACTGCCGGCCTTCGCCCTGCCATTGCACCATCTGCCGACACGCCTGGCGCAACACCCAGGCATCGATCTCGGCAATCAGCCCGGTGCGCTCGGCAATCGGGATGAACTCGCCCGGTGGCACCAGGCCGCGCTGGGGGTGCTGCCAACGCACCAGGGCCTCGACGCCGACCTGGCGGCCGGTCGCCAGGTCGTGCACAGGCTGGTAGAACACTCGCAGCTCGTCCTGCTCCAGGGCCCGGCGCAGCTCGCCGGCGGTTTCGACCCGGTGCTGGGCGTGAGCGGTCAGCTCTTCGGTGTACAACGCATAGCAGGCCCGCCCGTTGCTCTTGGCCTTGTACAACGCCGAATCGGCATTGCGCAGCAACTGCTCGGCACTCAAGGCATCGCTGGGGAACAGGCTGATGCCCACGCTGACGCTGATGAACAGGCGGTGACCGTCGAACAGGAACGGCTCGCGCAGGCGCTCGATGATGCCCTGCGCCAGCTTGCCCGCCTGGCCGACTTCCTGGCAGTTCTCCGCCAGCACGCCAAATTCGTCGCCCCCAAGACGCGCCAGGGTCACGCCGCTGCCGAGCATTTCAGCCAGGCGCTCGCCCACCAGCTTCAGCAACTGGTCGCCAATGGTGTGGCCAAGGCCATCGTTGATGCTCTGAAAGTGGTCCAGATCCAGCAACAACAGGGCACAACCGCGCTTGTTGGCCTGGGCTGCGGCCAGCGCCTGCTCGACCCGGTCGGTGAACAGCAGACGGTTGGGCAGGCCGGTCAGCGGGTCGTGGTGGGCCATGTAGGCCAGTTCCTGTTCCGAATGCTTGATCGCGCTGATGTCGCTGAACACCGCCACGTAATGGCTGAGCTCGCCTTCGTCGTCGCGGATGGCGCAAATGGTCTGCCACTGCGGATAGATTTCGCCGCTCTTGCGCCGGTTCCAGATTTCGCCGCTCCACTCGCCCTTTTCCGCCAGGGTGGCGAAGACCTGCTGGTAGAACGCCAGCCCATGACGGCCCGACTTGAACTTGTTCGGACGCTGCCCGATGACCTCCTCCTGCCGGTAGCCGGTGATGCGCATGAAAGCACGGTTGACGTGCACGATCAGGCCATGGCGATCGGTCACCAGCACGCCTTCGAGGGTGCTGTCGAACACTGCCGCGGCCATGCGCAGGCGTTCCCGGTCTTCGCCACGCATACGCGCACCAACACCGATGAAGTCGAGCAGCCGCACCCGCGACACGTAGATCAGCAAGGCACTGAACAGCACCCAGATAACCACGTTGATCTGCCGGCCCACGGTCACCGCCAGAGGGTCGTCAGTCATGCTGTGCAGCACAACCTCGGCCAGCGTCAGCCAGAGGATCGAGAGCACCACATACAGCGCAGCCATGCGCAAGGCGTCGCGAACGGAAACAGACATGTCGGGTGCAATTGCCCATAGAAAAGGATGGGGCATTATAAAGGCTGAAACATGTCGTGACCTCCTATCTGAACGGTTGACTGGTTTTATTTCCCGGCCAAGGGATAATCGACCCTTCCCCCTGCATTTCGAGGGTATTTACACCTATGTGGTACAACGGCCTGCTCGACTTGTCGGCCTGGCAACTGGTCGGCATCACTTTGTTGATGACCCACGTGACCATTGTCAGCGTCACGGTCTACCTGCACCGCTACTCTGCGCACCGGGCCCTGGAGCTCAACGGCGCGCTCAAGCACTTCTTCCGTTTCTGGCTGTGGCTGACCACGGCGCAGAACACCCGCGAGTGGACCGCCGTCCACCGCAAGCATCACGCCAAGTGCGAAACCCCCGACGACCCGCACAGCCCTGTACACAAGGGCCTGAGTACGGTGCTGCGCAAAGGGGCCGAGCTCTATCGTGAAGAGGCGCGCAACCCCGAAACCCTGCGCATCTACGGCAAGAACTGCCCGGACGACTGGATCGAGCGCAACCTCTATTCGCGCTACAAGCTGGGCGGCATCGCGCTGATGGCGGTGATCGACCTGCTGCTGTTCGGCACCATCGGCATCACCATCTGGGCAGTGCAGATGATGTGGATTCCGTTCTGGGCCGCCGGCGTGGTCAACGGCCTGGGCCACGCGCTCGGCTACCGCAACTTCGAGTGCCGAGATGCCGCCACCAACCTGGTGCCGTGGGGCATCGTCATCGGTGGCGAAGAACTGCACAACAACCACCACACCTACCCCAACTCGGCCAAGCTGTCGGTCAAACGCTGGGAATTCGACATGGGCTGGGCGTGGATCCGCCTGTTCTGCCTGCTGCGCCTGGCCAAGGTGCAGCGCGTGGCGCCGATCGCCCACCGGGTCGAAGGCAAAGGCAACCTGGACATGGATACCGCCATGGCCATTCTGAACAACCGCTTCCAGATCATGGCCCAGTACCGCAAGCTGGTGATCGGCCCGCTGGTCAAGCAGGAACTGGCGCGCGTCGATGCCTCGCTGCGCCACCACTTCCGCCGCGCCAAGCGCCTGTTGTCGCGCGAGACCAGCCTGCTGGAAGACCGCCACCATGTGCGCATCGAGTCGATGCTCGCCCACAGCCAGGCGCTGAAGACCATCTACGAAAAACGCCTGGCGCTGCAGCAGATCTGGGCACGTACCAGCGCCAACGGCCACGACATGCTCGCCGCCATGAAAGACTGGGTACACGACGCGGAAACCAGCGGCATCCACGCCCTGCGGGACTTTGCGGCACAGCTCAAAACCTACTCCCTGCGCCCGACCGGCGCCTGACCGCCGTTGATCGGTACGCCCCCCTGGCGGGGCGTGCCGACCGGAACTTCGCCCGCTCGTTTACACTCATATCTGGCACATCGCCCGCGTGGCGGGCCAGATGCTGGCCGCACGCTTTCACGCCGAGATCTGCTCCGTGCACATGGCCAAGAACATTCCAACGACACTGCCCGGCACCCCACCTCCCGAAGCCGCCCAAACCTTGCTTGCCCTGCTCCACGCCCAGGGCGAGGTTGCCCGCCTGAGCGAACGCGAGCAGCTGTTCAGCTCACTGCTCGACAGTGTCAATGCGGTGCTATGGGCCTTCGACTGGGAAACCCGTCAGGTGCTGTACGTCAGCCCCGCCTACGAGCGCATCTTCGGCCGCCCGGCCAGCCTGGTGCTGGCCGACTACAACGAGTGGCGCGACAGCATCTACCCCGACGACCTGGAGTTCGCCGAGCGCAGCCTGGCCCAGGTGCTGCTGAAGGGCTCGGTGGAAGACCGCGAGTACCGCATTCTCAATGCCGACGGCCAGATCCGCTGGCTGAGCGACAAGTGCTACATCAACCAGCAACGCGATGGCGACCGGGTGATCATCGTCGGCATCGCCGAAGACATCACCGAGAAGAAGCAGCTCGAAGGCGAGTTGCAGCGCCTGGCTACCACCGATGTGCTGACCCAGAGCAGCAACCGCCGGCACTTCTTCGAATGCGCCCAGCAAGCCTTCGAAAGTGCCCGCGAAGACGGTACGCCATTGGCCTTCCTGTTGCTGGACATCGACGATTTCAAGCGCATCAACGACAGCTACGGCCACCAGGAAGGCGACCAGGTGTTGCAGCAGATCGCCGATAGCGGCAAGGCCGTGCTACGGCGTGGTGACTTGTTCGGGCGCATTGGTGGTGAGGAGTTCGCGGCGGTGTTTCCGGGCTGTACTGCCCAGGTGGCGGAGCAGATTGCCGAGCGCTTGCAGCGGCATATCCAGCGGCTGAGCTTCAGCCATGGGGAGCAGACCTACGGGGTGACGGTGAGCCAGGGGGTGACCGGGCTGACTGACGAGGATGCGGCACTGGACAGCCTGTATGCCCGGGCCGATGCGGCGATGTACCAGGCCAAGCGGCAGGGCAAGAACCAGATCGTCCGCGGCTGAGCCTTTGGGGGGCTTTGCCCCTCTATCGCGACACAAGGCCGCTCCTACACGGCAACCGCGTACCCGTGTAGGAGCGGCCTTGTGTCGCGATGGGCCGCAAAGCGGCCCCAAGATCTCAGCCCGAAACTTCATCCTCAGCTAAAGGCGGTTCTTCCTGCTGCGGTTTCACCTCCGGGTTCTCCACCTTGCGCAACCGGCTCAGCTCCGGCAGGCCGAGCTTGAGCAGGCGCGCTGTCTTGCTGCTGGCCACCTTCTCCAGCCCCTGCCCAGCCGGCAGCCGCGACAACTGCCCGGCCAGGTTCATGGCCAGGATCTCCCGCGAATACACCCCGCCACCCAGCTGGTAGATCGCCGCGATCAACTCGCGCAACCCCAACGGCAACCGCCAGCGCGTACGCAACGCCGAACCGAACGCCGCACCGAACTCATTGAGCGAAAGCTGCACCCGGTCCTCGTCCAGCTCGCCCCCGGCCAGCCGCCATTCCTGCAGGCAGCGCAGCACCGCCAGGTCGCCCAGGCAATGCAGCAATCCGGCGCAATAACAACGCCCTTCGTCCAGCTCGAGCATGCGTGCCAAGGTGCGGCCATATTCGGCAGCGTGCAGCGACAACGCCCAGTAATGGGCTGCATGCTCCGCCAGCAGCGGGTCACTGAGGCGCGCACTGCGCTTGAGCGTCATGCCCAGGATAAGGTTCATGCTCTGGGTACTGCCAAGCTTGTTCAAGGCCTGCAGCAACGTCTGCACCGGTGCTTCGCGGTGCAGTGCTGCACTGTTGGCCGCAGCAATCAGCACGGCGGTGATCTGTGGGTCGCCCTGCACTTGCTCTTCAAGTACTCTCAGGTTCAGGCCCTGGGGGTTGAGCGCGCGCTTGATCGCCACCTCCACATCGGCCAGCAGCGGCCCGCCATCGGCGGTAGCGCGACGCTGCTCAAGGTAGGCCGGCAGGCTGGCACCTGCCTGCAAGGCCGGCGCCGGGCAGGCGATTTCTTCGTCAACCGCCAGCAGCAGTTCTTCCAGGCGTTTGCGCAGGGTGTCCAGGTTCAGCGGCTTGCTCAGGTAAGCCGTGGGGTGCAGGGGGAGCACCTCGTGCACGCTGGCGCTGTCAATGCGGTTGCTCATGAGGATGAACGGCAAACTCGGGCCTTTGGCGCGTACCTTGCGCAACAGGTCGAGGCCATCGACACCTGCCAGCTCACGCGCGGCAATGATCAGGTCGGGCTTGCTGGACAGTGCGTTCAAGGCCTGCGAGCCGTCGGCGCAGACCTGCAGGCGGGCGTCACAGCGCACGCTGAGCAGCATTTCGCTGAGCAGGTCACGCACCCAGGGGTCGCCCTCGACAATCAGTACGCTCGGTGGGGAGGGGTCTGCAGCGTTCATCGCCAACTCCTGAATAGCCCTGACACACAGTCCATCGCAGCTTCCTGAGCAAATCCTTCGACAACGATAGCGCTCCATGGCTTTCCTGGGCACAAAAAAAACCCGCCGAAGCGGGTTTTTTCTGAAGCGCATTACATCAGGCGATTTCAGCGAAGCACTCTTCGATGATAGCCAGGCCTTTGTCCAGCAGCGCGTCTTCGGCGGTCAGCGGAACCAGGATACGCAGGACGTTGCCGTAGGTACCGCAGGACAGCAGGATCAGGCCCTTCTCGCGGGCCTTGGCGACAACCTGGCCAACGGCAGCAGCGTTCGGGGTGTGAGTGCCTTTCTCGAAGACTTCGACAGCGATCATCGAGCCCAGACCACGGACGTCGCCGATGATCGGGTACTTCTTCTGGATTTCGCGCAGGCCAGTGGTCAGGCGCTCACCCACAGCTTTGCTGCGGTCCAGCAGTTTCTCTTCTTCGAACACTTCGATCACGGCCAGGGCCGCGGCGCAAGCGATCGGCGAGCCGGCGTAGGTACCGCCCAGGCCGCCAGGAGCGATGGCGTCCATGTACTCGGCCTTGCCGCACACACCAGCCAGCGGGAAGCCGCCAGCGATGGATTTGGCGAAGGTGGTCAGGTCAGGCGCAACGCCCATCTGCTCCATGGCGAAGAAGGTGCCAGTACGGCCAGCGCCGGTCTGTACTTCGTCGGCGATCAGCAGGATGCCGTGCTGGTCGCACAGGGCGCGCAGGCGCTTCATCAGCTCTTTCGGCGCTGGCAGGAAGCCGCCTTCGCCTTGTACCGGCTCGAGGATGATCGCGGCGATGTCGCGCGGCTCGGCGTCGTTCTTGAAGATGCGCTCGACCGAGGCGATGGCGTCGTCAACACTGATGCCGTGCAGTTCGCTCGGGAACAGGGCGCGGAAGATGCCGCCTGGCATCAGGCCCATGCCAGCGGAGTACGGCACAACCTTGCCGGTCAGGCCCAGGGTCATCATGGTACGGCCGTGGTAGCCGCCGGTGAAGGCGATGACGCCAGCGCGGCCAGTGGCGGCACGGGCGATCTTGACGGCGTTTTCAACGGCTTCGGAGCCGGTGGTGACCAGCAGGGTCTTCTTGTCGAAGTCGCCCGGGACCAGCTTGTTGATCTTTTCGCACAGCTCTACATAGGGTTCGTAAGCCAGCACCTGGAAGCAGGTGTGGCTGACCTTGGTCAGCTGCTCTTGCACGGCCGCAACCACTTTCGGGTGCAGGTGGCCGGTGTTCAGTACTGCGATGCCGCCGGCGAAGTCGATCAGTTCGCGGCCTTCAACGTCGATCACGGTCGAGTTCTTCGCGGTATCGACGAAGATCGGGTGGATCTGGCCAACGCCACGTGGGACGGCGGCGACACGACGTTGCATCAAGGATTCGTTGGTCTTGCTCATAATGCCCTCATTGCGCCGGTCTGGAGTGGCGCTTTTATTCGGGGGTGGCTGGGAGTGCTCGCGAACAGTATTCGTTGATCGACTGCCGTGAACGCCCTGGCCACCAGGTACTGCGATGTAAAAAAGGCCAGCGAGACGTCGCTCTCGCGCCCCGCTGGCAGAGGTAAAACCGTTACCGTGCGATCAGACGCTGATGCACAGGTATTTGATCTCGAGGTAGTCCTCGATACCGTACTTGGAGCCTTCGCGGCCCAGGCCCGAAGCCTTGATGCCACCGAACGGCGCCACTTCGTTGGAGATAAGGCCGGTGTTGATACCTACCATGCCGTATTCCAGGGCTTCGGCAACACGGAACACACGGCTCATGTCGCGGGCGTAGAAGTACGAAGCCAGGCCGAACTCGGTGTCGTTGGACATGGCGATGACTTCGGCCTCGTCCTTGAAGCGGAACAGCGGCGCCAGTGGGCCGAAGGTCTCTTCCTTGGCGACGGCAGCGGTCTTCGGCACGTCGACCAGAATGGTCGGCTCGAAGAAGTTGCCTTCGATGATCTTGCCACCGGACAGCACCTTGGCGCCTTTGCCGACGGCGTCTTCGATGTGTTCCTGGACCTTGGCGACAGCCTTGCCGTCGATCAGCGGGCCAGTGGTGGTGCCTTCTTCCAGGCCGTTACCGATCTTCAGCTTGGCAACAGCAGCGGCCAGCTTCTGGGCGAACGCGTCGTAGACGCCATCCTGCACGTAGATACGGTTGGCGCAGACGCAGGTCTGGCCGTTGTTGCGATACTTGGAGATGATCGCGCCCTCGACCGCCTTGTCCAGGTCGGCGTCGTCGAACACGATGAACGGGGCATTGCCACCCAGCTCCAGGGAAACCTTCTTGATGTCCTTGGCGCACTCTTCCATCAGCTGGCGACCGATTTCGGTCGAGCCGGTGAAGGACAGCTTGCGGACCAGGGAGTTGCCGGTCAGTTCGCCGCCGACTTCGCCAGCGCTGCCGGTAACCACGCTCAGCACGCCAGCCGGGATACCGGCACGGTGGGCCAGCTCGACCAGGGCCAGGGCCGAGTAAGGGGTTTGCGAGGCAGGCTTGAGCACCATGGTGCAGCCAGCGGCCAGGGCCGGGCCGGCTTTACGGGTGATCATGGCGGCCGGGAAGTTCCACGGGGTGATGGCCGCGGTAACGCCGATTGGCTGCTTGATGACGATCAGGCGCTTGTCTGGCTGGTGGCCCGGGATGGTGTCACCGTAGACGCGCTTGGCTTCTTCGGCGAACCACTCGATGAACGAGGCGGCGTAGGCGATTTCGCCCTTGGCTTCGGCCAGCGGCTTGCCTTGTTCGGTGGTCATCAGGCGAGCCAGGTCGTCCTGGTTCTCGATCATCAGTTCGAACCAGCGACGCAGCTTGGCCGAACGCTCCTTGGCGGTCAGGGCACGCCAGGCCGGCAGGGTCTTGTCGGCGGCTTCGATGGCGCGGCGGGTTTCCGCGGTGCCCATCTTCGGCACGGTACCGATGACTTCACCAGTGGCCGGGTTGGTGACCTTGATGGTCTGGCCGTTGTCCGCATCCAGCCACTCACCATTGATGTAGGCTTGCTGGCGGAACAACTGAGCGTCTTTGAGCTGCATGTCGGCTTCCCGAATTGTTGATTGTTGAAAAGCGCCCAAGGCAGGGCATCGAGCGTTTGAAATCTCAAACGAATGCTAAGCGGCTGCTGGGGTGTTGGACAATAGGCTGTTCGAAAAAAAGAACGAATGGTTGAACAGCCTGGCGGAAATTTCATGATTTGCATAATGGCAACCGGCCTCTTCGCGGGCACGCCCGCTCCCACAGGTACCCCACCGGTTTCGAATTCGGTGCAGTACCTGTGGGAGCGGGCGTGCCCGCGAAGAGGCCAGTACAGGTTAGACGAACGCGCTGAAGGAAATAGGATGGGAGGACCGACGGCCCTCCCGGAAGGGATGGCTCAGAACGCCTTGGCCAGGTCGATCACCAAGGCCCGGTAACCGACCGAGCCCGGCTGCCGGCTGTGCACCTTCAGCTCCACCAGCACCTCCTGCGTCCCGCGCCGCACCTCGTTGAGCACGGTGGTGGTCAGTTTCTCCGGGGTCAGGAAGTTCACCGATGCCGAATAGATGAACTGGGTGTCGGTCTCCGGCCGGTAGGCCACCACCGAGGTCACCGGGCTGTACCACTCGTCGCCACGCTCCTTGCCGTATTCCCACACCTGCTCGACAGTGCCCTTGGCCTCGTCGATGCTGGTATTCCACCGCCCGGCTGTAGTTGCCGGTCAGCCTGGTCGGTGCAAAGTCGCGGCCCCAGCCGTTGTCGAACACGGTCAGCGTGCCTTTGCCGGTCAGCCAGGCGGTGTGCTGGGTCCACGACCAGTCGAAGCCTTCGCTCGCCAACGGCGTCAGCACTTTCTCGCGCAGACGCTCAGGCCAGCCTTGGGGCGAGGCGAGAATCCACTTCACCTGCTTGTCACGGCCAATCTTCACCACGCCCTGGTGCCGTGCTGAAACGATGATGCTGTCGTCATCGGCGTCGTAGTCGATGGCATTGACGTGTGCCCAGTTACGCCCGGTGCCTACCCCCGGGGTGTCACCAAAGGGCAGGTCACCCTCAGCCAGTTCGTTGGCCAGCCGCTCATCCTGCTTCTGCACGCCCGGCGGCAACTGGATGGCTGCCTTGCCAAGGGTTTCCAGCAGGTCGCCACGGTACGGGTCGAGGATCTGGTTGAGGTCCCAGAAGTCCAGCACATCACCGGCCTCGTTGACCTCGATGATGTGGTCGCGGATCGAGCGCACGCGCTTGCCGTCGGGGCGGCGATAGTCGCTGGTGCCCACCCGCAGCAGGTAGGTGCCATTCGCCGTCTCGCGGATTTCATGGGAGAAGTCGGCGAATTTGTCGGGCAGGCTGCGCTGCCAGATGCGCCGGCCCAGCAGGTCGTACTTGGAGTAGGTCTGGCCCTGGCCCCAGATCAGCTTGCCGTCGCGGGTCTGTTGGAAGCCCATGGTGCCGCCCAGCCCATCGCGGCGGTTGGCGTCGTGGATCTGCTCGATGTCCAGGTACCAGCGCACGTCACCATTGCTGTCGGCGATCCAGTTGTTGCCCACCTGGTCCCATTCTGCCGCGCCGCCCAGGGCATTCCACTTGAAAGCGCGCCCGCCCGGGATGTCGCCCTGCAGGTGGTTGAACAGGTACAGGCGTTTTTCAAAACCTGGCGCTACCTTGACCGGCTGCACTTCAGGCAACGCGGCGGTCTGCGCGGCCACCACCGGCAGGCGCACGGCCGGGGCGTAGATCTGGTACTGCTCGCGGATGCGCTCGCCGTCGAGCTTGTAGGTGACTTCCACCTGGTTGACATGATCCGGGTACAGGCCGAATACCGGGATACCGCCGTAGGTCCACAACGAACGGTCGGATACTTCGTAGGTGATGTCCACACCGCGCTCGCCCCGCCCCAGCACGCGCACGTGCGCGGCACTCAGGCTGCGCCCACCGTCGCGAATGATCGCGGTCAGCGGCGCCAGGCGATACGGGTTGACCACCACGTCGCCGAGCAGCGCCTCGTCACGTTCGGGAACCTTGGCGGTCAGGCAGGCGCCTTCAGGCAGTGCAGGGGTTTCGGTCTTGGCATTCATGGCATAGCTCCTTGTGCTCAGAAGTCGTAACGGGCGGTGGCGCCGAACGTGCGCGGGGTGCCGAGCACGCCGGCATAGCCACCGTTGGCGGAGTTCCACAGGCTGGTGAAATAGGTCTTGTCACCGGCGTTTTTCACCCACAGCGACAGGTCGACCACACCGTCGCCCTGGTCCAGGCGCACACCGGCGGAAAGGTTGACCAGCGCGTAGCTGGGGATCTGGCCGAAATCGGAGTCGTCGATGGTGCCCACCGCCTTCGAGCGGAAGGCGTAGCTGGCAGTGACATAGGGTTCGATGTGCTCGCTGGCCTGCCACTTGTACTGGGTGTTGAGGTTGGCGATGTACTTGGAGGCGCCGACCACCTGGTGGCCGGACAAATCGCAGGTGGCGGTGGCATTGGCCAGGCTCACCTCCGGAGGGCATGGGGCGTCTTTGTAGTCGGTGTAGCGCACGTCGTTCCACGAGCCGTTGAAGTTGACCGTGAGGCCGCGCAGCGGCAACGCCGTGGCTTCGAACTCCAGACCACGCGAGCGCACGCTACCGGCGTTGGCCAGGTACTGCACGCGGTTGATCTGGTCGTAGACGTTGGCCTGGTAGCCATGCACTTCGGCCCAGAACAGGTTGGTATTGAGTTGCAGGCGGTCGTCGAACAGCGAGCTTTTCAAGCCGACTTCGGCATTGTTGACCCGCTCGGTGCCGACCAGCAGCGAGTCGGTGCCCAGCCGTGGCGCAGCGCCAACGGTAAGGTTGATGCCGCCAGACTTCTCGCCGTGGGTCAGGGTGGCGTAGCCCAGCAGCTGCTCGTTGAAGCGGTAGCTCAGGCCCAGCAGGCCAGAGGGGCTGAAGCTGTACTGGTTGAGGTCGCCTGAATCATAGGCGCCTACGCGTCCCTGGCGCGCTGCTGCGGCGGCCCCGGTTACCGCTGCGCCACCGATTGGTGCATCGCGGGTCACCCAGGCGCTCTTTTCTTCATAGGTACCGCGAATGCCGGCGGTGAAATCCAGCCGGTCGGTGATGTGCCAGGTGCCCTGGGCGAACAGCGCATAGCTGTCCGTGTCGATGTGCCCGTTACCAATGGTGTCGACATTGGCCAGGGCGCCGGCCGGGGTCAGGTTCCAGATGTCCGCCTGTGGCCCGTAGTAAGTGAAGGATTTGTTGTCCAGGTCCTGCTTGAAATAGTACGCGCCCAGCACGTAGTCGAAGGCACCACCGGTGGGCGAAGCCAGGCGGATTTCCTGCGAGTATTGCTTGTCGCGCACCGACACCCCGGCGCTGTAGAAGACCGGTACGTTGAGGCCGTCATCGTTGCGCGGGGTGAAGTCCCACCAGCGGTAGGCGGTGATCGAGGTCAGGGTGAAGTCGTTGGGCAGGGTCCAGTTGGCCTCCACCGAGGTACCGCCCTGGAACACCGTCACTTGCTGGTCGGCGTCGAAGTTGACCTTGCGGTGCTTGCCCGACACTAACGTCGCGCCGGCCTGGGCGGCCAGGCTTTCGTAGCGGTTGACACCATTGATGGTCGGGCCGGTGCTGTACAGGCTGAGGATGCCGTTGTCGGAGTCTTCTTCGTTGTATTCGCCGATCCAGCGCAGGTTGAAGGTTTCGCTCGGTTTGAACAGCAGCTGGGTACGAAAGCCTTGGCGTTTGCCACCGTTGAGGTCGTCGCCGTTGTGGATGTTCTTCACATAGCCGTCGTCTTCGGTGCGGTAGGCGCTGATGCGCCCGGCCAAGGTGTCGCTGATCGGCCCCGAGAAGCTGCCTTGGGTCTGCAGGTAGCCGTCTTCACCAATCGACTGCTGAATGCTGCCCTCACGGTGGAAGGTTGGCTTGCGCGTGGTGATGTTGAGCACACCGGCGGTGGTGTTCTTGCCGAACAGCGTACCTTGCGGGCCGCGCAGCACCTCCAGCTGCTCCACGTCCAGCAGGTCGAACACCGCCATGCCGGGGCGGCCGAGGTAGACGTTATCCAGGTAGATACCGACGCTGCCTTCCAGGCCATCGCTGGCCGGGTTGTTGCCCAGGCCACGGATCGAAATGCTCGACTGGCGTGCATGCACATAGGCCACGTTGGTACTGGGCACCAGCTGCTGCAGGTCCTGCACGCGGTAGATGCGCTGGCTCTCCAGGGTTTCGCTGTCGAGCACACTGATCGGCGTGGGCACGCTTTGCGCGGTTTCTTCGCGGCGGCGGGCATTGACCGTGACGGTACCGAGCTTGGCTTCCTGCTCCACCGCCGGGGTGGTGTTGGCCGGCTCTTCGGCGAAGCTGGCAGAGGACGCCGCCAGCAACACGCCGGCAGCCAAGGGTGGCAAGGTGAAACGCGACGCGCGCGCAGGCCAACGGGAAACTCCGGACATGCAAATGCTCCTTGAGGCATGGGCCCTGGCGAGCATTTCCGTTGGCGGAACCGAATCGCGGTCAGTCGGGCTTATATTCTTTTAAGTGATATAAATAGTTTTAATTCATATTTTGTGGAATAACGGACTCCCTTTATAAGGGGACCAACCCTTGTCAGCAATTGCATTCGACCGAAAGTTTCAATGTAAAAAATGCATATCGATCTCCGTCAGCTGCGCCACTACATTGCCCTTGTCGAGCACCGCAGCTTCGTTGCTGCGGCGGCTGCGGTAAACCTGTCGCAATCAGCGTTCAGCCGCAGCATTCAGACCCTCGAGCACAACATCGGCTGCCGCCTGGTGGACCGCGCCAGCAAGGAGTTGGCGCCAACCCGCCAGGGCCTGCTGGTGCTGGAGCATTCGCGGCGGCTGGTGCATGGCGCGCATAACCTGGTCAACGAGATTCACCAGTTCAATGGCGCCACCACCGGCGTGGTGCGCTTCGGCTCCGGCCCGGCACCAGCCGGTGGCCTGGTGCCGCGGGCAGTGGCACGTTTTGTCGCCGAATACCCCGCGGCGCGGACCTGCTTCCAGGTGGATAACTGGCAGGCGCTGAACCGCAAGCTGGTGGCCGAGGAGATCGAGTTCTTCGTCGCCGACACCCGCCAGTTCGAGTCCGACCCGGACTACCAGGTACACAAGCTGGCGCCGCAGCGCTGGCATTTTTGCTGCCGCGTCGGGCATCCGTTGACCGAGCGCGAGAGCGTGCGGGCGCGAGACCTGTTCGATTACCCGCTGGCCACCAACTTCCGCCCGCCGAACATCCGCAAGATCCTCAGCGACCTCAGCGGGCGACAGGATTTTCTACCGACGGTGGAGTGCGAGCATGGCTATGCACTGCTGAATGTGGTGATGCATTCGGACACGATCGGCATTGCCTGCAATGCCAACTTGCGGCCGTATCAGCGTGACGGGGGACTGGTGGCATTGCAGCTGGCCGACCTGACGCTGGAGCAGGAAGAAGCGTTCTATACCCGTTATGGGGTGGTGAGCCGGGTGGGGTATGGGCTATCGCCGCTGGCTCAGGGGCTGGTCAGGCAGCTGATTGCCTGCGATACCGAGTTGTAGCTGGCGGGGGCTTCGCCCCCGTTTCGCGACACAAGGCCGCTCCTACAGGGGCATGCGATCGCCTGTAGGAACGGCCTTGTGTCGCGATGGGCCGCAAAGCGGCCCCGGCGGTATCAGCCTTTACGCGTAGTGCGGCTGAGTTGCCCATCCACCCCCGACCGGCACCTCACCCGCCAGGGTCACCCGCCGCACCACACGCGGCTGGGTCCCGTAGTCATCCACCGCATAATGCTGTGTCGCGCGGTTGTCCCAGATGGCCACATCCCCAGCCTGCCAGCGCCAGCGAACGGTGTTCTCCAGGCGTGTCACATGTCCTTGCAGCACCGCGAACAGGTGCTGCGAATCCGCCAGCGAATAACCTTTGATGCGCTTCACGAAGTGGCCCAGCTGCAGCGCTCGCTCGCCACTGATCGGGTGCACGCGCACCACCGGGTGCTCGGTCTCGTACACCGTGGAGGTGAACACTTTGCGATAGCGCTCCAGCTTGGCCGGGTCGACATCGGGCTTGAGGCTCGCGTAGTCATATTCGTTGCTGTGCACCGCCCACAACTTGTCGGCCAGCTCGCGCAACGGCTCAGGCAGCTCCTGGTAGGCTGCAGCGGTATTGGCCCACACGGTATCGCCACCGGAGGCAGGCGCCACCACGCTGCGCAGGATCGAGGCCTTGGGGTACGCGTCGACGAAGGTCACGTCGGTGTGCCAGGAGTTGGCCCGCTGGCCTTCGGCGCCATCGAGCTGCAACAGGTAGCTGGTGCCATCCACCACCGGCACGGTGGGATGGGCGACCGGCTCGCCGAGCAGCTTGGCGAAGGCTTCCTGGCTTTGGTCATCCAGGTGGGTCTGACCACGGAAGAAGATCACCTTGTATTTCACCAGCGCAGCCTGGATGGCTTCCAGGGTGGCGGCATCGAGATCGGCGGACAATTGCACTCCGCGAATTTCGGCGCCGATGCGGCCGGCAACCGGGTGGATGTCGAGTTCGAGGTTTTGTGGCGCAGTGGCCAGGGCAGCGTTGCTCATGGTCGTATCCTTGCGGTCATTGTCGGGTTTACGGGGGTCAGCGGGCAGCCTGCACGGCCTGTTGCTGTTGCAGGGCGGCATCGAGGAAGCGGGGTTCGATCCAGTCGGCCACCTGGAAGCCACGACGAATCAGGCGCTCCTTGGCGGCCAGGTCCACGCCCTGCTGCAGCTGGCCGACGAATCCGGCGTCCAGGCGTGGATCGAAGTAGTGACCGAGGTCTTCCTTGGCCAGGTCATCGCGCAGGATGCTGCGCGGCCAGTTGGCATTACTGGCCACCAACTCGACGTAGGCTTCGCGGTTGTGTTCGTCACGCAGCCAGGCACTGGCCTGTTGCTGGGCGTTGACCAGGCGCTGAACCAGCTCGGGGTATTTGCGGATGAAATCGCCGGTGCCCAGCAGCACCGCCTGGGTGCTGCCGGCGCCTTCCAGATCACGCGAGTTGACCGGCAGCTCGACCAGCCCGCGCTCACGCAGCGACAACAGGTTGGACAGGCCCCAGGTGGCATCGATCTGCTTGGCGGCCAGCGCTGCGTTGGCGGCATTGAAGTCCAGGTTTATCACCTTCAGCTCGCGCTCGCTCAACCCTTGGCTGGCCAGGGCGCTGGCGAAAGACAGCTGGTTGGCGGTGCCACGGAACACCGCCACGCGCTTGCCCTTGAGGTCGTGCAGGGTCTTGATGCCGGAACCAGGCACGACGCCCAGGTAGCTCTTCACCCCGCGTACACCCGCCGACAGCACGCGGGTGTCCAGGCCATTGGCCTTGCCGACGATGGCGGCCAGGTCGCCGAGATAGGCGAAATCGGCCTGGCCGTTGGCCAACGCTTCGTTCACCACCGGCCCGGCGCCCTTGAAGAAGTGCCAGTCGATGCGAATGCCATCTTTGGCGAATTCCTTCTCCAGCAGTTGCTGGTCACGCAGCACGTCGACCACGCCACCGGCGCTGGGCTTGCTGCCCGCGCTGAGGTCGGGCACGGCGATGCGGATGCTTTCTGGCTTGGCCGGTTCAGCCGCATGGGCGCTGAGGGTGAAGGCCAGCCCAAGGGCGGTGATCAGGTGGCGCAACGGGGTTTTCATGGCAAGGCTCCTTGGCAGGCTGCCACCGGCGATGGCCGGCGCTTTGGCCAGAAGCTAGGCAGGTCTGGTTAGAACCTACAAAGATCAAAACTTCATTCTTCAGTAACTTAAAGGCATAAATCAGGCGGGCTGCGGGTCTGCGGCGGGCTTGCGGAAAACGCATGGAAAATATGAGGAAAACGCAACGGCGGGGGGCTTCCGTATGCAGGGAGTGCATGCTCTTATCTCTTGAAAGTCATTTTTGGATTTTTTTAATTCCATAAATGAATAAATTGACAACGCTTCGAGAGATGGCCGATGAATGGAATTCTGAGCAGAGGTCGGGGTTGGTTTCGGGGGCCGTTGCGCGGCCCATTCGCGACGCAAGGCCGCTCCCACCAGGATCGCGCCAACTTGCTGCCGTGGGTGTTGCCTGTGGTTATTGCGCTGCTTTGGGTGGTGGCCAGCCGGCTGCACTGGATGAGCGAGCAGATTCTGCCAGCGCCAGCATTGGTGTGGCAGAGCGCACTGGAGTTTGGCTCCGGCGAGCTGTGGGGGCACCTGTGGATAAGCTTGCAGCGGTTGTTCTGGGGGTTGGCGGTCGGCATCGGCAGCGGCTTGCTTTTGGGCGTCTGGCTGGGTGCTTCGCGGCAGGCGCAGACGCTGGTGCTGCCAACCTTCGTGGCGCTGGCACAGATTCCTACCCTGGCCTGGATCCCGTTGTTCATGCTGTTCTTCGGGATCGGCGAATTGCTCAAGCTGGTGGTGCTGGTGAAAGCCGTGGTGGTTCCCGTTACCTTGCACACCCTGGTCGGTGTACGTGATGCCCAGCCCAAACTGCGGGAAGCCGCTGCGGCGCTGCGCCTGCCTCGCCATCTGCTGTTTCTGCGCCTGTTGCTGCCGGCTGCCCTGCCGGCCTTTCTCACCGGCGTACGCCTGGCCCTGGCCACCGGCTGGACCTCGCTGCTGGCGGTCGAACTGCTGGCCTCAAGCGAAGGGATCGGTTACCTGATGGTGTGGGGACGACAGCTGTTCATGCTCGACCTGGTGCTGCTGTGCATCCTGGTGATCGGCCTGGTTGGCGCACTGCTGGAGCGCAGTTTCTCCGCCCTGGAAAAACGCCTGCTGTACTGGCCGCAAGCGGCAACAGGGGAGCAGGCGCGTGGCCCCGTACCGCGAGGTTGGCAGAGCCTGCTGCTACCGCTGGCACTGTTAGCACTGTGGCAAGCCAGCAGCGGCTTCGGCTGGGTCGACAACAACATCCTGACCTCGCCCCTTGAAGTACTGCGCACCCTGCTGATCGGCCTGGCCGATGGTTCGCTGCCGCAGGCCTTGTTGCTGAGCCTGCAGCGCGCCCTGACCGGCTTGCTGCTGGGCGGTGGCGCTGGCCTGCTGGTCGGTTTGCTGCTGGGGCTTTCGGCCAATGCCGAACGTATCTTCGGGCCCAGCTTGTCAGCCCTGCGCCAGGTGGCCCTGTTCGCCTGGGTGCCGCTGCTCACGGCCTGGTTCGGCCTGGGTGAAGGGGCCAAGCAGGTGTTCGTCGGCATGGCTGCGTTCTTCCCGCTGCTGATCGCCACCCAGCGCGGTATCGCCAGCCTGTCGCCACAACTGGGCGAAGCGGCTCGCACCCTGCGCCTGAACCTGTGGCAACGCCTGCGCCTGCTGGTGCTGCCCGGCGCAGCCCCGGCCATTTTCGCCGGCCTGCGCCTGTCGCTGATCTACGCCTGGCTGGGCACCATCGGTGCCGAATACTTCATGCCCTCGGACGGCGGCATCGCCAGCCTGATGATCGGCGCCCAGCAACTGTTCCGCATGGACCAGGTAATGGCCGCCATGCTGTTGATCGGCCTGGTCGGCGCCCTGCTCGGCACCCTTGGACAACGCCTCGAATCACGCGCCACGCGCTGGAGAACCGCATGAACGCCTTCAACACCTCGCACCTGCTCGCGGCCAACCAGCCCGACGTCGCCCCGCCCCTGGTCAGCTTCGAGGGGGTCGGCAAAGTGTTCAGCGTCGATGGCCAGCCGCTGGAAGCCATCCGCAACTTCAACCTGTCGATCAACCAAGGCGAATTCATTGCCATCGTCGGTGCTTCCGGCTGTGGCAAATCCACCCTGCTGCGCCTGCTGGTAGGGCTGGATACCGACTACAGCGGCAATATTCGCGTCGACGGCCAAACTGTCAGCGGCATTGGTAGCGAGCGCGGCATCGTGTTTCAGGAACACCGGCTGTTCCCCTGGCTGAGCGTGGAACAGAACATCGCCCTGGGTTTGGTCAACGAACCGCTCACCCAGGGTGAACGCGCGCGGCGGGTACACGAGTTCGTGCAACTGGTGGGGCTGGTCGGCTTCGAGTCGGCGTACCCACACCAGCTTTCCGGCGGCATGGCCCAGCGTGTGGCGATCGCCCGTGGCCTGGTAGCCAGCCCGCGCATCTTGCTGCTCGACGAGCCGTTCGGCGCGCTGGATGCGCTGACCCGCCAGCAACTGCAGGACGAGCTGCTGGCCATTCGCGAACGTGCCGGCATCACCACGTTACTGGTCACCCATGACGCCGAAGAAGCCACCTACCTGGCCGACCGGGTGGTGGTGCTGGAGCCGCGCCCGGGGCGGATCAAGGCGGTGGTGGATATCGACCTGCCCCACCCACGGTTGCGTACGGGTGTAGCACTTCACGGGCTGCGGGAGAAGGTGCTGCACCAGATCACCGGGGATAGCGGTTACCTGACGCCGCCGGTGCGACGGGTCGAAGGGCTGAGGCCGGAGCTGATTGCGCTCTGAGCCTGTGCGGGCATGCCCACGAAGAATCCAACGCGGCGGCTGGCACCGGCTACGCCGGTGTTCGCGGGCTCGCCCGCTCCCACAGGAACCGCGCATTTTCTGAGCCTCGCACCAAACCTGTGGGAGCGGGCATGCCCGCGAAGAATCCAACGCGGTGGCTGGCACCGGCTACGCCGGTGTTCGCGGGCTCGCCCGCTCCCACAGGAACCGCGCGTTTTCTGAGCCTTGCACCAAACCTGTGGGAGCGGGCATGCCCGCGAAGAAGACTCACCGGGCACTGAGGTCACGCAGGTAAGCCCAAGGGTAGATACCCCGCTCATGCCCATCGCTGAACACCAGTTGTACACCATATCCTTGCGGCTCGATGTGCACCACGCGCACATCATCGCGCACCAAGCTGATACGCCCCTGCAGTCGTGCCGCTCGGCATTGCGAACAGGGGCAGGCACCGCGCAGCCGGGCATGGCTGAGGCTGTGCTCGCCGTCTTGCCATTGCAGCACCAGCTGCCCGGGCCCGCGCATGTTGCGAACCGCTTGCGGGGCGTTCATCAGCAGGCCCCGCGCAGTTGCGCCATGGCAATCCGCACAGCCTTGCGCACCTCGGGGTCGGCATCGGCCTCGGCGGCCTGCAGCACCGGCAAGGCACGCGCCTGACCCAACTCCCCCAGGGCCAGAGCCGCCTCCTTGCGCAGGTTGGCAATGCCGTGGCCAAGCAACTGGCCAAGCGCGTCCAGGGCCGCAACATGACGCAGCCGCCCCAGCGACCGCGCCGCACGCAGACGTACCTGCCAGAAGTCATCGGCAAGCGCATTTACCAGTGCCGGGCCTGCCGGGGCCAGACCCACCTTGCCTAGCGTGGTAGCGGCTTCTTCGCGCACTTGCCAGGCCTTGTCAGTCAATGCAGCCACCAATGCGGGCAGCACCGCGCTGTCGCGCGCGAGCCCCAGCGCACCGATGGCCGCACGGCGCACCTCGGTGTCCGGCTCGTCTTCGGCAAGCGTTGCCAATGCTGGCAACGCCGGCTGGTGCTTGAGCCAGCCAAGAATACCCACTGCCTCACGCCGGACCACGGCATCGCCGTCGGCCAGGGCCAGCAGTGCAGGTTCCGCAGCATCTTCCAGGCGCAGCTCGCGCAAGGCGCGCAGGGCGCTGGCACGGACGAAGGCATCGGCATGCTTGACCCATGGCAGGATCAGCTGACCGGTTTCAAGGCTCTTGAGCTCGCTAAGGCTCTGTGCGGCAGCCAGCCGTACCGGCTCGGCAGCGTCGGCCAGCGCAGCGCACAGGGCCTGCACGACTTCGGGTTCTTCCCAGGCCTCGAGCAGGCGCGCGGCCTCGGCACGCACCTCGTCGGCGGAGTCCACCAGCAGTGCATCGGTGAGCCACGGCAAGCCATCGGGGTCTTCCAGGTCGGCCAGTTCGATCAGGGCGATGCGGCGCACACTCGCGTCGGCAGCACCAAGGCGAGGCAGCAGAGCAAGGATGTCGGGGTTGTCAGTCGTTCGTTCAGTCATAGCGCGATCCGTAGCGGTGGGTGCTCAGTGTCCGGCAGGCCCAACGGGGTCAGGCGCGGAAGTTCGCGGCCTTCCTCGTGACGGAGCAAGGCCAGACAGTGACGCTTGAGGTGAGTGAATTCAGGGCTGGTCAGCAGGCTGGCGCGGCGTGGCCGCGGAAAGTCCAGGTGCAGGTCTTCGATAAAGCGGCCAGGTCGCGGGCTCATTACCAGGATACGGTCGGCCAGGAACAGCGCCTCGTCGATATCGTGAGTGACGAACACCACGGTGGTGCGGATGCTTGCCCAGATATCCAGCAACAGCTCCTGCATGCGTGCGCGGGTTTGCGCATCCAGGGCACCGAAAGGTTCGTCCATCAGCAAAAGGCGCGGGCGGTTGATCAGCACCCGGGCAATCTCGGCCCGTTGCTGCATACCGCCGGACAGCTGGCTGGGCCAGCGCTCGGCAAAGTCGTCCAGCCCCACCAATCGCAGCATTTCACGAGCCTGCCGGCGGCGTTCGGCGCGGCCCTGGCCCTGCATCTTCAGGCCAAAGGCCACGTTGTCGAGCACGCTACGCCAGGGCAGCAAGGTGTGGTGCTGGAACACCATGCCACGCTGCGGTGACGGCCCGGCAACAGCCTGGCCGTCCACGCTCAACTGGCCGCTGCTGGGCACCAGGTGCCCGGCCAGGGCGCCGAGCAAGGTCGACTTGCCGCAACCGGAAGGGCCAAGGATGCAGACGAACTCGCCAGGCTCCACGGCAAAGTCCAGACGCTGCACCGCCTCGAATGCTTCGCTGCCGTGCCCCAGGCGAATCGACAGGCCACGCCCGTCGATTCGCCCTGGCGCTGGTTGATAACTGTTCATCAGTTGGCCCTCCGCGCGCGGTACCAAGGCGTGGCCAACTCGCCAAGGCGCTTGACCAGGGCGCTGCTGCCCATGCCCAGCACGCCGATCAGCAGCATGCCGACGATGATGTCCGGGTAGTTTTGCAAGGTGTAGGACTCCCACGTGTAGTAGCCGATACCGAACTGCCCGGAGATCATCTCGGCGGTGACCAGGCAGAACCATGAGGTACCCATGCCGATGGCCAGGCCCGTGACGATGCTCGGCAATGCGCCAGGCAACACCACTTCGCGCAGGATGGACCCACGCCCTGCACCGAGGCTGCGCGCCGATGCAACCAGGCGCGGGTCGACGGCCTCGACGCCGTGCACGGTGTTCAGCAGGATGGGGAACAACGCGCCAGTGAACGTTATGAACACCATCGACAGCTCCGACGACGGGAACATCAGGATCGCCAGCGGGATCCACGCCACCGCCGGAATCGGCCGCAGTACTTCCATTGGCGGCAGCAGGGTGTCCTCGGCCCATTTCGAGCGACCGATCAACAACCCCAGGGCCACGCCGATCAGCGCCGCGGCGGCATAACCGGCAAACACCCGCGACAGGCTGCTGCCCAGGTGCGCCAGCAGCGTGCTGGAGGTCAGCAACTGCCACGCAGCTTCCAGCACCGCCTTCGGTGTGGGGACATAGGTGAACGTCAGCAGCCCGAGGTCCAGCTTCGCGCTCGCCGCGACCTGCCAGAACAGCAGGCAGGCCAGCAGCGAAGCCAGGCGCACCGGCCAGCGCTTGAGGTTGCAGGTCATGTCGGTGCCTCCCGGTCAGCGCTGGGCGACCAGCTTCTGGTTGGCGCTGGCGAAGTCCAGCGCTTCACCGCCATGGGCCTTGGCATACTGCTCGGCCTGGTCCTTGAGCAGGAACGCCGCCAGTTCACCCTTGGCGTTGCGCACGAACCAGGCCTGGTTCGCCAGCAACTTGATCCCGCTGTCGGCGGCCTGGGCGTAGATGGCGCGGATGTCCTTGCCCTC
Source organism: Pseudomonas putida (assembly GCA_029953615.1). Lineage (NCBI taxonomy): Bacteria > Pseudomonadati > Pseudomonadota > Gammaproteobacteria > Pseudomonadales > Pseudomonadaceae > Pseudomonas > Pseudomonas putida. Next base: position 2,555,886 of record CP124529.1, on the reverse strand, counting down.
CTGCTCCAGTTGGGCCAAGGCGCCAAGCGCGGCCTCCGGCGAAGCGTAGTGGCGGACCTTGCCTTCACCGCGTACCCAGATCTGCGCCAGGCGGCTGAAATCGGTAATCGGTTTGCCGGTCAGTGCGTCATTGGCCTTGAGTGGCTGCGGGTCGTAGTCCTTCAGCGCCTTGTCGTAGTCCAGGCCAGCCTCCTTGAAGGCCGCACGGATGTACTGGTCGTCGATGAACTTGTCGGTGTCGAGGCCGCGATCGGTCTTTTTAAGCAGCTTGAGCGTATCGATGGAAGTGGCGACCGCCTGACGGTATTCAGGCTTCCAGGTCAGGTCGCGGGTCTGCAGGCCGAGCGGGCCGTGGAACAGGTAATTGACCTCGGCCTCGATGCCGGTGACTTGCTCGATCAACTCGCTGTACTTCTCAGGCTCCGCAGCGATCAGCCGATCGGCTTCGAGACTGGCACGCAGGTAGGCGGTGACCACTTCCGGGTATTTCTTCGCATAACCGGCATCGACCAAGGCGCCATGGAAGGTCGGTGCGTTGGCCTGGGCGCCGTCATAGATCTTGCGAGCGAAGCCGCGGTTGGGGAACAGTTCGGCGAACGGCACGAAGTCGGCATGGGCCTCGATGCGGTTGCTACGCAGGGCGGAACCGGCGATTTCCGGCGCCTGGGCGATGATGCGCACATCCTTCTGCGGGTCCCAACCCTGGGCTGCTACGGCACGCAGCAGCATGCCGTGGGCGGTGGATGCGAACGGCACGGAAATGGTCCTGCCCTTGAGTTCAGCCAACGATTGCACGCTGGACGCCGCAGGTACGACGATGCCGTTGCCGCTGCCGTGCACGCTGCCCGACAGCACGCTTACGAACAGGCTGCGCTTGCCGGCATCCAGGTGAGCAACGCCGTTGAACGAGCCAGGGAAGTCGGCCATGGCGCCGAAGTCGAGCTTGCCAGCGACCATTTCGTTGGTCAGTGGCGCACCGCTGGTGAAGTTCTTCCACTCCACCTGATACTTGGCATCCTTGTATTTGCCGTCATGCGGCAGGTACTTGTCCAGCAAGCCAAGCTCGCGTATCAGCAGGCCACCGGTGGCGCAATTGATGGTGGTGTCCTGGGTGCCGATGGCGATGCGGATGGTTTCGGCGCTGGCATTCAGGCCAGTGAGCGCCAGCGCGAGGCCGGCCACGGTTGCAACAAGGCGCATGGGTGTTTCCCCTCGAGTCGTTATAGGAATTGGGTCGTCTCCGCCCCCGGCCTGGGTGGTGGGAAACGAGGGGCACTGCAGGGGGGCGTCCGGTGGTGCACCGGATGGCGGGATGAATCAGCGCAGCAGGTACGGAATGTCGACCTTCACCGCACCGGTGGGGCAGTCCTTTTCGCAGGGCATGCAGTACCAGCATTCGTCGAAGGCCATGTAGGCCTTTTGGGTGGCCGGGTTGATCGCCAGCAGGTCCATGGGGCAAACCTCGACGCATACGGTGCAGCCTTTGTCGGCGATGCACTTGTCTTCGTCGATGGTGACGGGGGCACTGCTGCGGAAGAAGATTTCTTGCGGCTGGTAGGCCATTTCACGGAGTCCTCGGGGCCTTCATTGGCTCCCTTCTATCTAGAGGCTTGCACGTTTCCCTGTGGGAGCGGGTTTACCCGCGAAGAATCCAACACGATGGATGGCACCGGCTTCGCCGGTGTTCGCGGGTAAACCCGCTCCCACAAGGTGAGGTGTCGCTTAGGCGGCATCGGCTTTGACACGCAACCGGTCATAAGCGGTCTGCTCTTCTGTATCCAGGGCGATCAGGTAGGGTTCGACGGCCTTCTTGAAGCTGGTCATCTCTCCGTGCTCGCCCTTTTTCAGATGGCAATGGCAGAACCACTCGCCATCGTTGCGCTCGGGGAAGTCCACACGGTGGTGGTACAACCCCCAGCGGCTTTCCTCGCGGAAAAGCGAGGCCCGCGCGGCCATCTCGGCGCAATCACGAATCACCGAAACTTCCATCGCACGCATCAATTCATGAGGGTTACTGGCCTTCATCTGGTCCAGGTCACGCTCGATCTCGGCAAAGCGCTCCAGGCCGATCTCCATCTTCCTGGTGACCTTCGGCGGCTGCAGGTAATCGTTGACCATGCGTCTGAGCTTGTACTCGACCTGCGCTGGGGGCAGGCCATGCTCACGGAGCAGCGGGGCGAACACCCGCGCGCGCTCGCGCTCGACCTGTTCGGCATCGACCTCGGCGAACTCGCGCCCGATCACGTAATGCGCAGCGTTCACACCGGCAAACCAGCCATAGGTGAAGGCCCCGAGCATGTAGTTGTGCGGCACCGCTGCCATATCGCCCGCGGCATACAGCCCTTTGACGCTGGTCTCGGCCTTTTCATTGACCCACACCCCCGACGCCGAATGCCCCGAGCAGAAACCGATCTCCGAGATATGCATCTCGACCATGTGCTGGCGATAATCGGTGCCACGCCCGGCGTGGAACTGGCCCCGGCTGGGGCGCTCGTTGCTGTGCAGGATCTGTTCGATGTTCTGGATGGTTTCCTCGGCCAGGTGATCGAGCTTGAGGAACACCGGGCCATTGCCACCCTCGAGTTCCTGGTGGAACTCCCACATCATCTGGCCGCTCCAGTAGTCGCACTCGATAAAGCGCTCACCCTTGCTGTTGGCGGTATACCCACCCAGTGGGCCGGTGACGTAGGCGCAGGCCGGGCCGTTGTAGTCCTTGATCAGCGGGTTGATCTGGAAGCACTCGAGGTTGGCCAGCTCGGCACCTGCGTGGTACGCCATGGCATAGCCGTCACCGGCGTTGGTCGGGTTCTCGTAGGTGCCCATCAGGTAACCCGACGACGGCAAGCCCAGGCGCCCGGCCGCGCCGCAGGCAAGGATTACCGCCTTGGCCCGCACCACCCGAAACTCGCCGCTACGGCAATCGAAACCCAGCACGCCAGCGGCCGCGCCTTCACCATCGAGCAGCACACGGGTGCAGACCATACGGTTGCTGATCTCGACTCGGGCACGCTTGAGCTGACGGTAAAGAACCTTCTTGATGTCGTGGCCTTCGGGCATGGGCAGCACGTAGGCGCCCATGTGGTGAACCTTTTTCACCGCGTAGTCGCCGGTCTCGTCCTTCTCGAACTTCACGCCCCAGCGGTCGAGTTGCTCGATGGTTTCGAAGCTGTGGGTGGCGTAGGCATGCACCGTGGCCTGGTTGACGATACCGTCATTGGCCACGGTGATTTCCTTGGTGTACTGCTCGGGGGTGGCGTGGCCGGGGATGATCGCGTTGTTCAGGCCGTCCATGCCCATGCTGATGGCACCACTGCGCTTGACGTTGGCCTTGTCCAGCAGCAACACGCGCAGGCTTTTGTCCTGCTCCTTGGCCTTGATCGCCGCTATCGGCCCGGCGGTACCGCCACCGATAACGATGATGTCGTAATCCTGAGTCTGGATGCTCATGCCTTGCTCCCCTTCTGGCGGTCGATACGCAGGCGGTACTGGAAAGCATCGCCACGGTAGTAAAGGTGTTCGAAGTCCAGTGGCGTACCGTCAGCGGCATGGGTCAGGCGCTCGATACGCATGATCGGCGAACCTTCTTCAACATCCAGCGCCTGGGTCAGGTCGCTGTCGGCCAGCACCGCATCGATAGCCAGGTCGGCGTGGCCAAGGGCAATACCGCAGTCGTTTTCCAGGAGCAGGAAAATGTCGCGGGTGACCAGGTCGGCCTTTTCCAGTTTTTCGCCGACGGCCTTGGGCAACCAGGTCAGCTCCAGCGACACCGGTTCGCGGTTGATCAACCGCACCCGGCGGATCTCGGTGACCAGGCTGCCCTCCTCGACCTGCAGCCGCGCGGCCACCAATGCATTGGCCGGCACATGGCGGAAGCTGCGCAGGCGGTTGATCACCTCGTAACCCATTTGCGTCATCGACTCGCCCAACCCTTGCAGGGTGCTGACGTTCTGGAATGCCTTGGGCTTGGCGACGAAGGTGCCCTTGCCATGAATCTTGAAAATCAGCCCCTCCTTCTGCAGGTCGCCCAATGCCTGGCGCACCGTGATGCGGCTGACGTCGAAGGCCTTGCCCAGCTCGCTTTCCGAAGGCATGCGGCTATGCGGTGGGTAAGTGCCGTCGAGGATGCGCTCGCGCAGCAACTCCTTGAGCTGGGTGTAAAGCGGTACCGGGGACAGGGGGAGCAGTTCGGCCATGGGGTCTCTTCGCTGATCGGTGACTTGTTATAACAAGTTGTGACCAGAGGATAGAGGGCATATTAACTGCCATGGAAATACCGATATCGCATATGGATAGATGCGTTGGTGATTGCTGGCGTGGCCACTCTCGGCGAAAGGTAAAAACGGCTACAGATCAAGGCGATGGACGCCACCGGATCAGATGGGTATCATGCGTGCGCGTTGCACTCGTAGCTCAGCTGGATAGAGTACTGCCCTCCGAAGGCAGGGGTCGTGGGTTCGAATCCCGCCGAGTGCGCCACATCAAAAAGCCCTGGGCCTGTGCCCGGGGCTTTTTCGTTTGTGCGACATGTCGCGTTTCTGGCACTCCCGTACCACGGGTCATTGGTGTTAGCGTGGGCGTCTTCCCGTTTCCCGACGGGTCACCCACAACAATGATTGGCGAAGGAATGCGCACAACCATGCACCTGAAAAAACTTACCGCCACCACCCTGCTGCTGGCCAGCATCGGCCTGTTCACCCTGCCGGCCCAGGCCAACCTTACCCAGCAGCAGTCCGCAGCCATCGTCAAAGCCTTCGACGGCAGCGACCCAAGCGACTTCAAGCAGTTCCTCGGCAAACTCAAGGGCAACGACCTGGCCAAGGCCGACAACCTCGAGGCAACGCTCGACGCCTACCTGGCCGGCAAGCCACTGGCAGCCGAGCAACAGAACGAGATCAACCGCCTGCTCGGCCTGTATACCCGCATCAAGTATGGCAAGGCTGCCAGCGAAACCCTGCGTGAACTGGTGGCCATCCCCACCTTCAACGTCGAGGGTACGCCGCAGCACGAAAACCCCGAGTTCCTCCGGATCGCCGAAAAGATCAAGGCCTTGGCCGACAGCTTCGGCCTGGCTTTCCGCAACATCGACAACCGGGTGTACGAGATTTCGCTGGGCAGCGGCAAGGAAGTGGTCGGCATCCATGCCCACGCCGACGTGGTACCGGTCAACCCGGACAACTGGAAGCTGGCCGATGGCACCCGCCTGGACCCGTTCAAGGTCACCCTGGTCGGCGACCGCATGTACGGCCGCGGCACCGAAGACGACAAGAACGGCATTGTCGTGGCGATGTACGCGCTGAAAGTGGCCAAGGACGAGAACCTGCCGCTGGCCCGGCAGTTCAAGCTGCTGATCGATACCACCGAAGAAACCAGCGGCGATGCCATCCCCTACTACTTCGAGCGCAACCCCACGCCCGATTACAACCTGGCTCTCGATGGCGGCTACCCGGTGGTCATCGCCGAGAAAGGCTACGGCACGGTCATGGCCAGCTTCAGCAAGCGCCAGGCCAGTGGCAAGGGCGCCGAGATCGTCAACCTGACCGGCGGCCTGGCCACCAACCAGATCCCGACAACCTCGGTCGCGACACTGGTCACCGACAACCCGGCGAAGCTGGCCAGTCAGTTGGAAAAAGCCGGCGCCGATTACGTCAAGCGCAATGGCGGCGACTTCAGCATCGCTGCCAAGGCCGAGGGCAAGCAGGTGTTGCTCACCGTGACCGGTGTTTCCGCCCACTCTTCGGAGCCGGAGTCCGGGGTCAATCCGGTGGCGCGCATGCTCGGCTTCATCAACGGGCTGGGCCAGGATGTGCCGCTCAAGCACAACCACTTCACCGACGCCGCCCGCTACGCCGCCGACAACTGGGGCCTGGACTACCTGGGCAACAAGCTCGGCGTGGCCTTCAAGGACCCGTTCATGGGCCCGCTGACCGCCTCGCTGACCTTTGTCGGGGTGGATGAAAAAGGCCTGAAACTGGCGGTGAACCTGCGCATTCCGAAAGGCAAGCCAATTGCCGCGATCAAGGACGAACTGGCCGACAAACTGGGCAAATGGACCCGGCAAAGCCACACCTCGGTGGCCTTCGACTACAGCCTGGACGAGCCGATGTTCCGCAACCCCGAGGGCGAATGGGTCAAGGCCTTGCTTGACGTGGCTACCGAGAACCTGGGCATGAAGCATGAGTTTGGTACTTCGGCGGGTGCGACCTCGGTACATGACCTGCCTAACGGCGTGCAGTTTGGCCTGGCCATGCCCGATGTGAAGTACACCGGGCACAACGACAACGAGTTCAAGACCGTTGAGCAGTTCATGCTGGACTTGCAGGTGGTGAGCGAAATGGTGGCGCGGATCGGGCAGATGCCGAAACTCTGATTGACTGTACCGGCCTCTTCGCGGGCACGCCCGCTCCCACAGGAATTGCGCAACCTGTGGGAGCGGGCCAAGCCCGCGAAGAGGCCGGTACAGGCGACCACTCATGACGTTTTTCAATCGACTCGATGCCGTTTCCTGCATTGCCGTGCAGAGCGCCGTGCCGGATGCTTTATTTACTCCGAGACAGTGCTTTTCCACCCGCAGAGGCCCGTATGAAGACCGTCGAACAAATCCTCAAGACCAAATCCCAGCACCAGACCGTGTACACCATCGGCCCGGATGACTCGGTACTCGACGCCCTGAAGCTGCTGGCGGAGAAAAACGTCGGTGCGCTACCGGTGGTCGAGGCCAACCAGGTGGTAGGTATCGTCAGTGAACGGGACTATGCGCGCAAACTGGTGCTCAAGGGCCGCTCGTCCGCCGCTACCCCCGTGCGCGAAATCATGAGTGCGCCGGTGGTTACCGTGGAGCCGAAGCAGAACCTGGAGTACTGCATGAACCTGATGACCAACCGCCACCTGCGCCACCTGCCGGTGGTCAGCAATGGCGAGTTGCTCGGCCTGCTGTCGATCGGCGACCTGGTCAAGGAAACCATCGCCGAACAGGCAAGCCTGATCATGAAACTGGAGCAGTACATCCGCGGTGAATGAAGCACCTCAATGGTAGGCACGCTCCAGTTCGTCCAGTTGATGGTCGAAGCTGCGCAGGCGCGCCGACCAGGTGTACACCAGTACTTCCAGGTCCCGGTTGAGCACGGCGGTATTGCCATGGCCGCTGCGGGTTGGCTCGCCCAGATCCAGTTGGTAGCGTTCACGAGCCATGGCCTGGGCCACGCTGGACAGATCGCGGGCATTGGCCAGCCAATGGTGATGGTGGTCATGAATTTCGCGGTCGAGCAAGCGGCACTGGCGTTTCAGGGCATCCAGGCTCTGCTCCAGCGGTGTGCCCTTGAGCTCGCCCATGACCTCTTCGAAGGTGCGCCCCGAATGCCAGTAGCTGCCCCAGAAATAGCGGTCGAACACCGTTTCGACGCGGCGCAGCGCGACCTTGGTGTTCCAGATGGTCAGCAACGTTCGCCCCTGCACCACTTCGCGCTTGTTCAGGTGCAGTTGCTGCCAGGCGATCCAGGCCAGCGCCACCAGGGCAACCGCCACGGTGACAGCGGCAGCGGCATACAGGAAGTGCACTGCCTGGTTCATCTGTTGCGTTTGCCGAATGCCGTAGAAATAACTGGCCGTCAACGTGCCCAGGATCGTCACGGAGCACCAGAAACCCGGTGCGTAGGGATCTTTCATCGCGCTATCCCCTTGTTGTTTTCCTGAGCATAGCAACGGCCAATCACTCGTCAGGCACCACTCGGCGCTTTATTTTTTGCGTAGGTGCAGCGCCTCGTTCAGTTGGTCGATCATCGGAATCCAGTCGTCATCGGCGATGTACTTCTCTTTCAGGAAATCGCGCTGGGAATCGTTCCAGAAAGGCGCATCAACCAGCTTTATATCGTCATCGAGCGGCGAATGGGTGGTGATGAAACGGTCAATATCGACCGGATCGTCAGACAGCCCCAGCTGTTTGAAAATCTCGGACAAAGGATGAATCGGCTTTTCCATGGTTCCTCCTCGTCGCCAGACCGGTCGTCGACGATGCCGGCCCGGCATGGGTTGAGAGCATCAGCTGAGCTCGCGCACTTCGGCGCGCGGCACCAGCTTCAGGTATTGCTCCATGCTCATGTGGATCAGATGATCGTGATCACCCGCCTCCAGATAGACATCGCCCTGGCGGGTAAGACTCGAATCAAGCAGCATCTTTATCTGGTAGGCATCACCCAGCGCCGGCACGGCACCGCGCTCGCAGTCACCGAACAGGCTCGGCAGGCCACTTTCACGGGTCAGTTGCCAGGCCCCGGACATTCGCACCTTGGTCATGTCCAGATGCCGGTTGGCCGGTAGCACGGCCATGATGTAGTTGCCATGACGGTCATCGAGCATCACCGACTTGGCGACCCGCTCGGCGGGCACGCCGGCCGTGCGGGCCGACTCCAGGCTGGTGGCCGAATGTGGGTGGGGAATGATGTCGTAGTCGCAGTTGGCCTTGTCCAGGCGATCCTGCAGGGTCTTTGCCATACGCATGATGCACCTCCGGTTTCGTCCCCCAATCTCCAATTTTAGGCCGGGTACCAGCAGGCAGGGCTAAACTTGTGCAATAGAGGCAATCGAGGTGACGACAGGTGATCGCCCGCTGCTGGCGCTGGCTGTTGCTGCTGTTGCTGCTTGGCATCACGCCAGGCGGCCAGGCAGCGCCCGCTGCGGTCTGGGTGCTGGGCATCGATGACGCTATCGGCCCAGCCAGCGCCGACTACCTGGTACGCAGCCTCGACCAGGCCCAGGCGCAGGGCGCCCAACTGGTGGTTATCCGCATGGACACCCCGGGCGGGCTGGACAGCGCCATGCGCCAGATGATCAAGGCGATTCTCGCCAGCCCCGTGCCGGTCGCCACTTTCGTCGCCCCCAGCGGTGCCCGCGCCGCCAGCGCCGGCACCTATATCCTTTATGCCAGCCATGTCGCGGCCATGGCGCCCGGTACCAACGTGGGTGCCGCCACACCCGTGCAGATCGGCGCCCCGCCAGGCACGCCCAAGGACGACAAGGCCAAAGGCAGCGATGACGAAACCCTCGCGCGCAAGCAGGTCAATGATGCAGCGGCGTACATTCGTGGTCTGGCGCAACTGCGCGGGCGCAATGCCGATTGGGCGGAGAAGGCCGTGCGCGAGGCGGTCAGCCTGTCTGCCAGCGAGGCCTTGCGGCTGAACGTGATCGACCAGGTGGCCGATGACCTGCCCGACCTGCTGCGCAAACTCGATGGCAAGACGCTGACCGTCGCTGGCCAGCCTCGGCTGTTGCAAACCGCCGGCGCCAGCCTGGTCGAGCACCTGCCGGACTGGCGCACACGGGTGCTGGCGGTGATAACCAACCCCAGCGTGGCACTGATCCTGATCATGATCGGCGTGTACGGTTTGCTGTTCGAGTTCATGAACCCGGGCTCGACGCTCGGCGGCGTGGTCGGCGGCATCTGCCTGCTGCTGGCGCTGTATGCCCTGCAACTGTTGCCGGTGAGCTTCGCCGGGGTGGCGCTGATATTGCTCGGCATCGCTTTCATGATCGCCGAAGCCTTCCTGCCCAGTTTCGGCGTGGTCGGCTTTGGCGGCATCGTCGCCTTCGTGGTCGGCGCGCTGATCCTGATCGACACCGACGCCCCTGGTTTCGGCATCCCGCTGGCCCTGATCGGCACCCTGGCGGTGCTTTCGGCACTGCTGATTGGCGGTGTGCTGGGCATGGCCCTCAAGGCCCGCCGACGGGCGCTGGTCAGCGGTGACGCCGGCCTCGTCGGCAGCCTGGTCACCGTCACCCAGGTGATGACGGGTAACCCGTTCTGTGGCTTTGTGCTGGCCCAGGGTGAGCAATGGCAGGCGCAGTGTGCAACGCCACTGCAAGCGGGCCAGAACGTGCGGGTGACCGCGCGCCATGGCGTCATGCTGGAAGTGAGCGCCGCCGCGCCCGCGGCGCAAGGAGAATGACCATGTTCATGCAATTGGGCTTCGGCGCGGTACTGATCGTGCTGGCGATGCTGTTGCTGTCGGCATTCCGCATACTGCGCGAATACGAGCGCGGCGTGGTGTTCCAGCTGGGGCGCTTCTGGCAGGTGAAGGGGCCGGGGCTGATCCTGTTGATCCCGGTGATCCAGCAAATGGTACGGGTCGACCTGCGCACCGTGGTGCTGGATGTACCACCGCAGGATGTGATCACCCGCGACAACGTCTCGGTCAAGGTCAACGCCGTGGTCTACTTTCGCGTGCTCGATCCGCAGAAGGCAATCATCCAGGTCGAGGACTTTCTCGTGGCAACCAGCCAGCTGGCACAGACCACTCTGCGTGCGGTGCTCGGCAAACACGAACTGGATGAACTGCTGGCCGAACGCGAGCAGTTGAACTCGGACATTCGCCAGGTGCTGGACGCACAGACCGATGCCTGGGGCATCAAGGTGGCCAACGTCGAGATCAAGCACGTCGACCTCAACGAATCGATGGTGCGCGCCATTGCCCGCCAGGCCGAGGCCGAGCGTGAACGGCGGGCCAAGGTGATCCATGCCGAGGGCGAGTTGCAGGCATCGGAGAAGCTGATGCAGGCGGCGCAAATGCTGAGCAAGGAGCCGGGGGCGATGCAGTTGCGCTACATGCAGACGCTGGGGACGATTGCCGGGGACAAGAGCTCGACTATCGTCTTTCCGCTGCCGGTGGATTTGCTCAAGGGATTGGTGGACAAACAGAAATAGCGGTGGCCCATTCGCGGGCTTGCCCGCTCCCACAGGTTCTCTGCAGCCCCGAGGGCGGCGCAGTACCTGTGGGAGCGGGCAAGCCCGCGAATGGCCTGTATGCGGTCTGTCAGACTGGCGCGCGGCGCAGGGTCGCCAGGAAGGTGGCCGCACCAATGAACAACCCGGCGAACGTCCGGTTCAAACGCTTCTGCTGCCTGGGCGTACGCAGCAAGCGCAACACCCGCGCTGCCAACCCGGTGTAGCCCGCCATCACCAGCATGTCCACGGCGACCATGGTCACGGTGATCGCCACATACTGCGGCAACAGCGGTTCATGCGGGTTGATGAACTGCGGCAGCACCGCCAGCATGAACACCAGCGCCTTGGGGTTGCTGACGTTGACCAGGAAGCCACGGAACACCAGGCTCAGCGGTTTGCCGATCGGGCGCACGGCGGATTCATCGCTCATGTCCATGGGCAAGGCACGCCACTGCTTGTAGGCCAGGTAGATGAGGTAGGCGACACCGAACCATTTGATGACCTGGAAGGCCGTGGCCGAGGCGGCCAGGATGGCGCCGACGCCGGCGGCGATGATGGCGATCTGCACGATCAGGCCCAGCTGCAGGCCCAGGGCGTTCCAGTAACCACGCCAGAAGCCGTATTGCAGGCCGCTGGACATCGAGGCAATCGCCCCGGCACCGGGTGAAAGGCTGATCACCCAACAGGCGGCAAAGAAGCCCAACCACACTTCCATCGACATCACACACCTCGCTCGAACATATGCTGCAAAACGTTAAGCTAAGGTGTTGGTGAAAAAATAACCAGAAGATTTTGAAGAATTTGCTGCTTGTACCGGCCTCTTCGCGGGCAAGCCCGCTCCCACAGGTATTGCGCAGCCCTTTAGGGTAGCGCAATACCTGGCCCTTTCAGGACAGCGCCTCGAGCTCGGCCTGCATGCTTTCGAGGGTTTCCAGGGCTTCCATCCAGGCCTCTTCCAGTTCGCCTTCGCGCTGCTTCAGCTTGGTCTGGCGCGCCAGCAGGTCACGCAATTCGTCCTTGCGCGACGCCTCGTAGAGGCCACCATCACCCAACGCAGTCTCGATCTCGGCCAGTTGCGCATGCACCTGGCTGAGCTCGGCTTCCAGCTTGTCGGCAGCCTTCTTGTGCGGGGCCAGTTGCTGGCGCAAGGCTGCAGCAGCCTGGCGCTGGGCTTTCTTGTCGGTCTTGTCCGGGTTGACCGGGGCGCTACTGGCCGGCGCGCTGCGCTGGCGGTACTCGACGAGCCAGCGGCTGTAGTCGTCCAGGTCACCATCGAAGACGTCGACCTTGCCGTCGGCCACCAGCAGGAAATCGTCGGTGGTGCTCTTGAGCAGGTGACGGTCGTGCGACACCACCACCACGGCACCGGCAAACTCCTGCAGAGCCATGGTCAGCGCCAGGCGCATTTCCAGGTCGAGGTGGTTGGTCGGTTCGTCGAGCAGCAGCAGGTTCGGCCGCTCCCAAGCGATCAGCGCCAGCGCCAGGCGGGCTTTTTCACCCCCGGAGAAGTTCACCACCGGCTCGTCGACGCGGTCGCCATGGAAGTCGAAACCACCCAGGAAATCGCGCAGGGTCTGCTCACGCTCGGTGGGGGCGATGCGCTGCAGGTGCAGCAACGGGCTGGCCTTGTCGTCCAGCGAGTCCAGCTGGTGCTGGGCAAAGTAGCCCACCGCCAGGTTCTCGCCGCGCACCAGGCGGCCCGACAGCGGCTCGAGCTCGCCGGCGAGGTTCTTGATCAGGGTCGACTTGCCGGCACCGTTGGGACCGAGCAGGCCAATGCGCGCACCCGGGGTGAGCTGCAGCTTGACCTTGTCGAGGATCGCCTTGTCACCATAGCCCAGGCGGCCTTCGGACAGGCTCAGCAGCGGGCTGGAGATTTTCTGCGACTCGCGGAAGACGAAGTCGAACGGCGAATCGACATGCGCCGCCGACAGCTCCTCCATGCGTTCCAGGGCCTTGATCCGGCTCTGTGCCTGGCGGGCCTTGGTGGCCTGGGCCTTGAAGCGGGCGATGTACTTTTCCATGTGCGCACGCTGGGCCTGTTGCTTCTCGTAGGCCTGCTGCTGTTGCGCCAGGCGCTCGGCACGGGTGCGCTCGAAGGCGGTATAGCCGCCCTTGTACAGGTTCAGCTTGCGTTGCTCGACGTGCAGCACATGGTCGACCACTGCGTCGAGGAAGTCGCGGTCATGGGAGATCAGCAACAATGTGCCGGGGTAACCCTTCAGCCAGTCCTCCAGCCACAGGATAGCGTCCAGGTCCAGGTGGTTGGTGGGCTCGTCAAGCAGCAGCAGGTCGGACGGGCACATCAAGGCCTGGGCCAGGTTCAGGCGCATCCGCCAGCCACCGGAGAAGTCGCCGACGCGGCGGTCCATCTGCTCGTTGGTGAAGCCCAGCCCGGCCAGCAACTTGCGGGCGCGGGCGTCGGCGGTATAGCCGTCGGCGCTATCCAGCTCAATGTGCAGGCGCGCCAGGGCTGTACCGTCGTGGGCCTGCTCGGCCGCGGCCAGATCGGCCTGGACCTTGCGCAAGCGCACGTCGCCGTCGAGCACATAGTCCACGGCCAGGCGGTCGAGGGTATCGACCTCCTGGCGCATGTGGGCGATGCGCCAGTCACCCGGTAGCTGGCAATCGCCGGCATCGGGCGACAGCTCACCGCGCAGCAAGGCGAACAGGCTGGATTTTCCGGCGCCGTTGGCGCCGATCAGGCCGGCCTTGTGACCGGTGTGCAGGGTCATCTCGGCGCCTTCTAGCAAGCGCTGCGGCCCACGCTGTAAAGTGAGGTTGGATAGTCTGATCATGATGGTCGCGGAGTCTACCAGCTTCCTCGGCCCATAGCGCGAGTGGAACCATGCACACCGACCTGTGGAATCACGCCCTGGCCCTGTATGCCAGGCCCGGCGTGGAAGCGGCCTGCCTCGCCCTGCAGGCGCAAGGTGGCGATGTCTGCCTGCTGCTGTGTGCAACCTGGCTACAGGCGCGTGGCGTGGCTGTGCGGGACGAGCGCGTACAGGTACTGCGCGAGGTTGCCGGGCCCTGGCAGCGCGAAGTGGTCAATCCATTACGTAGCTTGCGCCAACAGTGGCGAGCAGCAGCGCAAAGTGATGCGCAACTGGCGGTGCTGCGTGAGCAGGTGAAGGGGTTGGAATTACTGGCCGAGAAAGCTTTGCTGGAACGCTTGCAAGAGCGCTCGCGACAGTGGCCAGCGGGCGTCCATGAGTGCATGGACGACTGGCTGGCCCGGCTGGCGCCGGACCAGGCCCGCCACCACGACGCGCTTGTTTGTTTGCGCGTCGCGGCGGCAGCGCTTCAGGACGCCGAAGACGGTGCCTGAGCCGGGGTGCTGACGGGTGCCGATGGTGCTACCGAAGCTGCCGGGGTGGCCGAGTTGGTGCCGGCGACCGGGGTACTGGCGGCAGGCGTGACCGGTTTGGTTTCGGCTGGCTTGCTGGCAACAGGCTTGGCTGCGGCGGGTTTGGTGGCCCCGCGGGCGGGTGCCTTGGCGGCCGCTGGTTTCGCGGCAGGCTTGGCAGCAGCGGCTCTGGCTGGCGCTTTTGCCGCCGCTGGCTTGGCTGCAGGTTTGGCAGCAGCAGTGGCTTTGGCGGCAGGCTTGGCTGCAGGCTTGGCTGCAGCAGTGGCTTTGGCTGCAGGCTTGGCTGCAGCAGTGGCTTTGGCTGCAGGCTTGGCTGCAGGTTTGGCAGCAGCGGTGGCCTTGGCAGCCGGGCTTGGCTGCAGGCTTGGCAGCAGCAGTGGCTTTGGCAGCCGGCTTGGCTGCAGGTTTGGCAGCAGCGGTGGCCTTGGCAGCCGGCTTGGCTGCAGGCTTGGCAGCAGCAGTGGCTTTGGCAGCCGGCTTGGCTGCAGGTTTGGCAGCAGCGGTGGCCTTGGCAGCCGGCTTGGCTGCAGGTTTGGCAGCAGCGGTGGCCTTGGCAGCCGGCTTGGCTGCAGGTTTTGCAGCAGCGGTGGCTTTGGCGGCTGGCTTGGCCGCAGCAGCCCTGGTGGCGGGTTTGACGGCTGCCGGTTTGGTGGTCTTGGCAGCACGTTGATCAAGCGCCTTGGCTGCGGCTTCGCGAACCTTGCCTACACCCTGGGCCAGCTTGAGGCTGTCCTGCGCATCGCGCTTGAGTTGCTGGATATAAGAACGGGTCTGGGTTTGACGTTCCTTGAGGGAATCGAGCAACTCTTCAAGTTCGCCAATGACTTTTTGCGCCTTGGTCTGCGCCTTGGCTTTACCTGCCTTGGCCGCGTCTTGCAGTTTCAGGCGACCGTTGTGCAGTTTTTCCTGGGCCTTGCCACGCTGCTTTTCCAACTTGGCCAGCAGTTTTTCCGCATCAGCCAGCGCTTGCGAGCAGGCATCCTCCAAGTGTTCGAGCAAGCTGCCCGAAAGTTGCTGGAGCAGGTGTAACGGCGTACTTACTGGCTTCTTTTTAGCCGACATGGTTTACCTCCTGGCTGACGAGATTGCGGCTCATACTATGCTTCTGCTGCTACCGCCGCTAGGGCATGTTGACAGTATTGTTTACGCCGCGTTGCATGCCTGGGCAAAGTTGTTATCTTGCAGCTCCGAGCAAGTGTAGTTGCTGAATAAATCATTGCTGATATTTGGCAGTTATCGGTACCGGCCCTATCGCCCACAACCTTCTCCATGTCGGCACAATTGTCTGCCTGTACTGGCCTCATCGCCGGCAAGCCAGCTCCCACAGGTACTGCACAGGCCTTGAAGGCAGGCGCGATCGAGGTGGGAGCTGGCTTGCCGGCGATAGGGCCAGTACTGGTTGATACAAAACAGAAGTCTGTCGAAACACTGGCATACTTCCCCGCTCACTGGCGCAGGAACTGACCATGCCTCGATATCTTGTTTTCGGTTTATGCCTGCTGGCACCCCTCGCCCTGGCCGACAGCGACGAACATGACCTTGCCTACAGCCTAGGCGCCAGCCTGGGTGAGCGGCTACGCCAGGAGATGCCGGGCCTGCAACTGGATGCGCTGGTCGAAGGCCTGCGCCAGTCCTACCAGGGGCAACCGCTGAAACTCGACAAGGCACGCATGCAGGCCGTGCTCCAGCAGCATGAAACGCAGGAAGGCGATGCCGCCATGCAGAAGCTGCAGGCTGCCGAAACACGCTTCATGGCCAACGAGCGTGGTCGTTATGGTGTGCACGAACTACCGGAGGGTGTGCTCTACAGCGAACTGCAAGCAGGTACGGGCGCGCAGCCCAAGGCCGGTGGCAAGGTGCAGGTGCGTTATGTAGGCAGGCTGCCAGACGGCTCGGTGTTCGACCAGAACCAGACGCCCCAGTGGTTCAGCCTGGATTCGGTGATCGAAGGGTGGCAGGTGGCCTTGCCAAACATGCACGCTGGCGCCAAATGGCGCCTGGTGATCCCGTCGGCACAAGCCTATGGCGCCGAGGGTGCAGGTGACCTGATCGCACCCTACACACCCTTGGTGTTCGAGATCGAGCTGCTGGCGGTTGGCGACTGACGCCAATACTCAGGCCTGGACCGCGCCTTCTTCCTTGTGCGCGTTGTGCAACACTTCGATCAGGCAGTCTTCCAGTTCGAAGCGCTCGTGCAGCAGGCCACCCAGCTTGCCCAGCTTTTCGGCAAAGCGTTGGGTGTCCTTGCACTCACCCTTGGCGCAATGGTCATTGAAGGCCAGTGCGATCTGGGTACTGTCGTTGATCCGTGGGTTGATCTCTTCGGCCAGTTTCAGCGCCTTCTCGTCTCCGAAGGCCTTTGCTTCACTGACCAGCTGCTCGCAGACTTCGAAATGCCACGCCGAAACGTAGTCGACGAGGAGCGCGCAAAACTCCCCGTTCGTGTCCTTGTCGGCAAAGGCCGGCTTGGCGTCGCGCAGCGCGCGAAAAGCCTGCACCAGTTCCTGGCGCTCCTCCAGCCAGCGGTCGATCAGCTTGTGAACCCCACCCCAGCGTTCCTGAGCGTTCTGACAACTATCGAGCATGGCGATCTCTTCCCTTCTGGGTAGATGCCGCTGCACCTCGCACCACGACCGTGCAGCACAAAGGTGACATCAGCAGACGGCATCGAGCAGTTGTGTTTTCGGTATGCGTGCTGGGAGATTATTCCCGCGCGGTCTGGCCTTCAAGGTACGCAGCGGACAAAGTTCATACAAGTGTTTAATACCCTGTTACATGGCCATTGGTCGCACCAATGGCGCAACCTTGCGCCAGGTCATGTTCTCGCCAGGCTGCGGAAACGATACGCCAGCAGGCAACTCAAGGGCAGCGCCGCCAGCAGCAGGAAGGCCAGCAGGCTCCACTCGGGCAGGGTCAGGTCAAGAAAGCTCCAGGTCAGCGCGTTGCAATCCGGGCCGCCGAGCAACAGTTGCCGAACCGCCTCGCCCCAGGACTGCTCGAACAGACGCCCGATCGGCATCGGGCAGACAGGAATGGCCCTGGCATCCCCTTGCAACCAGACATGTCGCGCTGCCAGCAACGCCCCGGCAGCCGAACAGGCCAGCGTCACCCGCGCGTAACAGCGAATGCCCGCCGTACCCGGCGCCTGCAGCACTGCCGTCAGGCACAGCAGCGCGTATAGGCCCAGCAACAACCGCTGGCTGAAACACAACGGGCATGGCACCAGGCCGAGGGCGTTTTCCAGGTGCAAGGACGCAGCCAGTACCGCCAGTGCAGCGAGGCAGGCAGGTAGGAAAAAGGTGCGCAAACGGGCCGGCAGCATGGGCGGTGAAGGTCCCGGGATAATGGAAGTGACTTGAAACGGTAGAGGAAAGACACGCTTTGTTTCAAGGCGCGACAGCAACGACAAGTCGCTGAATCGCGGAGGAAATTTCCAGCCATTCGGTAGGAAACATCTGAAGAAATGGACTGCAGATCTAACTTACGTCGGTGGACAAGTTACCCGCCCCCGGAGCCCGCACCTTGGCACGGGCCCGAGGGTAGGTCAGGCGCGTACGCCTTCTGGCAAAGGCAGGGCTAGCAGGCGCTCGTCCAGCAGACCGAGGCCCTCTTGGAACAGCTGGTTGCTGCGTTCGGTCTCGCCAAGGCTGGCGAGCAGGCGTGCCAGCTCGGCGCAGGCCTCGGGGTTGCGCTCCATGCGCAGGCTGCTTTCCAGGTAGTCGCGCGCCTTGCCCCACAGGCGGTTCTGCAGGCTAAGGCGGCCCAGGGTAAGCAGCAGGCTGGCATCTTGCGGGTGGGCCTTGAGCCAACCTTCGGCAGTTTGCAGCTGGCGCGCCGGGTCATCGCCACGCACCAGGCCGTACAGGCGGGCCAGGTGGCTTTCGTAGTCACGCTTGAGGGCGGTGCGCAGCACCTGTTCGGCTTCGCTCTGGGCCCCTACCTGGCGCAACTGTTCGGCATAGGCCAGCACCAGCTGTGGCTCCTGGCGCTGAGCCGCAGTCAGTTGCTGCCAGGCGCGCTCCAGGGCCTGACGGGCGCTTTGCGCGTCTTCGCCACGGGTGGTGGCCAGGCTCAGGTTCTGGCCCCAGGCACGTTGCTCCAGCGCAGCCAGCTCGGCGGCCGGCAGTACCTTGCCTTTGCGCAGGTCGGGCAGCAGGCGGATCAGTGCCGACCAGTCGCCGCGCTCCAGGTGCAGCCGCTGCAGCAGGCGCAGCACCTGACTGTTGTGCGGGTGGCGCTCCTGCATGGCCAGCAGGGTCTCCAGCGCGCCATCGCTTTCGCCACGGTCCATCTGCAACTGCGCATGGGTCAGGGCGATTGCCAGTTCCGCTTGCGGCTGGCGCTCCAGGGCAGGCGCTCCAGCAGGTTGTCGCTGTCTTCGGTCCGGCCTTGCTCGTTGGCTGCACGCGCAGCACCGAGGTAGTACAGCAACGGCTGGCGCTCGGCCTCTGCGGCACGGTGCAGGTGGCGCTGGGCACTGGCCCAACGGCCCTCGGCGAGGTCCAGCTGGCCCTGCTCGATGGCCAGGCGCACGCGCCGGCTGCGATTACGCCGCGACCACGGGTTGACCACGCCGCTGGAAGTCAGCACCAGCCCGACCAGGTAGCGCACCAGCCACAGCAGCAGCAGCACGGCCAGCAAGCCGGCCAGGGCCGCCCACAGCCCCGACTGGTAGCGGAAGCTGCCATAGGAAATCAGTACGTAGCCGCTGTGCTTGGCAACCGCGATACCCAGTGCTGCGGCGACCACGATCGCCAGCACGGCCAGCAGGTAGACACGCTTCATGGCTTGCCCCCTTCAGCCTCGGCCGGCAGGTGGCGGCGCTGGATATAGGCCTGCACTGCCGCCAGGCTTTCGCTGAGGTCAGGGGTAACCACCGACACCGGTTGTTCGGCCAGCGCATTGAGGCTGTCCAGCATGGCCTTGCTTTGCGGGTTGTCGGCGTTGAAGTTGGCCAGCAGCACGCTACGGGCGTCGTCCAGCGCCTGGGTGTAGACCTTGCTATCGCCATTGAGCGCAGCCCACTGGGCCTGCTCGATGGTCAGGCTCAGGGCCAGGCGCAGCTGGTTCAGTTGCTGCCCGGCAAGCAGCGGCCGCACGTTGTCATCGGCGTTGAAGTCGATCTGGAAGTACTTGGAGATCTCGGCCCACCACTGCGACAGGCGACTGGCGCCATCACCATCGGCGGTCAGGGCGCCCAGGGCATCGGCATTGGTGTCGAATTCCGGCGACTGGGCGCTGAGTTGCTGCACCAGTTCGCGCTGGGCGGCCAGTTTCAGGAACAGACCGGTACGGTCCGGTTGCTGGGTGCTGTTGAGCGTGGCCAGGCTGCGCGCCAGCTGCTCACGGGCGGCGAAGGCACCCGGGTCGCTCTGCTCGCGCAGGATCTCGTCGGCCCCCTCGACCAAGGCCTTGGCACTGGTGATGTCCTGCAGCGCAGACAGACGCAGGGTGGCCAGGCGCAGCAAGTGCTCGGCCTCGGCCAGGCGCCATTCCTTGCGGCTTTCGCCTAGCACGGTTTCCAGGCGCTGGCTGAGGCGTTGCTGGTCGCCTTGCAGCTGTGCCACCAGGCGGCGGCGGTCTTCCAGCTCGCTGGCCGCCGGCAGGCTGGCCAGTTGCGCGCTGATCTGCTGCTCACGCTGCTGCAGGGCCTCGGCGCGCTGGTTCAGTGCCTCGATGTGCTGGCCCTGGTTGAATTCGCTGCCTTGCAGCTGACGCACCTGCCAGACACCCCAGCCACCTACCGCCACTCCGGCCGCGCCCAACAGCAGGGCCAGTGTTGCCAGGCCACTGCCGGAGCGCTTGGCAGGTGGGGCGGTGACGGGTTCCGCCGGCGCCTGTGCCGACGGCTGATCGTTATTGGACAAGACAGTCTCGCTCACGTATCCATCCTTTGCATGGGGGCGCATCGCGTTCAGCTTAGCGCCTTAAGAGGCAGGTGCAGCGCTGCGCTGCACGGCTGCCAGCAAGGCCGTGGCACTGGCGCCACGACAATCCACAACCTGTTGGGCCCCGGCGGCCCTGGCCTGTTCAGCGACCCGCGGGCTGGGCACGAACAGCGGCAGGCGCGCCAACTGCGGCCAATCGGCACCGGCCATTTGCTGCAAGTGTTCAAAACCCTGCCCACTGCTGACCACCAGGCCATTGAGGCGTTCCGCTTCGATGCGGCGCATCAGGGTGCCCGCCGGGTAAGCCGGCAGGCAGCGACGATACAGTTCCAGATAATCGACACTAGCACCTTGCTCTGCAAGACGCTCTGCCAGCAGTTCGCGACCTCCAACGCCACGAACGATCAAGATTCGTGGCGCCGGCACGGCAACTGCCTGGCGCAGGGCCGGCAGCGCCAGCAACGCTTCGCTGTCATCGCCACGTGGCGGCACGCTCACCGCCAGACCCGCCCCCTGCAGCACGGCGGCGGTCGCTTCGCCCACAGTGAACCAGCCTTGCACGGGGGGCTGCAGGCCGGCATCGGTCAGTTGCTCAAGCAACAACCGGGCAGCCGGCTTGCTGACCACGATGATCGCCTGGTAGCCCTGCAGGCCCTCCAGCACTGGGCGCTGCTGGTTATCCACAGCGACGGGCTCGATCGCCAGCAGCGGTAGACAACTGCTGGCCACCCCTGCCGCCGCCAGGCTTTGCGCCAGTGCCGCACAGTCCTCGGCAGGCCGGGTCAGCAACAGGCGCCATGAGCTCACGGGTGGCCGGCCTCGCCGTAGACTTCCTTGAGGATGGCCTCGGCGCCCTGCCCCAGCAGATCCTCGGCCACCTGCACGCCCAAGGTTTCGGCGGCAGTACGTGGCGCGCGGGCAGCGGCCGCCAGCAGGGTGCCGCCGCTGGGCTGGCCAACCAGGCCAACGCAGCCACAGCTGGTCACCTTCCAGCACCGCATAGCAGGCAATCGGTACCTGGCAGCCGCCATTCAGGCGTTTGTTCAGGGCGCGTTCGGCCACTACCCGGTCGGCGGTATCGGCATGATGCAGCGGCGCCAGCAGCGCGTGGATTTCCTGGTCGGCGCTACGGCACTCGATGCCCACCGCGCCCTGGCCGCCAGCCGGCAGACTGTCATCGACGCTGATGGTGGAGGTGATGCGGTTTTCGAAGCCCAGACGGATCAGGCCAGCGGCGGCGAGGATAATGGCGTCGTACTCACCGGCATCCAGCTTGGCCAGGCGCGTGTTGACGTTGCCACGCAGGAAGCGGATTTGCAGGTCCGGGCGACGCGCCAGCAACTGGGCCTGGCGACGCAGGCTGGAGGTGCCGACGATGCTGCCGGCCGGCAGCGCGTCGAGGCTGGCGAAACGGTTGGAGACGAAGGCATCGCGCGGGTCTTCGCGCTCGCAGATACAGTACAAGCCCAGGCCTTCGGGGAAGTCCATGGGCACGTCCTTCATCGAATGCACGGCGATGTCGGCTTCATTGTCCAGCAGGGCAGTTTCCAGTTCCTTGACGAACAGGCCCTTGCCGCCAATCTTCGCCAGTGGCGCGTCGAGCAGCTTGTCACCACGGCTGACCATGGGCACCAGGGTCACCAGCAGACCGGGGTGGGCCTGCTCGAGGCGGGCTTTGACGTATTCGGCCTGCCACAAGGCCAAGGCACTTTTACGGGTGGCAATGCGGATTTCGCGAGTGGACATGAAACGCCCCGATCCAGAGAAATGCTGTCGATGATAACAGCATCGCCGGTATCGCTAGCAGATGTGGATCAGGATCCTGTACCTACCTGTACCGACACAATCGCCGGCAAGCCACACAGGGGCCGTGCAAGGCTCAAGGCTGACGCTATACCTGTAGGAGCTGGCTTGCCGGCGATTGGGCCGGTACAGGCTCAGAGGGTCTGCATCATCTTGCGCACACCGGCCACATGGCGTCGGCTGACGGTCAGGGCGTCGCCGTCAAGGCCTTTCAGGTACAGCTGAAAATGCCCCAGCGGCGTACGCTGCAGGCGTTCGATACGCTCACGGGCGACCAGCGCGTTGCGGTGGATACGCACGAAGCGTTCGCCGAACTCGTCTTCCAGGGCCTTGAGCGGCTCGTCGAGCAGCACCTCCCCGGCCTCGTGGCGCAAGGTCACGTACTTGTGGTCGGCAATGAAGTAGATCACCTGGGGCAAAGGGATCAGCTCGATGCCTTTGCGCGTGCGGGCACTGATGTGACTACGCGGGCCGCCACCTTCATTGGCCGGCCGGGTGAGCGCCGCCAACTGGGCGCGGTTGGGCCTTTCAGCCTTGCGCAAGGCATCGCGCAAGGCCTGGGCCTGAAAAGGTTTGGTCACATGGCTGAGGGTACTGTCCTTGAAAGCCTCTGCACCGTATTCGTCGTCCCCGGTGCAAAACACCACCGCCGGCGGCGCCTCGCGCTCGCACAGGCGAGCAGCAACCTGCAGGCCGTCCAGGCCTGGCATGCCGATGTCCAGCAGGACCACATCGGGCTTGAGGCTTTCGATCAGCGCCAAGGCCTCCTCGCCGTTGG